>JAYYDY010000023.1:0-3262 GCA_036160375.1 Thermoplasmatota archaeon | reverse complement strand
CGGATGGTTCGGGGCGACCTCACGAACCTATCAAACGCTCGCACGGACACGAGCAAAATTCAGGGGCATAAACCTCGCCCGATGCGGCCTGAATTGTGAGAATTGGTACATCTCAAAATAGGAACGTAACACCCTCTCGTCGTCGCTTCTTGCAAAGGTTCCTAAGCACCATGATGGTCCCTCACCACGGGGGGCTTGAGTGAGCGACGCACTGATCGATTTGGCGTGGCTGGCCCAAGCGGTTGCCAAGCGTGTCGATGGTGAAGGCGAGCCGGACGCCGAGCGCATTTCCCTCGCCGCTCTCAAGTTCACTTCCGACACCATCAACGCAGCCCAAGCCATCACGACAGAGGGCATTTCGGACGACGAACGAGCGGCCTACATCCGCAGCATCAGCGAGGCAGCCCAGGCGGAAATTTTCGAATTTTCCACGTGCAATCGTGTCCTCTACGTTGGGTTTGGAATCGAGCCGGACGCTCTTTGTTCGACCCTCGTCGACGTCAATCAACTCGAATCCCTGCCGTTCGAGGTGTTTGAGGGTACCACGGCTTGGCGTCAACTCGTGAAAATTTGCAGCGGCCTTGATTCGTTCATGATGGGTGAGTTGCAGGTGATGTCGCAGTTCCGCAAGTCGATCAACTTCCACAAAGACCGTGGGCTGATCAGCCACTACAACTCGGGTTTCTTTGAACACGTGGTCGCCGCCAATCGTTCCATTCGGAAGCAACTCGGCTTCACCAGCACGACCGAATCCATGCTGTCCCTGGCCACCACGGCCCTCGATGGGTTGTTGAGCGAACATGGTCCAATGAAAGCAGCCGTGCTGGGTTTTGGGGACATGGGGATGAAAGCGGTCGAAGCGCTGCTGGATGCCAACCAAACCGACATCACGGTGGTTTCCCGAAACCCTTCCGTGTCGGCTGAGCGTGCCCCCCATTTGGCTCAACGCTGCACGATGATCTCATACGATGCTTGGAATGAAGGCGAACAGCAACCCGATTTGGTCATCTCAACCATTCGAAACGCCACGCCCACGTACGACCTGCAACACCCACTTCCTGTGGCCGGCCCCACCACCATCATGGACTTCTCATGGCCGCCTTCGCTGGATGAATCGGGTGTCGGTGAACATCAAACACTGCTGGGCATGAACCACTGGATCAAAGTCTCTCGGAACCTCGGAAAAGAATGGGATTACGACGCCACCATCGCCAAAAGCGAAGCCATGATTGACACGATTCAAGAACGCTACAGCGAAGCCCTGGAGAACAAAGCACAAGGAAAATTCCGTGCACATGTCTACCAAACGATGGAAGGGCTGGCGAAAACATGGGAAACATCCCACCATGCGACGGCCGAAGACGTCCCTCAACTGGGTGCCTTTTCTCGAGAAATTGCCACCTGGATTTGCCACCAATCCTCTCCGTTTCACCTTTCAACGCTGTCCAAGTTCGTGGTGAACACGGAACGAACACTGAGTTCAGCCATCCTTGCCCATGTGGACCATGAGGTCAAACAATCCGTTCTGGCCATGAGCAAGCCGAATTCGGTTTTCGGAGGGGCCTCATGACCGTACGCATCGGGACGCGCGCCTCCAACCTCGCTATGTGGCAAGCCACCACGGTGCTCAAAGCACTGGAGCGTCATGGCATCGAAGCAGCGTTGGTGCCCCTCTCTTCAACCGGCGACCGGAGTTTGGGAGGCCAACTTTCCGCTTCGGTGGGGCAATTTGTCCACGCCATCGACGACCGTTTGCTCTCCGGTGAGGTCGACATCGCCGTGCATTCAAGCAAAGACGTCCCGGTGGATGTTGACGAACGCATTGACCATCTCGCTTACCTCGAGCGAGGTTGCACCACCGACCTCATCATCGTCAGAAACACGGGAAGTGAACCCTCGCTTGATGATGTCCTCAGCCACCGTTCATCTACACCCCTGGCCCAAATTCTCGAACACTTTCCAACCGGCGCAACCTTCGGTACAGTGTCCGGTCGGCGCCAATCCTTCCTGCTGAGTCAACGCCCTGACATCATTCCCCTGGCGGTGAGAGGCCACGTTGAAACGCGACTTACTCGATTGGTGGAGGGTCGCGTTGATGCCGTGGTTCTGGCAGAAGTCGGGCTTGCCCGATTGAACAGCATCGGTGCGTTGGACGCCGTCAAGGGGGGGCTCTCTGCTTTTCGTATCGACCCGTCTGACTGGCCAACAGCACCCGGTCAAGGGGCCATTGCAGTCCACTGCACGAAGGCAAGATTCGAGGAACTTGAGTCGATTCGAACCATCTTGAATCACGAACAAACCGAGCGCGACGTCTCGGCCGAACGACGACTGCTCAAAGAGGTTGGAGGTGGATGCCTCTTCCCGGCCGGCATCGGTGTGGATGGCGAGGAGGTTCATCTCCAAGTGGCCCCGGAAAATTGGCGAGCGATCTTTTGTCAGGGCTCCGTTTACGACGTGTTTCGCTTTGCAGGTCCGATGGACAACTTGACCATTGAACTCCCGGTTCAATCGCTGGACGGCATCAGCATGCAAGGCGACGGCCCCCGCTATGTTTCGACGCTCAACTCCGATCGAATTTCGCGAGTCCTTGCCAGCCACGATGTTCCCATGGAGAACGTCCCCGTGGTCGATCTCGTGCCTCTTCTTGACCGCTGGCCTTCAGCGTTCCTCCAGGCCTTCCCGAGCAAACGGGATTGGCCGTACCTGGTGCTCACGTCGCCTTTCGCCGCCAAGTGCGCCGTGGCTGCTGCTGAAGTGCATCCCGACATCGGTCGAATCCCATGGCTCGCCATCGGTGAAGGGACGGCCCGCGCCTGTTTCCGCCTCGGCGTGACGGTTGCCGTGTGCGCCCGTGCACGAAACGCTCGCGAACTCGGCACCTACATTGTGGAGCACTTCAACTCAAACACGACCTTTTTCTTGCCCCGGTCAGACCTTGCGGCCCCGGAACTCGAAGAGACCCTTCGCGAAGCAGGCTTTAGCGTGACATCGTGGGTTGGCTACGAGAACAAACCGAAGGCCATGGCCCCCATTGACATCAATCCGCTCGACGTGCTGGTCTTGTCCTCTGCTTCATCGGCTCGCTCTTGGGCAGAGAACGACCTCAAGGTGCCTCACGAAATTCTTTGTATGGGAGAAAATGCACGCTCAACCATCCTCTCTTTGGACCACTTCAGCGAAGCGCGTGTTTCGGTGTTGAGCGGGCCGACGTCGGATTCACTGGTGGAATGGTGGCAAGAGCACAGGACGGATTGAGATGCAC
>JAYYDY010000022.1:0-2573 GCA_036160375.1 Thermoplasmatota archaeon | reverse complement strand
CCGGGTTGCATGAAAACGCCGATGCCTTGCTTGAAGGCAATCGTTGTGGGAATGGAACGAATACCAAACATGCCCGCCAACGCTTGTTGCTCTTCGGTGTCAATTTTACCAAAAACGACATCCGGGAATTCTTCAGACACACGCTCATACACCGGCCCGTAGGCCTTGCACGGACCGCACCATTCTGCCCAAAAGTCGAGCAAAACGAGTTCGTTGTTTTCAATCGTTTCAGCGAACATCGGTTCGCTCATTTCCAGCGTGGCCATACAAGACCCTCAACTCCACCCTTCTTGAAGGCATGTGAAAGGCTAGCATGTTGGCAGGCGGTCTTATGAGCCGAGATTCACTCCCTCAAACATGCGCCGACCGCTGGCCCTCGCCCTGCTCATCGTCGTCCTCTTCCTCGGACAGAGTGCAAGCACCGTTCTTCCCGCCGCAAGCGACGGCCCAAGCGCCACCAGCGCCCGTGGAGCAAACGATGTACGCATCAGCGAAATTTTGGTCTCAGCGAGCTCCGCAGATTACAACGGCACGGACTGGAACAACGACGGCGACATCGGTTCATCTTCCGACCAGTTCATTGAACTCTGGAACTCCGGCGCTGAGCCCGTTGATGTTTCCGATTGGTTGCTCGACGACATCGCCGAGGGCGGTTCTGGCCCCTGTCGTCTCGCATGGAACACCACCATCGAGCCGGGCGGCTACATCGTCATCTTCAGAGAGAGTTCGAGAATTGAACTGGATTATTGGGACGGTGACACCGCCACCATTTCCGACAGTTTTGGCAACGTCATCGACACGCTTTCGTTCCCCGGAGAGGACTCTTGGTGGGACAAATCCTACGTCAAAGCCCCCAATGGCACGATCACCAAGGTCGGCCCGCCCACGCCAGGCTGGGGTGATGACGCCACCTACAGCGTCGCCCAAAACATGGTTCGCTGCTACGGACTCAACGATAATGTCCACTCGGGTGCGTATGTGCTCAAGGGTCGAATCGTGCCCATGACCGGCGAGGCAGATGTCATCAACGAAGGCCACATCCTCGTTAAGGACGGCATGATTGAGGCCGTTTGGGAAAACGATGTTCCCTCGGACATTCAATTGACGAACGTGCCGATTTTGGAGACGAACGGAACGATTTACCCCGGCATGCTTGACTTGCACAACCACCTTCACTACAACCAAGCGCCGCTCTGGGACATGACCCCCCACCTGCCCGAGAACAACCGCAATGCATGGGGCGGTTACAACAACCGCTACGAATGGAAAAACCACCCCGACTACAGCGAGCAAGTCACCAAACCCAAGATGCTGGTTCACTCCGGGCCCTATTGGAACATGGAATCGCAGGCGATGAAGTACATCGAAATGAAGTCCCTTGTCGGTGGTGCGACAGCGGCTCAAGGAGGACCAAGCAACCCCGACGACAGTTATGCCACGATTCTATCAAGGAACATCGAGGACTACAACTTCGGCCGGGACGAAATCCACACCAAAGTCACCGAACTGACCTCCGATTATGTCGGCAATCACATCAAGACTGGAAACGCCAGCGGTGAGCTTGACGCTTGGTTCATTCACATAGCCGAGGGCGTGGACGAACAAAGCCGTGCGGAATTTGACATCCTCGTTCAGAACAACCTGCTCGTGGGCGAATTGGTCCTCATTCACGGCGTGGCCCTCGGTCAACAAGAATTCACCCAGATGGCCAACGTCGGTGCTACGCTCGTGTGGTCGCCGCTATCCAACCTCCTCCTCTACGGTCAAACGGCCGACGTTGCTGCGGCCAAGGCGGCTGGGGTTCACATCACGCTGGCACCTGATTGGGCCCCTTCGGGTTCCAAATCCCCCCTGCACGAACTCAAGGTCGCCGACCTCTGGGACGACGAAATGCTGGGCGACATCTTCACCGATTACGAAATGGTAGAAATGGTCACGTCCGGTGCTGCGCTCGCCACCAACTGGCAAAACGAAGTCGGTACCTTGGAAGCAGGTAAGGCCGCAGACCTAGTCGTCATTGACAACATCCATGCCAACCCCTACAGGAACCTCATCAACGCCATTGACCCGGACGTTCGTTTGACGGTCGTCGGTGGTTTAGCGGTCTACGGTGATGAGGACCTCATGGCGGGCTTGAAAGGGAACGACATTGAACCAGCAGGTAAGTTCGGCAAGGCCGTCGACGTGACCTTCCTCGCTGCCCCCGATGGCGCTCAATCGTGGAGCAGCATCGTGGAGAACTTGACGATGGCCATGCGCTTTGATGTTGAAGAAATGACGGCTGCCTTTGGGGATGCCAATGACTTTGACAGCGTGACCCGAGACATGACCTACGTCGGCCTCGACCCGTGGTACACCTATGGCGATGAGCGCTACTTCAACGTCCTTAACAATTCGGGAACGGCCAACTTCCAATGGGACATGTCCTTGCTTTACGACCGGTATTACGACCGCGCTGAAACACTTGATGCGGTGACCGATTTCGAAGTGGTAGAAAAGACAGAACCCGAGCCCAGTAATGACGGGACGCAACCTCCCTGTGACAATGGGAACGCAGGCCACACCGACAACAC
>JAYYDY010000021.1:0-3268 GCA_036160375.1 Thermoplasmatota archaeon | reverse complement strand
GTATTTGGTGGTGGCGTCTTGCATGGCCGCCACGACCTTGGGGTGCGTGGTCAGGTTGAGGTAGTTGTTGGCCGAGAGCATGATGGTTGGTTTCCCGTCCATCTGACATCGAGGAACATTGGGCCCTTCAAGCGTGGGAGGTTCCCACAGCAACGATTTCTCGTTGAGTTCATCGTATCGGGCTTTCATCCACGACATATCACCGGGCATGGTCACTCCTCATGCTGGCTACGAGGTGCGGGTTTTTGTTGTTTGTCTTACCCATCCAGGCCCATCAAGGCCAGGACGTTCATGCCCGACATGTCAAGGCAATCACCCTCTCGTAGACCAAGGTCCTCAAGCCACAATTCACCGATGGCCGTTCGATGCAAATCAATGACCTGATGGCCAACAGTCGAGAACATGCGTCGCACCTGACGTTTTTTCCCTTCGTGGAGGGTGACCTGCACATCACTGGGAGAGAGTTGGTGAACCTCGGCGGGTTCTGTTCGATGGAGGGTGACTTCACCGTTCACCTCCAATTCAATGTCGACGCCATCTCGGAGGGCCTTCAGTGTCTGTTCGTCGATGGCTTCAGCGGTTCGGACAAGGTAGACCTTGGGCACGTGATGTTCCGGGTCGGTAACCCGACTCACCAACTTGCCGTCCGTGGTCAAAACGAGCATTCCCGTGGTCGCTTCGTCAAGACGCCCCACCGTGACCATGCGATCTTTGTCCCGCTGGGAAAGGTGGTCGGGGAGCAGGTCAAAGACCGGCGTCTTTCCCAAGGAACGCTCGTGCTTGTTGAGGCGGGAGCAAAGGTACCCGGCTGGTTTGTTCAGGATGAGCGTGACGTGTTCCTCGGGGAGATGAAGCACATCTCCACGGTAGGTCACGGGCTTGGTTCGCGGGTTGAATTGGAAGCTGATGTCCTTCACCACCGAGCCGTTCACCGTGATATCACCCGCCCAGACGGCCTCCTTGACGTCTCGCTTCGAGCCAAATACGCCGGTTTGAGAAAGGAACTGATGAAGACGCAGTTTCATGGTCGCTCACACCGTCGTAGGAGCGACCCCGCATCATCATTGTCATGAACGCAAGGCCTTCCCCATCATCACACTGAACTTGGTCGCAGGTTGGAAACTGGGTCCATCAAATACGAGGTTTTTCATAGTCCATTCCGAGGAAAGCCGCATGGTCAAGGGCGAGCAAGCAGGAGCATGGACCAAAGCCTACAGCGGCGGTACGTTTGTTCGCAAGAGCAGTGAATTCAGGGACGTCATTTCGCACGACGGCCCGTTTGAGCCAGCCAGCGGACGCTACCACCTCTACGTCTCCCACGCCTGCCCGTGGGCGCATCGAACCGTCATGGCCCGCACGTTGCTCGGGCTGGAGGACCATGTTTCGGTAGATGTGGTCGACTGGCGAATGAACCCAGACGGGTCGTGGTCGTTCAATCCCGATGAACCCGGCGCCACCCCCGACCGTGTCAACGGTGAGGACCACCTCGAAGCCATCTACCGTCGGGCCTATCCAGAATGGACCAATGAGGGGCATGTAGGCACCGTGCCGGTGCTGTGGGACAAAGCGACCGGCACCATCGTCAACAACGAGAGCCGGGAAATTATTCGCATGTTCGGCACGCTGGCCGCCGCCCTTGGCATCACCACCACCCTTTGCCCCGATGACCTCATCGAAGAGATTGATGCGATGATCACGGCCAATTACGAATCGGTCAACAACGGCGTCTACAAATCTGGGTTTGCCCGCTCACAAGATGCTTACGAATCGGCCGTCACCACCCTGTTTCACCGGCTGGACGAGCTTGACCGACACCTCGAGGAGCGTGAGTGGTTAGTGGGTGATGGACGAGGCATCCTCACCGAAGCTGACCTCTGTTTGTTCACCACCCTCGTTCGTTTTGACTTGGTCTATGTGGTCCACTTCAAGTGCAACCTCCAGCGCATTATCGATTATCCTCACCTTCAGACCTTTGTTGAGCGAATGTTGGCCCTCCCTGGTATCCGAGCGACCTGCGATTGGACCCACATCAAGCATCACTACTTCTGGTCGCACCAGCACATGAACCCCTATCGGATTGTGCCACTGGGCCCTCGGACCGGACCTCACGCCGTGTGAGCAGGTTGATCATTCGGAAGATGTGGCCGCTTGGGCCGCCTCCGTTCTGGCACGCTTGTTGGCTTGAACCGTTTCAAACGCCGCCATCACCGGAGCCAGTCGTGCCGAACGAGCACGCGCCTCAGCCTCGGCGGCGATGGCCTGAATCTCGGCTCCGACAGCCGCCACCTCGCGCAACGTGTTGACCTTGGCGAGCGCGAGTTCCCGGTCTTGACGTGCTGCTTCCATGCGACGTTCGTGTTCAAGATGGTCGGCTTCCATCTGCATCTCGTGAGCGGATGCCTCTGGCTCAACGTCCTTTTTCCGAAGATAATTCCACACGGCTCGTGCGCCTTGGAACGCGGTCAGATAACTGGAGGTCGTCATTTGCATGCCATTACCTGTGGATGAATTGGTTCCGGTCCTCTATAGCGCTATTGCCCGAGGGACCATCAGCATTATAACACGGGGGCTGTGGAAATTCACCATGGCAACCACACGCCGTGCGATGGTATTGTGCGCCCTTGTTTTGCAATTGCTCATGGTTGGTGCGACCGCTTCACCGCTCGCAGACTCCACCAACCCGCTTGGAGACGCGACCAAGATGAACGCCGATTTGGTGGAGCGGCTCGATGAGGTTGAGGACGCCACCGTCCTTCCAGTTATCTTCCAACTTCATTCCCCCCTCACACCGCACGATGAAGCCTACATGGCCGACCTCGGTCTTGTACTCATGGGTGAGGCCCCGCTCTTGGACGCCGGTTTGGTGGAAGGCAAGGCCATTGACCTGCGCCGGATGTCAACGTGGGACCGTGTTGAATACCTTGAACTCGACAAGCCGCTGGAATTCTTCTATCTGCCTTCCGAGTGGGGCGGCCAGCCCGACCCCGGCATCATGATGCACGAAACGACCCATGTGGTGCGTGCCACCGATACCTGGGACCGCGTCATCATCTCACCATCAGGCGAGATTCTACGGGAAATCGACCTGTCATTCAGTGAGTGGGACGGTGACGGCACCGCCATCGTCGACCTCGACACCGGCGTGGACGCCGGCCACCCTGACTACGACTACCTCGAGCCCTGGACCGGTGAGAAAACACTCTACTCCGCCAAGTGGACGCCAGCCGACAACGATTGGGTGGAGACCCGAAATTCAGACACCTCTTCG
>JAYYDY010000020.1:0-30828 GCA_036160375.1 Thermoplasmatota archaeon | reverse complement strand
AGCCGGTTTCCGCCTGCACGGAGGGGAAAAGATGGGAATGACACTCGCAGAATTGACCAAAGCGATTCAACAACACATCGATTTGGACATGGATACCGAAGTCGCACAAGGCATGGCAGAACACGCCTTGGGTTTCTTTGGATTCTACAATCGTATCATCGATAATGCGCTTGAACCAACCGACCGCAACCTGTTTTACATGTTCCAAGATTACGATCTGCTCACCACCGAGTCAGAAGAGACCACGCTCTGGGACGGTCGAGAATGGCGCATTCACTACTGGAAGTTCAAGCCCGACCTCCGAGAACGAGTGGAAGCCTACATGCAGCGAAATCTCCAGGAAGACGAAATCGACCCCTTCGCCGACATTTACGCCACGGACGGGCCAAGCATTTGGACCCGAGAAGGCGAGAAGGTCGCCAACCCGAACGCTTTCACCTCCGACTGGTGAAGCGTCGTCAATGCAAGCGTTTTTGATTTGCATCCACGAGGGGAAACCATGCGCGTAGCAGTTGGGCTGGTCCTCTGCATGCTGATGGCGTGCATACCGGCGGCCTCGGCTCAATTTGACCCCGAACAGCTCTACGCTTGGCCCGGCGACCCTGTCGACAGCCACGTCCATCTGACATGGGCGGCGTTGACGTTGGATGTCAACGACTGGGCCGATGAATACCCCGAAATCGTTGACTTGACCAGTGCTGGAGAATCCGAACTCGGGAAGACCCTGTGGGTGGTTCGACTCTCCGACTGGTCCATGGACACCAAACCGAACGGTTCAGCCAAGGAAATCATCTACATCGACGGCGGTCATCACGGCAACGAATACCTCGGGACTGCCCTCGCTTGGCTGTCGGCAAAGTGGTACATCAACGGCTGGGTCGAGGGCAATGAAGAGGCCATCACCGTCTTGCAGAACACCGAACTCCACATCCTCATCATGCTCAATCCAGACGGCAACGACATTGACACGCGCTGGAACATCAACCAAGTGGACCTCAACCGAAATTACGACCACTATTGGAACACCTGCCCCACCACGCAGCCCGGAAGCAGCGCGTTCAGTGAATCGGAAACAGCCGCCAACTCGGCTTACATGAACGCCTTTGTCACCGATGCAGACCTCTATGTCACCATGCACACCGGTGTGTGGATCATGCTCTATCCGTGGGGCAAATGGCCCGAGCAGCCACCCGACTGGGAATTGTTCTGGCGCATCCGTGATGATGTTCAAGCGAACGTCTCGGAAATCCCCATCCAAAACGCCAATCAGGGGCTGTACCCCAACTGCGGCACGAGCCGAGATTACGGGTACGGCATCATGGGATTCCCCACCTTCACGTTCGAAACCGACGACGAACAATTTGTTCCAGGCAGTTTTGAGAACCTCAACGACCGACTCGGCGAAGAAATGGACGTCATGCGCTTCTTGATTGACAACGTCTGGTACTGGCGTGCTCGACTCGATGTCCAATCCATCGTGCTTGACGACGACGAACTGACCTTGGACGTTATGAACCACGGCCACGCCTCAACCGCCAACGCCAGTTTGGAGTACCACAGCCCTGCAGGCGAAGTTCTCTGGGCATCACCGCTCTTTGGTGTCAACGCCAGCAATGCCACTCAAGTCACCTTTGAGGTGGACGACGATGTGTTTGACGGGGAAGGCATGTGGAATCTGAACTACCAGAAGCGCGTCATCAACGCCGCCATCTGGGTCAACGAAACCGTGGACAGCAACGTCTCGTTCAGCGTGGTGGAGGAGGATGAAGGATTCCTGCTCGGCTACGGCCTGTTCAATCCAATCTCCGTCTTGCTCGCCCTCATCGGGATCAGCACCCTCAAGCGCAGCGACCTCAACGGACGAGAAGACGACCTCGTTTGAGGCGAAGGACGTCCTTCCGAGGCTGACCGATGACTGCGAGGGTTGAAGTGGTGGAAATCGTTGGGGCATTCCGGTGAACCCATGCAAGTGACCATCAGTTCAGGCAACAACATCAACGGAACCCTCGTCCTCCCCCTCTTCGAAGGCGAAGAAGCACTCCCCGAAATCGTTGAGGGGATTCCCTCCAGCCTCAAAGCACAAATCAACCGCGTGCTGGGCGATGGCGACTTCAAGGCCAAGGCCAACGCCACGATGACCCTCGTGGGAACCGATGGCGGCAAGGCCATGCTCGTCGGTCTTGGAAAGACCAACAAGGCCGATATCCACGCCTACCGAGAAGCCGGCGCAACCGTGGTGGCTTCCTGCAAGAAGGTTCACGGCAACGAATTGACCGTGGTCTTCCACGATGCTGACCTTAGCTCAATGGCCTCCTTTGCTGAGGGCATGATGCTTCGCGATTACTCCTACGACGTCTACAAGAAGAAGGACGACGATGAGGAAGAGACGAACCTCTCCGCTCGCATCAACTGCAACGAGGGCGATGCCACGGCCCTGTCGGCCGCCATCGACCGAGCCGCTTCCATCGTGGGCGGCGTTCACCTTTCCCGGGATCTTGGCAACTGCCCTCCCAACGACATGTACCCCATGGCCTTCGCTGAGAAAGCCGAGCGTTGGGCCAAGCAGTACGACAACGCCAAGGTCGAGGTCATCGACTACGAAGCCGCCAAGCGACACGGCATGGGCGGCCTCGTGGCGGTCGGCATGGGTTCGTCTCGCAAGCCCTGCATGGTCATCTTCACCCTCAACGGCGACCAAAAAGGTCGACACCCCATGCTGGTCGGCAAGGGCATCACCTTTGACACGGGTGGCATCTCGCTCAAGCCCGGTGCCAACATGGACGAAATGAAGTACGACATGGGCGGCTCCGCCACCGTCTTTGGGACCATGGAAGCCCTCGCTTCCAGCGGCTACCCCGGCAAGGTGGTCGCCATCACGTGCATGGCAGAGAACATGCCCGCTGCCAACGCCCAGCGGCCCGGCGACGTCATCACCACCCTGTCTGGCAAGACCATCGAGGTGCTCAACACCGACGCCGAAGGACGCTTGGTGCTCTCCGACGGCCTGTGGAAGGCCGGCACCGATTACGACCCCGAATACATCGTGGACTTTGCAACCTTGACCGGTGCTTGCGTCGTGGCCCTCGGCCACGAAGCGACTGGCTTGTGGTCCAACGACGACGACTTCCGAACCCGCATCCATGAAGCAGGCAACGACGTTGGCGAGCTCGCCTGGCCCATGCCACTCCTGCCCGCCTTCGAGAAGGAGATGACCGATTCCAAGATTGCCGACACCCGCAACCTCGGTGCTGGTCGATGGGGCGGTGCCAACACCGCTGCTGCCTTCCTCAAGCAATTCGTTCCCAACCGAGGCGAAGGCGACGATGCCGAGCAAATCACCTGGGCTCACATGGACATCGCAGGAACCTACTGGGGTGCCAAGACCAACAAGATGGTCGGACACGGCGCCACCGGCATCCACGTCCGCACCATGGTTCGCTTGATCACCGGCGAGTGAGATTGACCCATAGGCTGGGCCACCCGAAGTGGCCATGTCCGTTGAGGTGTTCGTCGTGAACACGTTACGACCGCGTTTTTCCCTGTTTGGCCTCAGTCAGCCGATTTGATTAAATTTATATGGGGTTGCACCCTCGCAACTACATAACCGATGGTTTAGTAGTGGTGTTGGACGATGGCTGACGACTGGGAAGACGACTTGTTGGACAAACTCGAAGAGATGCTCCGAAACATGGGCATGCCCATCAATCGAGAACAACTCAAGGGCTTCATGAACCAGTTCAAGGACCAGTTCGATGCCCTCGGGATCAACCCTGAAAAAATTGCCAAAGGTGAAGTCAATTTCAACTTCGACATATCGGACATCTCCAAGATGTTCAACGCTGGCACCTCCGTGGAGGACCTGTTCAAGAACCTCGGCATGGACATCCGCGTGGATGCTGCTCCGGTCGAAATGGACCCTTCTGCCCTGGAAGACAACGACGACGAGACCGTCAAACTCCCTGCTGAGGATGTTTACCTCGATGGTTGGAACATGTCGGTCACCCTCGACTTTGCCCTCAAAGGCGACATTGAATCCGAACACCTCGAAATTGAGCTCATCAAGAACGGTTCGCAAATTGAAATCATGCGCACCACCCAACCCAAGCCCTTGGCGTTGGTGGAACTCCCCCACCCCTGCGACGACGTGGTGGATTGGACCCTGAACAACGGCATTCTCGACATCACCCTGAAACTGACGCCACAAGGAAAGGCGTTGGAGACAGAGGATGACGATTCCCTCCCTGCCCCGGGGGAGGTGAGCATCGACCTCGGCGACGACGACGATGACGAAGACGACGGTGGCATCCCCATCTTTTGAAGGACGTGAACACAATGAGCAAAGTGATTGGAATTGACCTAGGAACGACGAACAGCTGCGTGGCCACCATCGAAAACGGTGAACCTGTGGTGATCCCCAACGCCGAAGGCGCCCGTACCACCCCCTCCGTGGTGGCGTTCGCCAAAGACGGCGGTGAGCGACTTATCGGCGTAACCGCCAAGCGACAAGCCGTGACCAACGCAGAACGAACCATGATCTCGGTGAAGCGCCACATGGGAACCAAGTGGACCACCGACGTGGACGAAACCACCTACACCCCGCAGGAAGTCTCTGCCTTCATTCTCCAGAAGTTGAAAGCAGATGCTGAAGCCTACCTCGGCCACGAAGTCAAGCAGGCCGTCATTACGTGTCCTGCTTACTTCACTGACGCCCAGCGCAAAGCCACCAAGGACGCTGGCCGTATTGCCGGCCTTGACGTGCTACGCATCATCAACGAGCCCACCGCTGCGGCCCTCGCTTACGGCGTGGACAAGACGCAAGACCAGACCATTCTCGTGTACGACTTGGGCGGTGGAACGTTTGACGTCTCGGTGCTCGAAATCTACGAGGTCGACGGTCAGCCACAAATTGAGGTGAAGGCCACGGCGGGCAACAACAAGCTCGGTGGCGACGACTTCGACGAGAAGATCATCGATTGGATGGTTGGTGAGTTCAAGAAGGACACCGGCATCGACCTTTCCAAGGACAAGCAAGCCATGTCTCGCTTGAAGGAAGCCGCTGAGAAGGCCAAAATCGAACTTTCTGGCACCCAGCAGACGCAGATCAACCTGCCGTTCATTTCCATGGCCGACGGTCAACCGGTCCACATGGACCTCTCGCTCTCCCGAGCCAAGTTCGAAGACCTCATCGCCAAACTCATCGAGAAGACGATGGTCCCCACCCGCCAAGCCATGAAGGACGCCGGCCTGAAGAAGGGCGATGTCGACAAGGTCATCCTGGTCGGCGGTTCCACCCGTGTTCCTGCCGTTCAAGACGCCGTTGAGAAAGAAGCCGGCAAGCCACCCTACAAGGGCATCAACCCCGACGAAGCCGTGGCCATGGGCGCTGCCCTTCAAGCCGGTATCATCGCAGGCGACGAAGGTGTCTCTGACATCTTGCTGCTCGACGTGACGCCCCTCACCCTCGGCATCGAGACCCTCGGTGGCGTCATGACGACGATGATTGAGCGCAACACCACCATCCCCGCTCGACGCTCCGAGATTTACTCCACCGCTTCTGACAACCAGCCAGCGGTTGAGATTCACGTGCTTCAGGGCGAGCGCGAGTTCGCCAAGGACAACGTCACCCTCGGCCAGTTCCAACTGGTTGGCATCCCACCTGCACCTCGTGGTGTGCCACAAATTGAGGTCACCTTCGACATCGACGCCAACGGCATCGTCAACGTGAGCGCCAAGGACATGGGCACCGGAAAGGAACAGTCGATCAAGATTGAATCCGCCACGTCCCTCAGTGAAGACGAGATTCAGGAGAAAATCGCCGAAGCCGAGAAGTTTGCAGAAGAAGACCAGCGCCGCAAGGCCAAGGTGGAACTGCGAAACATGGCCGACCAGGTGGTCTACCAAACCCGGCGTACCCTCGAGGAATCGGCCGACAAGTTGGAGGACAGCGACGTTGACCCGGTGAAGGCTCACCTCGACGAACTCGAAAAGATGGTGCAGGATGACGACGGCAAGCCCGTTGACATCGACGCCATGGACGACGCCGCCATCCAGGCCAAGGTCAAGGAAATTGAGGAAGCCATGCACGGTGTTTCAACCAAGCTCTACGAGGCTGCTGCTGCTGAAATGGCGCAGCAAGAAGGTGGCGAAGACGGCGAGATCAACGTTGATGATGGCGTGGTTGATGCTGACTTCGAAGTCGTTGAAGACGAGGACTGAACCCGTTCTTGAGCCTCAAGCGCTTGGCTTATGGGGAAGAGGTCGGTGGACGGCGTATGAGCGAAGTCCCCATTCTCAAGGAGACGACGCGAACCACCGGCCGTGAAGCCCTTCGCAACAACATCACGGCCGCCATGGCACTTGCAGGCGCCGTGCGGACCACGCTGGGACCGCTGGGCCAAGACAAGTTGCTCATCGACGACGAAGGGCGAACGATGGTCACCAACGACGGTGTTACCGTCCTTGAATCGGCCAAGGTCGAGCACCCGGTGGCTCGCATGCTCATCAACGCCTCCACCACCCAAGACCGAATCGCACGGGACGGAACGACCAGTGCCGTGCTTCTTTCAGCAGAATTGCTCCAGAACGCGTGGGAGCTGGTGCTGCAGGGCGTTCACCCTTCGGCCATCGCACGAGGGTACCGTCAGGCTGAAGAAGCGTGCAGGCAACACTTCGAGACATTGGTCATCGACGCCACCGAACACCAGATGATGGCCGCCGCCACGACTTCCCTCTCAGGAAAGATTCACCGAGCCATGCAGGAGCACCTCGCTGGCCTTGCCATTGAGGCAGCAAAAGCGGTGGCTGAAGAACGCCCAGAGGGCATCCTTGCCGACCCAACACGTGTGAAGATCCTCACCCAAACGGGTGGGAGCATGACGGACTCTTCGCTTGTCACCGGACTGGTGCTGGCCAAAAAGAGAGTCACGGACCGCATGCCAAAGTCGCTGACATCGGGCAAGGTTGCCTTGATTGACGGTGGCCTTGAACGACGGGAAATGATGAGCAACGTCAAACTCAACGTCGCCAGCACCGGTGTGCTGGAAAGTTTCCGGCAGCAAGAAAAAACGATGCTGTTGGACCAGATCAACCACCTGGTCGACCTCGGCGTCACGCTGCTCGCCTGCAAGGAAGGCATCGATGACGACGTTCACGCGGCCCTCACCGACGCTGGCATCCAAGCCTACCGCCGCGTGGCTCGTTCCGACCTCGACCTCCTGGCTCGCGGAACCAACGCCACCCTCAACAACGATGTCAAGGGTCTCACGGCCTCTGACCTGGGCGTGTTTATCGCCAGTCGCAACGAACGGTGGAACGGCGTGATGCACTGGATCGTCGAAACCGAAGAAGGCGGGGCGACCTTCATCGCCAAGGGTTCAACCAACGAAACCGTCGGTGAAGTTGAGCGATGTTTCGCTGACGCCCTCGGTGTGGCGTGCCAACTTCTCGAGGAGCCATACCTGCTCGCTGGGGGCGGAGCGACGCAAATCGCTCTTGCCCGACATTTGCGACGCTTCGCCGAAGGCTTCGCCGGTCGTGAACAATTGGCGATTGAAGCCTTCGCTGACGCACTTGAAATCATTCCACGAACCCTCGCTCAAAACGCCGGTCTTGACCCGCTGGATTCGCTGCTCCAAACGGTGGCGAAGCAAAGCACGCACCAAGGTCCTGATGCTCACCACATCGGGTTGAACGTGGAAAACAAATCGCCATCGAGCATGGTGGACGATGGCATCGTGGAACCGTTGCGCATCACCCGTCAGGTGTTGGCTGGCGCTACGGAAGCCGCCCTCTCTGTCCTTCGCATCGACGACGTGCTGTGGGCCAAACAAGATCCTTCGATTCCAGAGATGCCTGACGAAGAGGATTGATAGGCCCGTGGCTGAAACCTGCCCTTCATATACTGAAGGTCCGAGGAACAAAGGTGCCCGAAGAAAGTAACACCCCTGTCGGAATCGACGACATTGCGATTCATTTCCCGCGCCTTTACATGGACATGAAGGACTTCGCTGACCTTCGAGGAGCGGACTACGGGAAGCTCAGCAAAGGTCTCGGCCTTGAAGCCATGGCCATCCCCGATGTCCACGAAGACACCGCCACGATGGGCGCCATGGCCGTGATGCAACTCATCGACCGAAACGGCCTCGACCCGAGAACCATTGGTCGCATGTACCTCGGCACTGAATCAGCGCTTGACGGTGCAAAACCAACGGCGACCTACATCGTTGACATGTTGACCCAGCGCTACGCCGAACGCTTCGGTGAGGATTGCTTCCGCACCTGCGATGTGGTCGACATGACCTTCGCGTGCATCGGCGCTGTCGATGCCCTCCACACCACGCTGGACTGGGTGGCACGCTCCAGTGAAAACGACGAGCGCTTGGGCATCGTGATTTTCTCTGATAACGCCAAGTACGCGCTGGAATCCTCCGGCGAGTACACGCAAGGGGCCGGTGGCGGCGCCTTGCTCATTCGACGCAACCCGCGACTGCTCGAAATCCCCGACTGCATCGGCGTCTCAACCACGCCGGTCCACGATTTCTTCAAGCCCCGACGAGAGGTGTCCATTCGCTCGGTGATCTCCAACGTCATTCAACTCGCTCAGGAAGCCGGCCAGACCGTCAAGAAAGGGCTCGTTGACCGGATGATCCGCCATCTACCGAAATCCACCGTGAGAAAGCTCGGCATCTTCGCCCACGGTGAAGAAAAGGTCAGCGTCCACCGAGACGACCCCGTGTTCGACGGACAATTCTCCAACCTCTGCTACCAAAATGCTGTTCGCCAAGCCTTCTTTGATTTCAGCAACAAAGCCGAGCGGGCTGGCCGCATTGAGCCATCGGCGGATGACCCGTTCACTCAGCAGTGGTCCCGCATTATCATGCACTTGCCCTATGCCTACCAAGCCAAGCGAATGTTCCCCGACGTGTTTCGCCACGACCGTGAGCACACGGCGATGTGGGAGGACGTGGTGGCCGAGATCGGTCCCATGCCTGAACGCCCGGCCTCCGATGATGAGGAGACACTGGCGGCTTGGGAAAAG
The DNA here is from genome assembly GCA_036160375.1 of Thermoplasmatota archaeon. Lineage (GTDB taxonomy): Archaea > Thermoplasmatota > Poseidoniia > Poseidoniales > Poseidoniaceae > Poseidonia. The sequence goes on along the minus strand of JAYYDY010000020.1, from coordinate 21,791 downwards.
GAAAAGGACGTCTACCGCCGGAAGATTTCCAAGACCACCCAGTACACGCAGTTTCACGCAGAGCGCATTGAGAAAGGCCAGCGTGCGAGCAGCCTGATTGGCAACCAATACACCGGTTCCATCTTCCTTGCGTTGATGTCGACGTTTGAGTCCGACCTCGAGGACAACAGCAACCTCGACAACACCTTGTTCGGCATGTGCGGCTACGGCTCAGGAGCCAAAGCCAAGGTCTTCGAAGGCAAAGTCAACCCCCGTTGGCGAGAAGTGGTCGCCACCTGGCGCTTGTTTGAGCGACTCGCAGGACGCATGGCCATCGACCACGTGACCTACGAAAACCTCCACAAGGGCACCCAAGACAACAGCGTGATTGAGCCCAAGGGCGAGTTCGCTCTCGTTGACATCGGTGAAGAAGGCGTTGAGGAAGGGGCACGCCGCTACCGTTGGATCAAGGCTTAATCTTCAGAAGTCAAGCACGACTTTCCCGCAGTTGCCTTCCATGGCCAACTGAACGGCTTCTTCGAATTCGTCAATGCCCATGCGGTGGGTGACGACTTTTTCCACGTCGATGAGGCCTTGCTCCAGCAAGTCATGCATGGTGTCCCACGTTGACCACATCTTTCGACCGTTGATGCCCTTGAGGTGCAAGTAGCGGAACACGACCTCGTTCATGGGCACCTCTGGGGTGCCGCCACCGTACACGGACAGGACGTTGACATAGCCTCCCATTCGGGTGGAGTGAATGGCATTGGAGAGGGCTGTGGCAGCCCCCGAAAACTCGCAGCTGTTGTCCACGCCGCGTCCGTCGGTTGCCTCGAGGATGCTGGCGACCACGTCGTGGTCTTTCCCGAGCACCAAGTCGGCACCCAGTTCCTCGGCGAGCGCCATGCGGTAGGTGTTGTCCCAGTCCACGGCGATGACCTTGGCAGCACCCATGGCTTTGGCGGCGTTCACGGCGAACAACCCGATGGGGCCGAGACCGTGAACAGCGACCGTTGCCCCCTCTACGGGACCTCCTGTCAAGGTGTGGATGGCATTGCCCAGGGGATCCTGAATGGAGGCATGACCGGGGTCGAGGCCTTCGGGCACATGGCGAGCGTTGACCGCAGGGACCACAAAGTACGGGGCAAAGGCACCGTGGCCGTGGACGCCGAAAATCGACCCGTTTTCACAAACATGAGCGTTTCCTTCCTCGCAACGAGGGCAATTCCAGCAAGCAAGATGACACTCAACGGCGATGAGGTCGCCGACCTTATGCGAGGAGACCCCATCACCCACAGCCACCACCGTCCCGCTGGTTTCGTGCCCGGTTACGGTGCCAAGCGGCACGTTGTCCCGACTCCATTGGTCCCATTTCCAGATGTGGATATCGGTGCCGCAAACCGAGGTGGATTGAGTCTTGATGAGGACTTCACCTGCGGCCGGCGAAGGCACGGCGTGTTCTTCCTTGGAGAAGCCGCCAACTTCGGCACGGGTCTTGGTCCATGCCGTCATGGTTGCAGGTACCGATGCCATGGTCCGCCCTCGCTGTATTGTTCGTCGGGCGCCTTTTCATCCTTCGCTCACCTTGTCTTGGAACGCGATTGTCGGGGCGGTTCGGTATGTTGATTAGGTAGGCGCGACGGCCTCAAAGCCCGTTGATGTTGCAATGAAGTACGTCGTGGTCAGCGGGGGAGTCCTCTCAGGGCTCGGAAAAGGTGTCACCGCCAGCAGCATCGGCGTGCTGCTGAAAGCCGCTGGCCTGCGGGTCACCTCGATTAAGATTGACCCCTACCTCAACAGCGATGCAGGAACCATGTCTCCGTTTGAACACGGCGAAGTCTTCGTCCTCGACGACGGTGGCGAAGTTGACCTTGACCTCGGCAACTACGAACGCTTCCTTGACATCAACTTGTCCAAGGACAACAACCTCACGACCGGTAAAATCTACGCCAAGGTCATCGAAGCCGAGCGCCGTGGAGACTACCTCGGCAAGACGGTGCAGGTGATTCCCCACATCACCGACGCCGTGCAAGATTGGATTGAAGACGTGGCGGCACGGCCCGCCGACGGCAGCGACGAAACCCCCGATGCCTGCATCATTGAACTCGGCGGCACCGTTGGTGACATTGAATCAGCACCCTATGTTGAGGCCCTTCGCCAATTCCAGTTCCGTGTCGGTCGTGAAAACGTCACCTTCGTCCACGTTTCCCTCGTTCCGGTGATGGGCCCCGTCGGCGAACAGAAGACCAAGCCAACCCAACACACGGTCAAGGAACTCCGTGGATTGGGCATCACACCCGATATCTTGGTGTGCCGTTCCTCAGCACCGCTGAACGAAGAAACTCGGAACAAACTTGCAGCGTTTTGCCACGTCAAACCCGAGGCTGTCATGTCGACGCACGATGTCCCCAACATCTACCACGTCCCACTGATGCTTCAGGAGCAGGGTCTGTGCGATATTCTCGGCGTGGACTGTTCGGCTACCGGCATGTTGGACGAATGGAAGGCCATGGCCTACCACCTCGATACCTTGACCGAAGAGGTTCACATCGCCATGGTTGGGAAGTACACCGACCTCTCCGACGCTTACCTTTCCGTCATCAAGAGCCTGCAGCACGCCGCCATGGCCGTGGACCGAAAACTTGTCATCGATTGGATTGAAGCCAGCCACCTCGAAGAAGGCTGGGGCGCCGAGGAGCACAACACGGCATGGAAGGCGCTTCGTGAAGCGGACGGCGTCTTGGTTCCCGGTGGATTTGGCGACCGCGGCGTTGAGGGGAAGATCAAGGCCGCTCACTACGCACGAACCGAAAACATCCCCTACCTTGGGATCTGCCTCGGCTTGCAAATCGCCACCATCGAATTCTGCCGAAACGTCTTGGGCATGACGGGTGCAAACTCCACCGAGTTTGAGGACAATCCCGAACACGCTGCGGTTGTGTTCATGCCTGAAATTTCCAAAACGCACCTCGGGGGTACGATGCGACTGGGCAGTCGTCCGACCCTGTGGCAACATGACGGCTCAACCATCCGAGCCCTTTACGGGCCCGGCGACGCAGTGGACGAGCGCCACCGACACCGCTACGAGGTCAACCCCGACCTCATCGAACGCATCGAAGAAGCCGGGCTGGTCTTTGTCGGCAAGGACGAATCTGGTCAACGGTGCGAAATTTTCGAACTCAACGACCACCCTTACTACGTTGGTGTGCAGTTTCACCCGGAATTCAAATCCCGCCCGGGCAGGCCCAGCCCACCTTTCCTCGGCCTGCTCAAAGCAGCCTCCGGCCAGCTTGACTGAACCCATGGTTCCCTCTCACCAGCCCAATCAAAGGCCCCCACGAGTCGTGAAACCGTTGTTCACGGGTGAAATTTCAAAAGTTCATCCGAACATTGGCAAGCATGCTAAAGCGAATCGGTGGCTTAAGCGGCCTGTTCGTTCTTATCACCCTCGGTTGGTACCTGGTGTTTCCCTTCGTCACCGGTTGCGACATGAACACCACCGCTCCGGAAACAGAGGAATGCGAGGAACTCATCACGCCGGTGATGTCATTTCTCTGTGCGCTTCCGCCCCTCATGATCGCCGTTTTTGTGTTCATTTCAACCCACGGACGAAAGCCCAAGGTCATGCTGCAAAGTCCAACGGTTGACAACGAGGGAAAGATGCACCTACCGGCAGGCATTGAACAGGTTGAGGAGACCATCAAACAGACGCAACTCGCACAGTCGGGCATGGGCATTGGTGGCGTAATGATGGCCGCTTCCTGCGTCCTCATCGTGCTGGCGGTGTTGCTGATGATCCTCCTGGGCAGCTTCTGCGCCATGGGTGGAGCAAGCAACTGCAGCGACGACGAGTTTGAATGGTTGATTTCATCGATTAAGTTCGGGAACCTTGGCATCAAACTCGGCCTGGTCGTGTTTTTGATCTCGGCCGTCGCAAAATTGGTGATGGAGTATCAACTCGAAGCACAAGGCCTCGTTGCCGAGACTGCACCAACAGCACCCGCCAATCCAATGGTGAGGTCACCCTGCCCGGCTTGTGGAGCAAACTTGCGCTTCCCCATTGAACATCAAGGCGAGGTGCAATGCCCCAAGTGCGAACATGTGTTCGTGGTCGGTATGGATTGACGTTCGGTCATTCGTCGCCGGACAGCCAGGTTTCGACGAGCCCCGGAAGCAACTCGCCGGCCTTGCCAAGATGAACCTCATCAAATGCTTCGACATTGAGCGGCGCCTCGGCGTTGACCAGGACGGTTCGCGCCCCGTTGGCTTTGGCGATGTGAACAAGGTCAGCGGCCGGGTAAACATGGCCCGAACTTCCCACCACCACGAACACCTCACAGGTATCCACGGCCGCGTAGATGGCTTCCATGTGCATGGACATTTCACCGAACCACACGATGTCGGGGCGAAGACGTGCGGGCTCAACGCAACACGAGCAGCGCAGGAAGGCATCGCTGAGGTCACCGTCGCTCATTCGGACCTCGCTTCGTCCACTTGCTTCGCAGCGCAGCGTCACAAGTTGCCCGTGCATGTGGACGACATCGCTGCTTCCGCCTCGTTCATGAAGGTCGTCGACGTTCTGTGTGATGAGGGTGAAGTCGTCCAAACCGTCCGCCAGTTGTGCCAGAGCCTCGTGGGCGGGGTTCGGTTTCACCTCGTTGAGTTGGCGTCGGCGCGCTTGATAGAACCGCCACACCAATCCCGGGTCGGCTCGCCAAGCCTCGGGTGTGGCCACGTCTTCCAGCCGATGATTCTCCCAAAGTCCACCGTCATCTCGAAAGGTTCGAATGCCAGATTCAGCCGATATTCCTGCTCCTGTCAACACCACAACACGTTTTCCTTGCATGACGGTGTGACCTCCTCGACGCTATTTGAAATTCACAAGAACGATTCATGTCAGCCATGTTTCACAAAATCGGACGAAGTTCTGCCTCAAAGTTCAGCCACACGAATCAGCCGCGTGGTCCTGAAGCCCTGCAGGATTTTGATGAACCGCTTGGCTTGGAACTCGGCATCGAGGTCGTCGTCGCCCGTATCGATTCGAACCGCTTCCAAACCGATGAGTTTCGAAGGGGTGGCAACGCCCAAGATGTTGCCGTGGCCGATGGCGCGGAGCACATCGGGAGAGAGTTGGAGGTTGCCACGTCCGATGAGAAAGCCTTGACCGCCCATGGGCGAGAGCAAGAGGAGCAACGGGCGCTGCCCGTCGGCGTTGGTGTGAGCGCTGATCACCTCCAACAACCCCTGTTCGTTCAAGTCAGCGTGGATCGTGCCGCCGTGCTGTATGTCAATGCCGAGCAGGGTCAATTCAAGATCGAGGTGTTCGCCCATGCGACGCAAGGTCCCCCCGCTTCCCCAAACGACCATCAGGTCGGGCTCGTCATCGAGCAAAGTGCTGACGTGATGGGCCAAACCTTCGATGGTGTCTTCCTCGCTCACACGCTCCACCTGCTCCTTGGCGCCCTGCATGAACCGTGGCGAAGAAGGCGTCCACGCCTCCCCGTACATGCGCACCTTCCATTCCCCCTTGGCGTAGACCGTTTCGTCAAGGTCCATGACCTCGGTGATGGCTGTGCGAAGGTCGCCGAGTGCGAAGGCCAACGCCACCTCTGCAGCGGCTTTTGGTGTGGTGGCGAAGCAGCCCGAGTGCATTTTCACGCCGCCCGGGACACCGATGAGAGCGATGGTTTGCGCCTCCGGGCCTGCGGCTTCCAAAGCGTTCACGATGTCGCGGGTCGTTCCGTCACCACCGGCGTAGAGAATGGCTTCAACACCGGCCTCAACCAGCTCACCCACCAACCTCGCCGTGTCCTCCGGTGCCGTGCTGGCAGGAGTAGACCCCATCGTTGTCAACACAACGTGGCGCTCATCCCCGAGGCCCGGCACCCAGGTGCCACCCATGCGACCCTCCCAAGCCACGAGGGTCAACTGAACCCCCGTTCGATTGAGCGACGACGAAGCGAGGTCGGCGAGGTGGACGAGGCACTGATTCATGCGAGGGCCGGCACGGTCTTCAGCGCCGGCCGCCCGGGCTTCCGCTGCACGACCATCGCTGCCCTTGAACCCTAATTTCCCACCGAGACCGGCGTCGGGATTGACCACCAGGCCGATGCGCATGCTGACGCGTGGCGACACTCCCTCAAATAGCCCTGCTTTGAGCGTTCTTGGGTCCAATTCACCCGAGCCTTCATGAGGAGGATGGAGGATGGTCCATCATGAAAAGGGCGCCGTCCGACGAACCGAACCTTGACGACATTTTGGCCCGAGATTTCGCCGAATTGAAGGTCGGAGAGGCCAACCTCACGCCGACCGACCCACCAAAAGAGGAGGAGAGGAAGGAAGCAAAGGCGGTTCAATCAACGGTTCCGGCCGTGTACAACCAGCGCATTGACGCCGTGGAGGACCGCACGTCCTTTGCGGTCAAACCGCCCACCAGAGCCTCCTCCGAAGAAGCCTCGAACCCCACGCCAAACGGACCACCGGAGGTGCTCAAATCACCCAGCGCTCAACCTGGCGACGACTTCGACGTGGACTGGTAGAACGCCCATCAACGGCAGGGGACAAAGCGCGGGATTCATAGCGAGGGGGCAACCCCGTAGGGGTTGAGGAGCGCGAACAGCATGACGATGATTCACATCACGCTGCCCGACGGTACGGTGAACGAATACGCCGCTGGAATCACCTGTGGCGAGGTCATCACCGATGCACTCGGGAAAAAACACGGCTGCCTCGCTGCCAAAGTGGACGGTCAAGAGTGCGACCTGTCCACGATGTTGAACGACAACTGCTCGGTGGAAGGCATCCTCTCGGAGTCAGATGAAGGCATGCACATCCTTCGCCACTCGGCCGCCCACTTGCTCGCTCAAGCGGTCATGGCGCTGTATCCTGGCGCCTTGCCCACGATTGGCCCGGCCATTGACCGAGGCTTCTACTACGACTTTGCGATGGAACCCATCACCCAAGGCGACTTGAAAGCCATCGAGAAGAAAATGCACGAAATCGCTCGGCGGAACCTGACGGTCGAGCGGGTCGAGCTCGACCAAACGACGCTTCGTGAACACTTTGAGTCAAATCCATACAAACTCGAAATCATTGACGACAAACTGGAAGCCGGTGATGGTTCAACCATCTACAAGCAAGGCGAATGGTACGACCTGTGCCTTGGCCCCCACGTGCCAAGCACGGCCAAACTGATGTTTGTGCGATTGACCTCCGTGTCCACGGCGTACTGGCGAGGCGACCAAGACCGTGAGCAGTTGGTCCGCATCTACGGCATGGTTGAGCCGACCAAAGAGGCCCTTAAGGCAACGATGACGCGTCTTGAGGAGGCCAAAAAGCGGGACCACCGAAAGCTGGGCAAGGACCTGCAACTCTTCCACATCGACGAAGAAGTCGGTCAGGGCCTCATCCTTTGGACGCCTCGTGGCGCCATCGTTCGCCAAGAACTGCAGGATTTCATTTCCCATCACCTCCGAAGACAAGGCTATTCGCAGGTGTTTACACCACACATCGGAAAGTTGGACCTCTACCGAACTTCGGGCCATTTCCCGTACTACCAGGATTCGCAATACCCGCCGCTCGTTGAGCGCGACCTCATGAAAAAACTAGCCGACGAAGGCTGCACGTGCGGCGAATTGTCGAACATGATGAAAGCGGGCGAAATCGATGGGTACATGCTCAAACCGATGAACTGCCCTCATCACGTGAAGATTTACGCCAGCCAAGCACGCTCGTACCGCAACCTCCCGTTGCGCCTGGCTGAATTCGGCACCGTCTACAGGTGGGAGCAATCCGGGGAGATTTCCGGAATGACACGAGTACGTGGATTTACACAAGACGACGCCCATTTGTTCGTCACCGAAGACCAACTGGCCGAGGAAGTGCTTGGGTGCATCGAACTCGTGCAGATCATCTTCGACAAACTCGGCATGGAAGACTACCGTGTTCGAGTGGGTCTGCGGGACCCGGACTCCTCAAAGTACGTCGGCGACCCCAAGCGCTGGGACAAAGCCGAAGAAGCCTGCAGGGCGGCTGCACAGTCGCTCGGCGTGGCATGGTCCGAAGAAGAAGGCGAAGCTGCCTTTTACGGCCCAAAAATCGACTTTGTGGTCAAAGACGTGATCGGCAGAGAATGGCAGCTCGGCACCGTTCAGGTGGATTACAACCTTCCCGAGCGGTTTGATTTGACCTACAAGGGTCGAGACGGCGAACTTCACCGGCCGGTGATGATTCATCGCGCCCCGTTCGGCTCCATGGAGCGGTTTTGCGGCGTGCTCATCGAACACTTTGCCGGGCGTTTCCCAACCTGGCTCACGCCGACACAATGCCATGTCATCACCATCCGTGAGGAGCACGCCGACTACGCCGGCAGGGTTGCTGAAGGCTTGCGTGAGGCAGGTGTTCGCGTTGAACTCGATGACTCCGACAACAACATCATGAAGAAAATCAGGAACCACCGCAAACTCCAGCCCGCCTACCTCATCATTCTCGGTGATGAAGAGGTGCAGAACGAGACGGTCAGTCTCCGAGCCCGAAACGGCGACCAGGTCGCCGGTATTCCGTTGGCAACGTTCATTGACGACATCGCTCGCGAAATCAGCGATAAAACACCTCAACCCTCCCTTGTTCCCCCGTCATCCGAGTGAGGCAGCATGACATCCCCGTCCATCGTTCACGCCTACGAGGGTGACATGATTGCGCCTCTGTTCTTGGCCATCCTGACGGCAGCGTTCTTTTGGCGCAACGTGGTTCCACGCCAACTGAAAGGGCTGCAGGTCGCGTTTCCCACCGGACCTCGCACCTACGAAGTCCATCAGGTGACCTCCACGGTGGAGGACGTACGCAAATTGCTGGCACGACGAGGCACACGGCTCGGTGTTGCCTCCTACTTGATGGCCCTGACCGGCTCGCTCGTGCTGTTGTTTGAGTTCCTCAATTTCCGAGCCGGGAATTCAGCGGGGTACCACGCGCCTTCCGTCGCCTTTGCCCTGGTGCTCATCGTCATCCCCGCTGTTGTTTCAAGCGGGACGTCACTGGGCGCTCAAATCATCAAACCCCACGGTGTGAGCAGGGCCTCGCTCCAAAGCAATTCCACCCTTCGAAACGCCTCGTACTTCGCGCTCACCGTGGCATGGTTGCTGCTCGCCATGGGAATTGGAGCGGTGCTGGTGACACGCGATGTGTCGACCACGACCCTCTACAGCACCGTGGCGCTCGTTGCGTTCAGCCCCGCCATCCTGGCCTACGGCCGGGTGCTGGGATCATCATGGCACGCTCTGAAACAGTCGTCCGAACAAATTGCCAAGGGACGGGCATCGCCGTTTCACAACCACCTCCCGAACGCACGGCAGCAATTTGTCGCTCAGGTGGTTCATCTCAACTTGGTGGTGATGCCGTTTGTCGCCGCCAACACCCTCCTCTCGTTGATCCTCCTGGCCTACAACCCTGACATGTTTGTGCATTCGGACCGCGTGCTCAACCTTCCGGAATACCGACTTCAATCAACCTACATGGAAGAGGGTGGGCTGCTCGGTTTCGGCCTCATCGAGCTGTTTTCCCATATTCCGCAAGCGGGGATTCGCGTGCCCATCGTCACCACCTTGCTGTTGTTCCTATTGCTCAACGTCGCCGCCATTGGCTTTCTCTTCGTGTACGAAGTGGCGCGCATCCTGTTTCTTGACATTCAGGACGTTTCCGGACGAGGCGGTATCCGACTGGCTGACAGTCGTTTGCTCCGTGCCGAACCCATCCAGCAAGCCCACGTGCTGAACTTCTGTTTCACCGGCTTCGCAGGCCAGTCCATGCTGCTGCTGGCGTTAGCGATGATCACCTTCTGGGACTCCAGTTTCCTGCCTCAAGGCGCACAGTGCGGTGAATGGGAAGCCGATATCTGCGCGGTCTTGGAAAAAGACATGCTCGAGCAGTTGACGTGGATGTTGGCATCGGCCGGCCAGGTTGCGTTTTTGGTGGTGTGGGGCCTGTCCCGCAGCCGGTCCACCCAACTCGACGAGATCACCTTTGACGCCTCAATGGATGAAGACCGGACCCGCCTGCGAGGCATGAGCGACATGATTTACCTCAAACAACGCCCAACGGCAGAACTGCTCGGCAACGACGACTGGAACACGGCGATTGAACGGTTTGAGGCGTCGACGCAAGGCCAAGAAGCCATGCTCGTGGGCTTGGACATGATTCGGTCAACCCAAGCCAAGATGTTGCTCCATGTCGGTTTGGGCCGATGGGACGAGGCCGAAGAAATGGCGGTGGACCTGCTCGCTCTCCAGGGCGGACGGGACGCGCAGACCGCCCGACTGGTGCTCTGCGCTGCAAGTTTGGCTCAACGAGACTATCAGGAAGCCGTTCCTCGATTGGCCCTCTTGAACAACGACGACGTGGAAGCGGTCCGATTACGTTGGGTGGCCAGTCTTCTCACAGGCAAGCAACACCTTGACCGAGACGGTCAATCCATGCTGAGCGTCGATCCGCTCCGCAAAGACAACATTCGGATGCTCAACGAATTCGAGCAAGGGGAGACCACCCTTCGAAGCGGTCATGTTCGTCAACCCGCCCAACGCGCCATGTACCTGGCTGAAATCGCCCGATTGCGAATGGTGGGGCGAAGCGAAGAAGCGCTCAATCACCTTGAGCGAACAATGAGCACGATGGATGAATCCACGTGGGTTCAGGGAAGACTGGTTCAAGCCTTGTTGAATTTTGACGACGGCCGCGCTTTAACGGCCATCAACACCGTGAAAGAACTCGCCAAGGACTATCCTCGCCACCCGCATGTCAGGGCCGTGCTTCATCAACTGGCCCTGCTTGGAAAGGCCACGCGTCCGCCCTCCGAGCCCACCAAGATCCACTGGGTCATCGAGCGTGAGACCGATTGGAAACACGCTTGGCCCCTGCACAACGTGGCTGTCGCACCCGTTCTTGACACGCCAGAACTCAAACAACATGCCCTCAAGGCGAATGCCTGGTCCCTTTTAATGGGTGAAAAAGGCGTGAGCAAGCCTGCTGGAAAGAAGGCCTACAAGCAACTGCCCGAGGTGGTGCCGCTCGGTTTGTACACCCACCTCGGTGGCCTCACCATCACCATTTCCGGTATGCCGGTCGACCTTGGCCTCCCGTCCAACATTGACATCGGTGCAGCGAGAAAACTCGGGCTGCTTGATGCATGATCAAATGCGACGACGTAGCCGTTCCATTGCGCCGTCAGCGACACCCAAAGAATCCAAGGCCTCCTCAAGGCGAGCGACACCAAGGTGCGCCTCAGCCTTGGCCACCGCTTCTTCGACCGCCCGACGATCTTCGTCCGTGGCCTTGATGTGAGCAGCCTCGCACTGATTGCGAAGCACGGCCCATTGCTGGGCTACGAAATCGTAGAGTTCCCTGGCCTCTTCAAGCGCATGGCCGTCCCGGTCCAGGGCCGTCGTCATCTGCTCCAACAACATCGCAGCATGGCTCCAAATCCGGTCGTCGGCGGCCGCAACGATGTCGTTCAGCATCGCCTCCCAACGGTCCTTGTCCTCGCGGCCCTCGTATCGTTGCTTGAGTTTCTTTTTCTGCTTCAGCGCACGCAAGACATCATCCATCGCAGCGCGCTCCCGTTCGAGCGTACGAACCACGCCGTCAGCCAACCCGATGGCTTGGCTGGCGTTGCCGCTTGCCAAGGCTTCCGACGCCTGTTCCAACCGAGCTTCCATCTCCGATGTGTCGAGGCCATCACTCTGCGCAACGCTACGAACGGCCTCCTCAACCGATTGTTCAGCACGTACAATGACATCCGCATCAGCGTCCAATTGAGGCAGAATCACAATGGCAATTTCGTACGCCTCCTTCGGTTGCTCTCTTGCGAGTTGAGCTTTCGCCTCGGACAACACTTCGCGAAGTTGGTTGGCACCCGCACCGTCCTTTCCGTCCAATGCCCGGGTGGCTTCGAGAATGGCTTCCTCGGCTTTGGCCCACCACATGACGGTCTCAGAGGCACGCTTCTTGGCCTGACGGTAGAGTTGTTCACCTTCACGTAGCGAACCGAGTTTGACCTCTCGCTCGCCCATCTCGTAGGCTTTCCGTGGACGTTTGACCGTAGGTGCAATCGACTCGGCGGCTTCAACCGCTGTCAAGGCGTCTTGACGGATGATTTCCACATCGTCTGCGAAGGAAAGGGCGCGTTCCATGTCCTCCTCGCTTTCGTCGAGGAGACGCATACCATAATCCGGATCCAGATGACCTTCTTCTTTGGCCGTGGTCAAGAGGCTGGCTGCCTGAGCGACAGCGGCTCCCTGAGCTTTGAGTTCAAGCAATCGCGTTTCCAATCGGTCAAGGCGTTGTCGGAAGCGCTTTCGTTCAGCCTTCTGGTCGTCTCCTACCGTCCACGTGTAGGCGGTGTCGGCCATCGCAAACGCGGATATGCCAAGCGCCAGTATCATCGGCGGCTGATTCAGCGTTTCGCCGGCGGTGAGCGTGAGGGCCAGCGCAGACAGCGTACCAATGCCGGTCAAAATGGCTCGATAGCGGAGGACGCCGAAATTTCCACGCATCGTCCGATGGGAGAGTTGCCTGCACAGAACACCGGAGAGGAGCACCAACCCACTGCCAGCCATCGCAGGAACATCCCCCTCGAATCCAAGGGCGCCGAGGCACATCAGCAGCGGCCACGCAACCGAGGTCGCCGAAGCGACTCGGGACCGGGCTGCGCCGTCGTCGAGGGTCAAATCTTGAACGAAAATACCCCAGATAAGAACGAGAAGCGGTGCACCAAAACTTGCGAGGACGACGCCGTCACCGTTGCTCAATCCGCGAATCGATGGCCAGGCCAGCCACACGGCACACAGCAACAAAGTGAGGGCAGACACAAGCGTGGCGTTTTCCACTCGCTTGATGCGAACAGCCCGCTCGGCTTCAACGGCTGCATCCGCATCCGCCCAGGTGACCATACGAACCCCTCATCGTGATTCCCCCATAATCACTCCGATGACCTGTCCGCTCGCAGGCGAACCTCAAAGCAAACCAGCGGCAAGGTTCAAGGGTGTTATCGGGTTGTATTCTCAACCGAGGGAACACCATGCCGGGACTCATTACCATGGACGACTTGTCCAACGAAGACATCTTGAGCATCCTTGACGATGCAGAGCGCTTGTTGCCCGTGGCCAAAGGCGAGCATTACCTCCCACTGCTCCAAGGGAAAATTCTCGGAAACCTGTTTTTTGAACCCAGTACCCGAACTCGCATGTCGTTTGAAACGGCCATGAAGCGCTTGGGCGGCGATGTTGTGAACCTCGGTGATGTCAAGACATCCTCCGTGGTCAAAGGCGAAACGCTGTTTGATACCATCCAGATGGTGGACGGCTACACCGACATCATTGCGATGCGCCACCCACGGCAAGGTGCTGCACAGTACGCACAAGACGCTGCACGGGTCCCCATCCTTAACGGTGGAGACGGCGCTGGCCACCACCCCACGCAAACCATGCTTGACCTGTTCACCATTCGACAAGCCCACGGTCGACTTGATGGCCTCAAAGTCATCCTCGCCGGCGATTTGCGCTATGGACGAACCGTCCACTCGCTGAGCCACGCCTTGACGCGATTTGGATGTGAACTCATCTTCGCCAGTCCTGAATTGCTCAAGATGCCACGAGAAATCGTTTCCGACCTCACCGCTCACGGTGCGAGCGTCACCGAAACCGATGACCTGCTGGGTTCCATTGCGTCGGCCGACGTGGTCTACATGACCCGTATCCAGAAGGAACGTTTCGCTGATGAAGACGAATACACCAAGGTGGCAGGGGCCTACAAACTCCATGCCTCAAACCTTGAGGGAGCGAAAGAGAACATGATCATCATGCATCCACTGCCGCGCGTGGACGAGATTCACCCCTCCGTCGATGCTACCCGTCATGCGCGCTATTTTGAACAGGCGTTCAACGGTGTTGTCGCTCGGATGGCCCTTCTTTGCAGGCTGTTAAACATCGAGGTTCCCGCCACCATTGGAGGTGATGTCTGATGTCCCAAGAACACAACATGCGCCGTGTAACCGCCATTCGAAACGGCACCGTCATCGACCACATTCCCGCCGGCCAAGCCATGCGCGTCTTGGAAATGCTGGGCATCAACAGAGGCACCTCCGTTCCCGTGTCGCTGGTGATGAACGTCCCCTCAAAGAAGAAAGGAACGAAGGACATCATCAAGGTCGAGGACCGTGAACTCAACCAGGACGAGCTGAACCGTCTCGCCCTTGTGGCGCCTGATGCACACGTTGCCATTATCCGCGCTTACAGTGTCGCTGAGAAGTTGACCATCGAGTTGGGTGATGAGATCACCAACGTGGTTCGTTGCACCTTTTCCAATTGCATCACGATCAACCCCCGAGAACCTTTGGCCCACCGACTCAAGGTTGTTGCACGTGCACCGCTGGAACTGCGTTGCCACTACTGTGGTCGACCGCAGGACCTGGACGAATTGGTTCACAATGTGCTCTGATCGTCGGCTACCCCGAGCAAATCCCGCATATCGCAGGCCTTGCATTGAGCCGCTGATGTTGGACTTCCACAACGTGGACAGGGCGTCGGTGGAGCAGGTCGTCCTTCGTCGCCGCCCAACGCCACAATTTGGTCCCGCAGCCCCTTGATCTGGTCGGCCATTCGCACCAAACCATGCCGAGTACCCGGCACATCTGCTTCCATGTGCGCCACCATTTCTCGGTGTCTCCACCGGAGCGCACCGCGTGCATTGGGGCACTCTTCATGATGCATGGGGAGGGATTTGTGCACTGCGTAGAGATGGATTTCCTGCTCCGGAACCCAGCGCAGTGGAACAATCCTCGGCGCAAGTCCGTCAACGGGTGTGGCGGTGTGGGGGGCAAGACGGAGCGTTCGCTCAATGTCAGCGTTGGCCATGTTCATCAGAACAGTTTGAGCCATGTCGTCCAAATTGTGGCCCAAAGCGATGACATCGGCCCCGACCTTGGCCGCGAGGTGGTTGATCCCCTGTCGACGGAAGACACCGCAATACGAGCAGGCCATGCGTGGGGCATCGTTGTCCTTGGCCATCACCATCGGTAGGCGTTTTACGACCTCGTCCATCTCAATAAACGACAATTCGGGATAACTGACCACATGGTGTTCAACGCCCAAACGTTCGCACAATGAGGCAGCGCACTCGATGGAGGGTGGGCGGTAGCCCTCAATGCCTTCATCAACGGTGCCAGCGACGATGGTCACGTCTCGGCGCTGGCCGACCAAATCGACGATGGCGTCGAGGAGCACGGCGGAGTCCTTGCCGCCGGAAACGGCCACGAGGATGGTCGTGTGCTCCCCCTTCACCAACGGGAGTTGGAGGCGGAGTTCCTTGCTGATCTTCTTTCTCACGGACTTAGCGAGGTGTTTCCCGCAGAGAATTCTCCCCGAGTAGGCCTGCTCGACCACGGCGGGTTTGTCACAGGCATCGCAACGTGGCACAGTAAACAACGCGCCCGTTGATTCCCCCATGTGTCGGCCTGCAGGGTGTGAGGTTTGAACTCAACGGAAACAGGCGGGCGGTTGAACGGCACCAATTCCGCCGTTTTGTTGTCTGAAATTATCAATTGAATATTCAAATTTTAAATTGAAAATTTAGATAGTTTCATGAGTCGCATTCTCTCGTTCATCATGTTGCCTGGGACCCAAATTCCGCGCACTGAAGGCGATTGAAGTGCACCGCGCCGGAGACAACAAATCTGCATTTCCAGTTGGAAAATGAGAAAGGGTGCTCAAACCTGCAAATTTCGCCGTTCAGGCGCAAAACTTCTTGAAGGCCACAGCGCTGTCCGTTGGATTGAGCAACCATGCTGCAGCGCTTGTTGGGGGAATTCCTGAACGTTGACGGCGTGGAGCAGGCCACCGCCATTGACGACCGTGGGCGGTTGCTCTCCAGCGTCGGAGCAGAGGGTCAACTCCCCTCAACTCAACGGGCCGTTGACCTGACGGTGGCGGCCCTGGACGCAGCACAAGGAAGCCAATTGGGCGAACTTCACGAGGTATGGGTTGAAGGCGAAGCCACGACCTGCATCGACATCGTCACCCCCTATCGCATCTTGATGCTCTCAGGAACCAAAGGAAACATCGCTCGCTGGCGCCACAGCGTCGACCGATTGCGTCGACAACTGGCCACAACCCATGAATTGTAGGTGATCACCGTGTTTGAACTGCCGATTGGAAAGCCCGTCAATGAATCCATCTCGCTTGAAGAGGGCGTGCTCCAGCCCTTCGCTCACGGTGTCATCTCAACCTATGCGGGACGTCGCAAAACCCCGCAAGGTCACCGCCTTGTTCGCGCAGGCCGAGTGGTTGGCTACCTCTGTGATGCCGAGAAGAAAGGCGTGATGTTGGGTGGAGCAGAAGCAAAATCAGCCCTCGAAGCCCTCGAAGCACAACAAAAAGTGCGACACGTTGCTTCCTCCTACACCATCGCCCGACTCGGCACCCTGGCCGAACTCGTTCCGGAAGCCTTCGTTCACCAAGCGGACCGGCAAGGGCTCAAATCGAGCAGCAACGCCGTCGAACGCCTCTTGGCACGAGACCTCTCGACCGTTGTGCGAACGCTGTCTGAAAACATGACGGTTCGTGGCGCCATGGCCATCGACAGCGGGATGCTCATCGATCATGCCGGCGATCTACCCGGCCTGGGTGAAGAGGAACGATTGGCCAGTGAACTTCACGAAATGATGAGCGGGATGGGCCACCGGTCCATGCACGAAGGATGGGGCATGTCCGGCCAAAGCCACTGGACGCTCCACACCGAAAACGGCGCCTTGCTGCTGGCCCAAAGTGGCGAGATTTCCATTGCTGCATGGACGGAGAAAGACGCCAATCACGCGCGCCTCCTTTCGTCCACCTCCATCGCACTCGAAGGCGACCTCGTCGCTGCCGGCGCACACGGCTCAAAACTGCCCGAGGGTTTCGCCCTCCGCGAGGGGCGTGGCGGCCCCGATGCGGTGCTTTCCATGTTGAAAGCCGCCATGCAGGAAGAAGTGACAGGTCACCTTCAATCCGGTTCCTCAAGCAAAGCGGTTTCGCTTATCCTGTTGCGAGGCGTCCCTGTCGCCCTTTGGGCCCCTTCGTTCGAGACGAATGAGGAGGCCATGCTCGCCCTCACGGAAGCCAAGCGCAAGGTGCAACTCATTCGCTTCCCTGCCGGGACCATCGTTTCTGCCAACTCAGGAACCGTCGAGGGGTTCACCCTGGCTGGTTTCATTGAAACCTTGGCCACCATCCGCACGCGTTCCGAAGCCCGACAAGCTTCACTCAAGGCGATGTTGGACGACCTTCTTGGCTTTGAAGCCAGTTTGGAGGCGCTGCGAGCCGCACGCTCCAAACTCAAGTTCAACACCGGCGGCGCCGATGTTGCTGAAGCGCTTCCCGTGATGCGAGATCAAGCCGTGAGCGCCGTCGATGCTGGGCTGCGCCGCAAACTCGAAATGGCCGAACAGCGGGTTGATGCACTCAACAAGGAAAAAGCCGTCCTGACCTCCCAAGTCAACGCCTTGGAGAAGAAGAAAGATGCCGCGCAAATCGTCGCACGAGAGGCGACGGAATCACGCCAAGAAAACACCACGGCGTTGGAGGAAGCCAACCGCCAACTGAACACGATGCAGGTGGACCTCGCCCAAGCACGTTCACAGTGGGAAGAAGCAGAATCCCGTGCCGAACGCCTTGTGCGGCGAGTCAACGAACTTGAACATCAAGTCAGTGAGCGGGCTGCTGAACTTGCGAAAGCGGTCGGCGATGCAGAAAGCAGTGCAGAACTGCAAACGATGCTTGAGGAGCTCTCGCTTAAGGAAGCCGAACTCCAAGCCAACCTTTCAGAAGGCAGCGAGCGCCTTAGCACCATTCGAAAGCAGAGCGAGGATGAGGAACGCCGTCTTCGGGTGTTGAGTGAACAAGTCAACACCAGCCGTGAACGACACGCCCGAGCCCAAGCCGACCTCATCGCCGTTCAAGAACAGGTTCACGTGAGCAACCTTGAGCTCGAGTCGGTTCGTACGGAGGAAAAGCACGCCCGTCAGCGCACCGAAGAGGACCGTCTTCGTCGAGCGGAGGACGAGGCCCGCCGTGCCAACATCCAGGCTGAATTGCGAGAACTCATGGACGAACGCCGACAGGTGCTGCGTGAATTGGGCGACCTCGGTGCTCGTCGCGGTCATGCCGAAGCCGAGTTGTCCACCTTGGTCGACAAAGCCACCTCCTTGGCGGAGGCTCACGAAGAAGCCCTCGCTGACATTCAGGAGGCGGAGCGCCTTCGCGCACGCCTCGCCGAAGAACCGCTTGCACAAGCCTTGCTTGACGACAACACGACCTTCCAAGGCTTGGGCCCGGTGCTGGAACGTCTCGAACACGCTCGAAGCCTTGGCTACTCGGTCACGATGCTTGACAGAGCGGTTGAACGAGCCTTGCAGGTAATTCAGGGAACGGTCGATCATGTCGCTGCAACGCCCCGCCACCTCCTGTCCTCGGAAGTCATGACCCTGTTGGAACGCCAAGTGCCACAAACGGCGGGTGCCGTTCGCGGGTTGGCACGGTGGTCCGTGCAGCAGCGACTCGAGCAACAACTCGGTGAAACGGTCAATCACGTCGTTGTCGACCTCGAGCATTTGCTCGAAGACTTCGACCGTTCCATCACCATGCTCCGTCGCATCCGGAACGTGCTCGAGCAGGTCGAGCGGCTCGGTGCACCGTCGCATGAAGTTCACGCCCTGCTGGCCAATTGTCAGCGGCCGGAAGCCCTGCCAAGCCTGGCCATGGGCACCCGAAAACTGATTCAAGTTGCGCTCGATGACATCTACCTCGAAGCCGACCAACGTGATGCCGGCGAGGCCATTGGCCTCGAAGAAACAGCACGTGTCCTTGAGGAACTCATTACGCAACTCGATGCATCAGGTCTGACCGACGGACGACCTCGCGGCATGATGTGGGCGTTCCAACGCGACGGATTGCTTCCCTTTGAGCGAGAATCCATTCCCGCTGAGCAGCGTATACCCGTGAACGAAGCCATGCTTGACGACTTGGAGCCTCATCTCATCCAAGCGGAAACCGTAGAGATCGTCGCCCCGGATACCGGTGAAACCGTCGACGACGAGGGGTGGTCTCCGCTCCCACCACCCACAAACGAGGATGCTCCTGTGAGCGAAGTCGAGGCGACCAACGAAACGCTCACCCACATGGACTCGTTGGAAGACGAACGTGCACAACTCGAGGCTGAACTCGCTCGCTTGGACGCCGAGCGCAGCCACCGCATCGCTCACACCCCCGCTCCAGCCACCAGCGGTGCTGATACGGCCCTGGCTGACCTTGAGTCTCGTCTGTCCGACATTGAATTCTAAAGATCGACATGATGACCGACGCCACCACGCTCATGGGCAGAGAAGAAACCGTTGGGAAACGGTACCCGCTCTGGATCGAGCGGCTTCTTTTTTTGGGCGCCATCGTCACGTTCGTCTTCGGTCGATCGGCGGTCGCCGACACCGTAAGTCAACCCGTGGCGAGCGCCCTCCTGACGTACATCGCCTTCCCGCTCATCTTGCTGGCCGGTGTGGAACTCTTGGGGCGTGCGCTCCAAGCCTCAATGCGCTCATAGTTGCGAGAAATCCTTGGTTTCCGGCTCGGGTGGAATCCGGCTGGTTTTGGATTGGATGAACCCGATCACTCGCTGCCAAGGGATGAAGAATCGAAGCACGGCCATGATGCTCAAGAACAACAGCGCTGAGATGACCAATCCATAGGTCAGTGTCAATTCAATCGATTCTGAAACTTGGCCCGCCCACTGACTCCCCGTGGTATCCGAGACAATGGTCAGCAGGACCTTGTGGAAGCCCAACGCCACCATGGTAGCCAAACCGGTTAGACCGAGGAACAGGAAGGTGTGTCGGAGATGGGTGTTGAGCACGTTGTCCATCTGGCGGACGTATTCGGGGTCCCGCTTGCACGACTCTGGGAGGCGGAAGGCGTACTCAAGGTTGCGAATGACGCCGTAGCTCGCCTCTTGGAACACCATGATCAGCACGGCGATGAGGATGAGATTGAATTGTTCCTGCGTGACGAGGTTAAGGCCAAACAGACCGATGGTGGGGTCGGAGGTTTGACTCTCCAGCGTGGCCAGGGCCCCACCGTAGGAGCCCAGTTGAGATTTGATGAGCGGGAAGGTCAAGATAGCGTGGATGCCGAGGAACAGGAGCGTGAACCCGATGGCCCACGCAATGGATCGGCGGGACAGGCCCCAAATGCCACGTGTCCCCATGATAACGGGAAGGAGGTAAATGAACAGAATGAGCAGGGACATGATCATCAGCAACGGCCACTGAAGGGTCTCCAACTCGTCGTTGGTGGGGAATCGAAGGTCAAAGGAAAACAACATGCCAGCGAACCAGGACAACACCAAACGCCCAATCAAGAGCACGATGAGGCCGACGATGAAGCCGAGTTTGATGCGTTGTTGCACCTTGGGCGACTGGAACGCAATGAACGCCATCACACCACCCAGGCCCAGACCCAACACGAGCGGAACGAAGAATCGGGCCATGCCTGTTCGGCCTTCACCGGTCAGCCAGTCGCCCAACGGGAGTTGGTCCGAAATGAGCAACTCGATGGAATCGAAGAGGATGGTGTGGTCAATCGAGCCGACGACATAGGTTGAGACGACCTCGAGGTACATGCCGATGAGGGCGATGGTGGCCACGACTTGCAGGGCGATGATTTGCCACTGACGGCGCAGCGTCTTGAGGTGAAGCGTACGGGGCTTGGCCGCCCCATCGAGGTAGACGTCCGACTGGAGACCGACTTCACCTGCCATTTCAGTACCCCCTCACCTGCATCAAGGCCTGCGACAAATCCATGTCAGGCATCCAATCGATCACTTGGGCCCCCGAACCTGCGAGCGTCGTCAAGCGGTTTTGACGCTCCAGTTTCAACACCTCATAGGACATGCGGGGGATGCGGCTGACCAAGCGTTCGAAATCAACGCTGGACGGGGAGAGCACGGTGACTTCGTGGCCTCGGCCGACGAGGTCTCGCACAGCGGCCGGCACGGTACCGTCCCCCTCACACGATGAGATGATGAACACAGGGCTGCCGCGGCTGAACCGACCGCTCAAGGAGTTGGTAACCGCTTGGAGCGGCATAGCGCCTTTTGGACGGACGCCGGCAAGTGCGCTGAGGATCTTGAAGTACTGCTTGTCGCCGGTGTCGGGCGGCAAGTAAGCGAGCTTCTCGTCGTAAATGGCCAAGGCCACCGAATCTCGACGCTTCAGGAAGAACGCTGCCAGACTGGCGGCCGAAACGGTGCCCATCTCGAGGGGATTCTTGAGCACCGTACCGATGCGAGCCAAATCACGGCTGTCGAGGATGAGGTACAGGTCGGTGACGGCGTCCCGGCACTTTTCGTTGACCATCAGTTCCCCGGTGCGAGCGAAGGCTTTCCAGTTGATGTTCTTGAACGGGTCACCGGGCACGTATTCTCGAAGGGAGTAGAATTCTGAGCCCTGACCGGGTGTTCGAAGGGTGGTCGCACCGGTGTACATCTTCGGGGTGCGGCTGCGCAGGAAGGCTTCCTCGATGTCCTTGATTTGGGGGAAGATGACAATGTCGCTGTGATGGTCGACGTACATCTCCTCAACGCCCAGGTTGAACGTGTTGCGAGCCCGCAGCGACACAGGGCCGATGGAGTAGTGCCCACGAAGCGGGCATCGGAGGACGTAGCGAATGCGGGCGCTCTCGCCAGGTTTGAGGTTGAGTTGCATCTGGTTGAGGCCACTGCGCAACTTCATCTCGTGAGGGATG
>JAYYDY010000019.1:0-3738 GCA_036160375.1 Thermoplasmatota archaeon | reverse complement strand
AACATCCGACGGGGCCTCATGTGTCGTGCTTGCTGCGGACCACGTGGCCCACAAGTTCACCGATACGCCCGTTTGGGTCAAAGGTGCAGGAGCAGCCTCTGACAACCTTGCATTGCACGACCGTCCAAGCATCACCCAACTTAAGGCGACCCAAGTCGCCTCGGCCAAGGCCTACGGTATGGCTGGTTTGGAGGCTCGACAAATCGATGTGGCAGAAGTCCACGACTGTTTCACCATCGCCGAGGTGTTGGCGACCGAAGATCTCGGTTTTGCCCAACGCGGTGAAGGTGGTCGTTTCGCGCGTGAAGGCGAAGGTCGAATCAACGAAGGAACCACGACGGTGAATTCCAGTGGCGGTTTGAAATCCAAAGGACACCCCTTGGGTGCGACCGGAACCGGACAGGTGGTTGAAGTCTTCAAGCAACTGCGCGGCCAAGTAGAATCAGGACGCCAAGTGCGAGATGCTGAAACAGCCCTGACACACAATGTAGGTGGTTCGGGTGCGACATGCTCTGTTCACGTCTTTGGGAGGGACCGTTGATGAGCGACGAAGTTTGGATGGGGTATTTGCTTCATCACGAAGCCTCCTACACGGTTGTTCAATCTCCATTTGTTCTCGGCGGTCAGCGTGTTTTTGGAGCCGACAGCGATGCAACCACGCTCGCCGTGGCTGCCTTGCTTCATCGTTTGGAGCACGATGATGTATCCGCAATTTCCGTTCCAGAGGGTATTGATGCTTCCAGCCTGTCTGCTGCGACCGGTGTGGCTTTGCACAATCCAGACGCCGAGGAGGAAGCACCCTGGGAGGTGTTGATGAGCGACGAAGCCATCGTTGTGGTGTCTCAACGAGGCGCCTCCGTGGAGATTCCGGTTTTTGATGTTGAGGTGGAAGTGGACACAGATTTCCACGCCGCTATTGAGGCGGCCTGGGACCAGGAATTGTCTGAGAACCACGTCAGCCAAGGCGCCTATGTCTCTCGAGCACAATACGACGAAGCCGCCGCTTCCCGTCTGCAACTTCACGGTCAAACCAATGAACAAGGTGTTGTGTGGCCCCCTCGCTTTTCTCATGTCGTGGATGGACACAGCACTTCAGGCATGCGTCTGCAACGATGCGGGAAGGTCATGACATGGACGACCCTCTCGGCTGCCGGTGCGCCTTCGGAATTTTCGCTTCGTGCACCCGTTCTTGGCGGCGTCAGTACGGTGCTTCTCGAGCTGGACGACGGGCCCAACGGGGTGTTTTTGATGGTGGATGATGAAGAATCCATCATTGAAATGGACGCCCGAATGGAGTTGGTGTTTCGCCGGTTGTACGCTCAGGAAGGCTTTGTTCGGTATGGCTTGAAAGCACGGTCCATTCATGACTAACAAAGCATTCATACAACGCAAAGTTCACCATCCCCTCATGGCAGGGTTTGGAGGTATGAGAAAAGGGCGAGAGGAGGCCCAATCCAACCTTGGGTACACCGAAGGCGGTGATTGCCCACGATGCGGTGGCAACGCCCAAGATTCAACCATGAAGGGCTACCTTCAATGCGGCTCATGCGGCCACGAATGGGCCGACCCGAACTACAAAGAGGAGCGAAAGCGACCACAACCCCCCACCCATCGTCGGGATGCTGAACAGATTGAACAATTCAAACAGGAAATGGCTTCAGGTGAACTCGCCAACGTCCTCGGCATCAACAAGAACTTGACTGGCGAGCAGGAACAATCCCTCAAGCGACTTGAAGACAAGTGGATGAGCGGCATGCAGGGCCACTACAACGCCGCAGCCGAAGAGCGAAAGCCCTTGATGATCAGTTTTGATGACGACGACAACATCCTCTCAACCGAGGTTGCGGCCATCACCATCGTTTCCAATGGCTTTGATGGTGGTGAAGAAATTCGCCTTGAATACCCGGGGCGAGGCACCGAATTTTACGCCTATAACGAGCGAAGCCCAACCGGATGGAAGCGCGGACCGAACGCAGAAACGACGGCCCGTTCGATTGCCAACGTCATCAACCGTTCCTCGAAATTGGTCTATGCCAACTTGGATGGCGTGCGAATCTCGTTTGAATTGCGTGATGACAATCTGAATGCTGCTTCTTTCGTGATTTTCGTTGACGACCCAGGTGGCACGGACATTGTGGCCGAGAAGGGAGGCGTCGTTTTGGACCATCGCGACTTTTCCACCATCCAAGATTATCGCAACGTGGTTGAGATGGTGCTGGAAGACGGCATTATCTCACCCAGCGAAGATCAACTTCTTTGGGCGATGCGAGAACAACTCAACATTGACGAGGCCTACCATGTACAGATGGTCGTTGACATCTGCGGAGAGAACACGCTGAAGGAGTGCACCAATTGCGGTGGCATGGCTGAACTGTACCCTGAGCATGCTGCATGGTATTGTCATCCATGTGAACAGTGGTGTTGACGGAATTATGGCAAAGCACCCTTTTCTATAGAACAATGATTTGTTGTTTTCAGCATTTTCTTCTATCATGAATGTGGGGACTCTTCATAAAGTGAAGCGGTATCCGAAAGATGGTTACGCCTATGGCAAAAGACGTGTTGTATATTGGAATCGACTTGGGAACCTTCCGCTCCGTGATGGTCTCCTCCGACAGTCATGAAGTGGAAGAATTGACGGTTATTGGTACTCCCAAAGACCCGATTGCTCGAAACTTCCTGAAGCGAGACGTGCTTTTTGGCCATGAAGCGCTCAAGAACCGCTTGGCACTCAACCTGTTCCGCCCGCTTGAACTCGGTGTCATCAAGGATACGCCCGAGGACCGAGAGTTCATCGCTCACTTCATCACCCACCTCATCGGTCTTTCCGACCCCGAGGAATACGACCGTGTGGTCGCCGTCATCGGTGCACCTGCAGAAGCCAGCCACGTTGACAAGACCGCCATCTTTGATGCTGCAGCAGGCTCGGTCAACTCCGCCATGATCATCTCCGAACCGTTCGCTGTGGCCTACGCTCTCGACATGATTACCCACACGCTGGTCATTGACATCGGTGCAGGAACCACTGACCTTTGCCGTGTTTACGGAACCATCCCCGGTCCAGGCGACCAGATGCACACCGGCTACGCCGGCGACTACGTCGACAACGCCCTCATCAAGGAAATTCAGTCCAAGTACAACGGTGCTCAAATCACCAAGGACATGGCACGACGCTGGAAGGAGCAGTTCTCCTTCGTGTCCACCGCAGCCCCTGACGAGCCCGTTCTGGTCGACTTTTCCATTGAAGGCAAGGCCATGACCCTCGACATCACCGATTGCATGCAGCGTGCTTGCGAATCCATCGT
The DNA here is from genome assembly GCA_036160375.1 of Thermoplasmatota archaeon. Lineage (GTDB taxonomy): Archaea > Thermoplasmatota > Poseidoniia > Poseidoniales > Poseidoniaceae > Poseidonia. Next base: position 433 of record JAYYDY010000019.1, on the reverse strand, counting down.
TGACCCCATCGTTGAGAACGTCAAGAAGCTCATCGCCGGCTCCAACCCCGAATACCACGACGAATTCCGCAAGAACATGGTCCTCGCTGGTGGCGGTTCCTCCATCAAGGGACTTGGAGCCCTCATCGAGCGCCGTCTCTCCGACATGGGCGACGTGAACGTCCACGTGGTTGACGACCCTGTTCGCTTGGGTGCCATGGGCGGTCTTCGACTTGCCATGGAAGTCCCCGAAGACATGTGGAAGAACTTGACCCTCGCATCTCGCTGAGGTCGTTCATGCACCTGTGCTTGCTAAGATAAACGAGCGAGAGCAATGTTGGGGTTCAAACTCCCCAGCGTCCACTCCCCTCAGAGGGTTTGAACCTGTATCGGGTTGATTGCTTCTCAAGCATTGCCGGCCTTTTCGACTTCAGCCCAGTCGCGCATGAAGCCT
>JAYYDY010000018.1:0-3948 GCA_036160375.1 Thermoplasmatota archaeon | reverse complement strand
TGGAACGCTCACCTCAACAACATGGTCAAGGGCGTGACCGACGGCTTCACCTACAACCTGAAGGCGTTCTACTCTCACTTCCCCATGACCTTGGCCGTGAACGGCAACACCTTCCAAGTGAACAACTACTTCGGCGAGCGTGTGCCCCGTACCGCTCACATCCTCGAGAACGTGGATGTGAAGGTCTCCAACAAGGTCGAAGTCACCGTTTCCGGCATCGACAAAGAGGCCGTGGGTCAGACCGCTGCCAACATTGAGCGCTGCACGACCGTGAAGAAGCGAGACCGACGTGTCTTCCAGGATGGTATCTACCTGTTGAACAAGGAGTGATTGACATGGCAGAAGATTACGAATCAATGACCGTTGCGCAACTCAAGGAGTTGCTGAAAGAACAGGACCTTCCCGTTTCCGGTAAGAAATCCGATCTCGTGGCACGTCTGCAAGAAGCAGCCGGCCACGACGACGTTGTCGAAGACGAGGCGCCCGTTGAGGCCGCTGAGGACGACAACTGGGACGACGAGGACTGGGACGATGAGGACGACGACGTCTACATGGTGAAGCAAAAGCCCGTGTTGAACGACGAAATGAAGGCCGCTCTGGCCCTCCGAGCCGCTCAGAAGAAAAAGACGCCCTCGTTCCGCCGAACCGAATGGTTCCGCTACAAGCGTCTCTCCCGCTCCGGCTGGCGAGCCCCTCACGGCATGGACAACAAGCAACGTCGCAACTACAAGTACCGAGGTTCGCTGGTGCGAATCGGACACGGCAAGGTCGCCGCTGCCCGTTTCCTCCACCCGTCTGGCTTCCGTGAAGTGATGGTTCACAACACGGCCGACCTCGAAGCCATCGACCCCGAGACCGAGGCTGCCCGTGTGGGCGCCAGTGTCGGCGGCCGAAAGCGAGAGCACATTTACGCACGAGCCGACGAACTCGGTGTTCGTGTCTTGAACCGACGGAGGGATGTTTGATGCAAATCACCAATCAGAAGCGAATCGCAGCTCGCCTGCTGAAGTGCGGCGAAAACCGAGTGTGGATAAACCCACTTTACGTGGACCAGGTCGCCTCGGCCGTCCAAACCGATGACATTCGGGAGTTCATCGACGAAGGCTGGATCCGTGCCAAGCCCGTCAAGGGAACGTCTCGTGTCCGTGCCCGTGCCCGTCTCGCTCAGAAGCGAAAGGGTCGACGCAAGGGACAGGGTACCCGTGCCGGTACGGCCAACGCTCGCAACCCTCGCAAGAACCGATGGATGCGAACCATTCGTAGCCAACGCCGTGTGCTGAAGGACCTTCGTGAGGACCAAACCATCGAGCCTTCCCAGTACCGCCGGTACTACCTCAAGGCCAAGGGCGGTTCCTACCGTTCCATCGCCCACATGCGCTCGCAAATGGCGCTTGAAGGCGTCGAATTCAAGGGAGGCGATGAGTGATGGCAGGCAACAACCGACGCTCCATTTTCCGACGACGCAAGGCCGGCCTGACCGACTACCGCCGCCGTCTGAAGTTGCTCCGTGGTGAAAAGGCCCGCGCCGTCGTGCGTGTGTCCAACACCCGCACCACCTGCCAGCTTGTGTCTTGGGCCGCTGACGGTGACCTCGTCTCGGTGTCCATGACCGGTTCGGACCTCGTCAAGAAGTTCGGCTGGCCCAGCAACCGTTCGCTCAAGTCCGTGCCAGCCTCCTACCTTGTCGGCTACGCCATGGGCAAGGCAGCGGTCGCTTCCGGCACCGATGAAGCCGTGCTCGACATCGGCCTGGCTGCCAGCACCCGTGGCGGACGTGTTTACGCCGCTCTCAAGGGCATGAGCGACGCCGGCCTCGACATTCCACACAGCGAAGACGTCTACCCTGATGAAGACCGCCTCAGCGGTGCTCACATCGACGACAGCCTCGCTGGCGAAATTGAAACCACCAAGAACACCATTGAGGGGGCCTACTGATGACTGAAGAACACACGCCAACCATGGCGCCAGGTTTGCTCCAAGCCTACGCTCCAGAAGAAGTCGATGAGATGCCTGACCCACGTCGCCGACGACGCAATCAGGACGACCCGATCGCCAACCTGCGCAAGTGGGAACCACGCACCCGTCTCGGCGCTGCCGTGATGGCCGGGAAGATCATCACTTACGAAGCCGCACTGGCTTCCGGTCTGCCCATCCGTGAGGTGGAAATCGTGGACGCCCTCATCCCTGACCTCGAAGACGAAGTCATTGACGTCAACATGGTTCAGCGCATGACCGACAGCGGTCGCCGTGTTCGATTCAACGTCATGGCGTGCGTCGGCAACCGAGACGGCTACGTCGGCCTCGGCATGGCCAAGGCCAAGGAAGTCGCCACCGCCATCCGCAAGGCCATCACTGCTGCCAAGTTGAACCTCATCGCTGTCCAGCGAGGAAACGGTTCGTGGGAATCCTCCCCCGGACCCGGCAACACCGTACCGTTCAAGGTCAACGGCCGTGCTGCATCCACCCGTGTGACCCTCATGCCCGCTGCCAAGGGGAAGGGGCTCGTCATCGGCCAAACCGGCAAGAGCGTTCTGCAACTCGCTGGCATCGAGGACGTGCTGTCCCGCACCAAGGGCCAGACCCGCACAACCATCAACTACGCCGCTGCAACCTTCAATGCGTTGAAGAACATTAACACGACCCGCGTTACCAACGCACAGCGTGAGAATCTCTACATCCACACCGGGAGGAAGAATGCATGACGTTCATTGTTGTACGAGCACGAAGCGATGTCAAGGTGGAGCGATCCATTCGCGAAACCATGGGCTACATGAACCTGACACGTGTGAACCACGCTGTCATCATCCCTGACAATCCACAGTACCGTGGCATGCTGCAGAAGGCCAAGGACTACATCACGTGGGGCGAGGCTGACGCCGGAATGGTTGAGCGTATGCTCGCCGAGCGTGGCCGCATGGTTGGCGACGCTCCGTTGACCGACGCCATCGTCGCTGAGCACAGCGATTACAAGAACATCAGCGAATTTGCCAAGGCCATCACCGCCGGTGAGGCTCAGGTGAAGGACATTCCAGGATTGAAGCGTGTCTTCCGTCTCCACCCCCCTCGTGGTACGAAGGGCTGGGGCGGTATCAAGCGCAGCTACGTCGTTGGTGGAGCCCTCGGCTCCCGTGGCGACGCCATCGGCGACTTGGTCGACCGAATGATCTGAGGTGAACAAGATGGGTACGAAAGCAAACAAGCACCGTGGACGCAACCGCTACCACGGTCGTGGAAAGAAAGCCGGCCGTGGCGCAGGAAAGCGCGGTGGCCGTGGTAACGCTGGTATGAACAAGCACCGCGTCATGACGCGCATCAAGTACATGCCAAAGCACTGGGGTATGCACGGTTTCAACCGCCACCCCTCGCTGCGCACCGTCTATGTCACCGCCAACGTCGGTCAGCTCGAAGAGATGGCTGCCGGTGCTGACACCGTGAACCTCACCGAGATGGGCATTGACAAGTTGCTCGGCAGCGGTCAAATCCGCACCGCCCTGACCGTCATCGTTGACGAAGTCAGCGCCCGTGCCGCTGAGAAGGTCTCCGCCGCTGGTGGTTCCGTCGAAGCTGGTGATGACGACGACTGGGACGACGAATGGGAAGAAGAGTGAACCTCAACAGGTGATTCACAATGAAGCACAAGCCAATTCCATGGGCCATCGCACTGACCGGTGTCCTGTACTACGCCCTTCTGATCTACTGGCAGTCCGACGAGTTGTCCGGAAGCGGGCAAGCACGAGACGCCGCCGTGTTCGGTCTGGTGTTCTCGGTGGCCTACGTCGCCTACTGCATGCTGTGTTTCCAGAAGGACCTCCCTCCTGGTCTGAAGGACATGCCGTTCGTTGGTCGCTACGGGAAACTGACCGGTTGGTTGGTCTTTGGCTCCATTGCCGTTTGGTACGTCCGCCCTGATGCTTGGGGCGGCTATGATGAAGGCGTCGGCTTCTTCCT
>JAYYDY010000017.1:0-6532 GCA_036160375.1 Thermoplasmatota archaeon | reverse complement strand
GCAGCGCCCGTGAGTCCAGCCGCCAACCATGGGCGCTGACGGGTCCACTGTGCGAGCAGAGGCATGGTGTGTGGTTCGCCTTCTCCTCCCTTAAGCCATCGCTTCGCTGTGCGGTGATGTTGGTGCCCGAAGGACGCTAATTTGTTCGGTTAAATAGGCTCGCAGGTACTTGTTTATGTTAGGGAAGGAAGAACATGAGAGACCGTGAATTGGAGGAAAAAATACAGGCAGATTTGGATGCTGGCGGCAACGTTTGGGTGGTCGGCGATGTCCACGGATTTTTCCAGTCGATGAACGAATTGTGTGCTCGATTGAACCTTCGAGACGGTGATTGGGTGGTGTTTCTCGGGGACTTGATCGACCGTGGGCCGAACAGTTTCGGCGTGGTTCACGATGTCATGCATCATCCACACTATTGCACGGTTCGTGGCAATCACGAGGACATGATGGTCCGGCAATTTACCATGGAGAAACTCCGCACCCCCGACCTCGACGTGATGCTTTGGATGCGAAACGGCGGCAACACCACCGTGGCTTCCTACATGGACTCGGTCCGAAACGAAGCGGGTGAGATGGACGAGGGCGCTCTTGAGCGTGTGGCGGCTGAGCACACAGCGTGGATGGCCAACTTGCCGACGCACCTCGTTCTCGACCGCTGGCGCTTGGTTCATGCAGGTTATTCACCCGACGCCCCGCTGGACGAGCAACGGGACGAAGATTTGCTATGGATTCGTGGTGCCTTCCATCACGCTGTTGCCCCGGTCGACGGTGAACGAACCATCGTGTTTGGCCACACGCCGACCGCGGGTCTTCCCGGTCATACGGCTGAGGATTGGGGGACGGTCTGGCACAGCAGCGTGAAGCTGGCCGACGGGCGCTCAGCAGCGATTGGTTTGGACACGTGCCTGTATCATGGTCCTGGCGACCGCCGTGCATTGACGGCGATGAACCTTCGAACCGGTGAAGTGATTCAGCAACATCGGGTTGAGGCCTAGGCCTTCACCACGGAGCCGGCCACCATTTTGAGATGGGCCACCAGCGGCGAGAGCAAGCGGCCACAGGTCATGCCGTGGGCGCTGAGTTCGTAGCTCACCTTGACCGGCGGTCCGTCGGTGACCACCCGCAGGACCAACCCTTCTTCGGTCAGGAACCGAAGTTTGTCCGAGAGGGTTCGGCTTGAAATGCCGGTGAGCATGGATTTCATTTCGTTGAACCGGCGAGGTCCGGTGATGTAGAGGGTGGCGAGAATTTCAATGGTCCACCTGGAGGCAAAAACGTGGAGGGCTTCCACAGCGGCTTCCACTTCCCACTCAGCGTTGTAGGGCCCCTGGTTGGAGTGTTGTGCGAGCAAATGTCGGATGGATCGGCCACTTTCAAGGGTGGTCTGAATGCCGTTTTCAATCGCATCGTACGATTCGCTGGGGATGGACATGGGAGGTTCTGGCATGGTGGGTTCGTTTCGTGCGAACCCCTCAGACTACTTGATGTCTTTTCCACACTTGATGCCCTCACTGACCCCAAGTACCCCTGTCCGCCACTGAGGAATGTCATCCCTTGAAGAGGAGGCGTCGCCTGCCCTCATCATGGAGTCCACTGGCTCGTCGTCCACCACCGGGCAAATCGTGCTGGTGCGCGGTGGTGCCTTGACGCCCTTCTCGGGGCTGGGCGGTGCTCATGCCACGCTTGTGGAACACCATCAGGACGGTCGCTTTCCCTCCCTCCTGCTCAAGGAGGTCTTGCAATACCCCGTTCAATCCTCTGCGTTCGCCCGTCTTCGGATGCGCTGGAGCCAGCATCCCAAACGGGTGGCTGACGTTTGCAAGCGTCTCCTTGGACCCACCGATGTGCTCCACATCACCGACCAAGAACAAGCCCACCTGGTGCCTCCTCGCTCTTCACGACGACCAAAGGTGGTGGTCACTGTTCACGACGTCTTCCATTTGTTCCCTTACGAGCAGCGCATTGCGTTGACCGACGGTGAGGCCTCGTTGGGCACGTCCGTGGTCGCTGTGGGCGACCAACGGCCCGGTATGATACGGCGCCGAGATCTCAAGAAGCTCAAGGCTGGATTGGCCAGGGCCGACCTCCTCGTGTGTGATTCGGAACACACCCGTCAGCGCTGTGAGGCGGCCTTCCCCCACGTCGCCTCGATGACGGTGCCGTTGGGGCTGAACACGGAGGCCTTTGCACCCGATGCAGGGCGCGACAAGAACCCGGTCTTCACGATGCTCTACGTCGGTTCCGCCGACCCACGCAAGCGGCTTTCGTTTCTCGAGCAGGTGCTCTCTACCTGCAAGGCGGACGTGCTGGCGAACTCGGTGCTTCACGTCGTGGGTGACCGAAGCCCGGAGGCTCACGCCATGGCCTCGTCGCTCAAGATGGAGGTCGTGGTTCATCCACGCCTCGATGACCAGGCGCTCATGGACGTGCGCCACGGCGCTGACCTGCTCCTGTTTCCCAGTGCCGCCGAGGGCTACGGCTACCCACCCATTGAGGCCATGGCGGCTGGCTGCCCCGTGCTGTGTTCTGACCTGCCCGCCCACAACGAACTGATGCCAGAGGGCAGCTGCCTGCCTGCAGGCGACATCGCCGCATGGCGTGAGGCCATTGAAGCAGGGTACCACTCGTGGGACGAGAGCAAGGCTTGGGAATCTGATCAGTCCCTCATGAAACATGCTCGAACCTTTTCCAGCGAGGTGTTCGTTGAACGCATGAACGCTGCTTACGACGACGTCTTGAGCCGTCCAACTCCACAATGACGGATTTTTATGTAGTGCATTGAATTCGGACGAACCATGCAACCTATCCAACGTGTGGCCGTGGTCGGCGCAGGCAACATGGGCTCTGGCATCGCTCAGAAAAGCGCTCAGGAAGAATTTGACGTCCAAATGGTCGACCGCGAACTGCAGTGGGTTGAGCGCGGCCAATCCATCATCGCCAACTTCCTCGAGGAAGCCGTGGAGCGTCGCATTTTCTCGCCCGCACAAGTTGAGGCCATTCAAGGGCGCATCACCGGCGTGGTGGGCGTGGAAAACACCGCTGAAAACACCGACCTGGTCATTGAAGCCGTGTTTGAGGACTTCGATGACAAAACGGCCGTGTTCAACGCCCTTGACGAAGCCTGTGGCGAAGACACCATCCTCGCCTCGAACACGTCTTCGCTGTCCGTCAATGCGCTGGCCGAAGCCACCGGTCGAGCCGACCGTTTTGTCGGCCTGCATTTCTTCTACCATCCTGCCAAGAATCGTTTGGTTGAGGTTATCCCCGCTGAAGCCTCAAGTCAGGAAACCATCGACAAGGTCGTCCAGTACTGCAAGATGCTCGGCAAGGTGGTCATCGTGTGCGCAGACCGACCTGGATTTGTTGTGAATCGCTTTTTCGTCCCTTGGCTGAACGAAGCCTGCTTGCTGCTCGAGGAAGGCGCTGCCAACGCCGCCCAAATCGACGCCATCGCCTGCAAGGCCTTCCGCATCGGTCTCGGCCCCTTCGGCTTGATGAACCTGACCGGCCCACCCATTGCGCTCCATTCCACCGACTACCTCGCCGAACAACTCAACACGCCTCGCTACACGGGTGCTGCGAACCTACGTGCGCTGGTTGAAGCCAACGAACAGTGGGACGTCTCAGAGGATGCCACTTACACCGACGAGCAGTACAAGGCCGTGTCCGAGCGTCTGCTCGGCGTGGTGTTTGGTGTCGCCGCTCAAATCGTTGAGGAAGACATCTGCAACATGGAAGACGTTGACCGCGGGGCCAAAGTGGGTCTTCGATGGGCTCGTGGGCCGTTTGAAATGATGAATCGCATCGGCGTCGGTGAAGCCTGTCGCATGGCCAAGGCCTACGCCCAAACCGCCGGTGAGGGCTGGACCGTTCCCGCCTTCTTTACCGATCAGGGCGATACCGCTTGGGATTTCTCCTACGTCGACAGCCGTGTCAACGACGGCGTGGCCACCCTCACCATCAACCGCCCCGAAGCGATGAATGCGCTCAACGTCACCGTCGTGAGTCAGTTAACGCAAGCCGTCGCCGCTGCCAACGCCAACGATGCGGTCCACACCATCGTGCTCGACGGTGCCGGCAAGGCCTTCGTCGCCGGTGCTGACGTGAAATTCTTCGTCGACAAGATCCGGGCCGATGCCATTCCTGACATTTACGACTTCACCGCTGAAGGCCACGAACTGCTCAACATGCTGGAGAACTCCAGCAAGACCACCGTTGCGCTGACCACCGGGCTGGCGCTCGGCGGCGGACTCGAACTTGCGTTGGCCTGCGACTACCGCATCGGCACCCGTCGCACCCAATTCCGCTTCCCAGAGACCTCCATTGGCATCTACCCGGGCCTGGGCGGTTCACAACGCCCCGCTCGCATCTGCGGCATCCCCGTGGCTCGCTGGGCGGTCTTGGCGGGCAATTTCATGGACGCCACCACGGCGGCTGACCTCGGTTTGGTCACGCACCTCGTCGATGTGGCGGGTGTGGACGAATGCATTGCGACGCTTGCCTCGGAGGGCAAGCCAGCGGTCAAGTACCCCGGTCAACCGACCAACCCGTCTTCACCGGTGGCCAAGTTTGCCACCTCGTTCTTTGCCGACGAGAACATGCCCGTGCTGATGAACGGTGAATGCCCCGAGGGCTTTGACCAAGGCGAAAAAATCGTTGCTCGTCAAATCAAGAGCCTGTCCTTTACGGCGCCCATTGGGTTGCAAATGGCCAGTGACCTCATCGATGCGACGGCCAACACGGATTTGCAGGCAGGTCTCCAACTGGAATTGGACGGCCTGAACACCATTTTCGCCACCAAGGACGCCCTCGAAGGGCTTTCAGCGCTGATCGAGAACCGACGACCGACCTACACCAACCAGTGAATCAAGCCCACTGACTGGCCAGGTCGTTCATCGCCTGAACCACGGCGAGAATGTCCACCTGTTCACCGCTTTCTTGAGCCATCTGAAGTCGGTTTTTCACGGCCTCAACGGTTTCCTCGCTGGGGGCTTCGCCCGTGAGTTCCTCGATGACGTCGGCGATGCTTCGCCCACGACCGTTCAGCACCGCCAAGAGGGCCTTGAATCGCTCTTCATCGTCCTTGGGTCCACGCGCCGTCATTCGACCACCTCGGTGTTAATGTCGTTGAGGGTGTACCAGTCCGACCACGGAACGGGTTCTTCGTCCGTCCAATGGTTGAGCGGACCGTCCTCGGCGAGCGTGGCTGTGGTGTTGACCTCCACCAGCGAGCGGTTGCTGCTGTGTTTGGGTCCGGGTTGGCCGAGCACCATCGCTGACTCGAGGATGCGAGCGCCAAGACTGAGGCTGTTGACGTCGGTACCGCTCCAGTAGGCGGCAAATCGGGGATGGGTGTGAACCCAGAGCTTGAACGGCAAGCGACCACCGACCGGTGGTTGAAGGGTCACTTGGCCGGCGGTTCCCCAGTCGATGAACACCTTGTCGTCGGCGTCGATGAGCACAGAGGTTTCGAGACCGGCGATCACGGAGAGCACGTAGACGCCGTCCCATCGACCTGCCTGGGCAAGGATGCGTTGAGCGTTGAGCAGATGCTCGTCGTCCACCCAGCGCTCTTCGGCGGCAAGGCAAGCCTGCTCCCAGGTTTCGTCGTCCAAGGGGAGGTCGGCTGCATCGGGAAGGCCGATCATGCGGTCACCTCCGGGAACGCCAGTGAACCGTAGGTCAGGCTGCCCATCGACTGCACGGGGGCGTGTTGCCCGCGCCATTGCTGAAGGGCCCATTGTGCACCGAAGGCGGCGGCCACGGCAAAACCGAACTCCAGGTTGCCCGCCTCGAGGGCGCCAGCCACTTGACAGCTGGCAGGTTCGTGGTCGGGTGTCATGCGTTCGAGGAGCGCTGGGTTGGACGCTGAGGACAGTACCATCCAGCCGTCACCGCTGCAGCGAACATCGAGCCAAGGAACGTTGAGGGCGTGCACGAGGCGGCGAGGTTCCGGGCGGTCAACGCACACGACGACGAGGTCGTGACCGTCGAACTGCTCGGCCGAGCGAAGGTTTTCCTCCACGGCCTTGACACGGAGGGTCGAGTTCACATCGTCGAGGCGGGCGGCCAGTGCGCTCACCTTGGCGTGACCGATGTCCTCGGTCGTGTAGCGCTGATGGCCCAAATTGGACGCTTCAACAATGTCGGCGTCCATGAGCGTGATGGTGCCCTGCAGGTTGACCCTGCGAAGGGCGGCCACCAACAGTTCGGACAGTTGCGTGCCGATGCCTCCAGCACCGACCAGCAGCAGGTTTCGTGGCGATTGCTCCTCGTTCATACACAAGAAGGTCCTCCACGCTAGATAAAGAATCCAAGAAAACGAGGATTGGATGCCCCTTCAGCGGTTGAGTACTGGAGCCATGATGCGCTCAATCGCCTCAAGTTGACTCTCCGGTGGATAGTTGGTTTCGACGTGTTTTCGACCTGCGCTGGCCCATGCCGCTCGGGTCTGCCCGTCGCCTGCCGCTTCGTAAGCCGCCAACCAGCCCTCGCGGTCGTCTCGTTGAACCAGCACACCGGCGCCCGAACC
>JAYYDY010000016.1:0-7187 GCA_036160375.1 Thermoplasmatota archaeon | reverse complement strand
ACCGGGACGGATTCAAATTTGACCTCGGCCCCACGTTTTTCCACTATCCTGAGGTGATTGAGGACATTTTCAAAGCGATTGGCCTGGACGCTCACGAGGAATTGAAACTCCACAAACTTGATCTGAACTACCGCCTCATCTTCGGCCAGGGCGGCCAACTCGACTGCACGAGCGACCTCGACCAAATGACGGAGCGCATCCGAGAACTCTCCGGCGACAACAACGCCAACGCCTTCCGTCGCTACGTGGCCGACAACCGACTGAAACTTGAGAAGTCCAAAGCCTGCCTCCAAGAGCCTTGGTACGGTCCCACCGACCTGCTTTCCAAGCGAGCCATGCGTGTAGCCGGTGTCTTGCGACCCCAGCGTTCGGTGGCCAAGGACCTCATGAAGCTCTTCGACGATGACCGACTCATGCTGGCGATGTCCTTCCAGACGAAGTACCTCGGCATGTCGCCGTTCAACTGCCCCAGCCTGTTCACCATGCTCGCCTTCCTCGAATACGAGTACGGTATCTTTCACCCCATCGGTGGCCTCGGCAGCGTCAGCGAGCGCATGGCCAGCATCGCCAAGGACCTCGGCGTCACCTTCCGCATGAACGAAGCCGTCGAATCGGTCATCATGGACGGGAAGACCATCAAAGGGGTCCGCACCGGCAAGGGCGAATTCTTTGCTGACAAGGTCGTGATGAACGCTGACTTCGCCAACGGCATGACCCAACTCTTCCCCGACAAGGTACGAAAGAAGTGGAACGATAAGAAACTCGAGAGCAAGAAGTATTCCTGTTCGACCTTCATGGTCTACTTGGGCATTGACAAGACCTACGAAGACCTCCCACACCACCAAATCTACGCTTCGGCCGACTACGAGCAGAACCTCGAAGACATTGAGAAGCATCACAAATTGACGTGGGACGACCCGTCGGTCTACGTCCAAAACGCCTGCGTGGTAGACCCCAGCCTCGCTCCCGACGGTTGCTCAACCGTCTACGCCCTGGTCCCGGTCTCTCACATCCACGAGAACATTGACTGGTCCAAGGAAAAGGACGCCTACCGAGACCGGGTGCTCGAGCAAATCGAGACCAAACTCGGGTTTGAAGGGCTCCGAAATCACATCGTTACCGAGATGATCATCACGCCCGAAGATTGGGGTGATCACTGCTACCGTGGGGCTGTGTTCAACCTCGCTCACGGCCTCGACCAAATGTTGTGGCGCCGACCAAAGAATCAGTTTGACGAGATCAACAACCTCTACCTCGTTGGCGGTGGCACCCACCCCGGCAGCGGCCTGCCGGTGATTTACGAGTCCGCCCGCATCAGCAGCAAACTCCTGCTTGACAGTCTGGGCATCATCCCCGATTGGAACGGCGTTGACACCTGGTTCGAGAGCCGAAAGCGCTCAAAGCAAGGCAGAGCAGCCCTCAACAAAACCTCAAAAGAACCGTCCAGCGGAACCCCAACATCTGCTTGAGTGGTACCCATGGAACAACTTCGTCTGGAGGAGGCCTACGCGTTTTGCGAAACGGTGTGCAGAAACGCTTCCACCACCTTCTATTCCTCCTTCAGCGCGCTCCAACCCGACAAGCGCAGAGCGGTTCACGCCGTCTATGCCCTGTGCCGTTGGGTGGACGACATCGTCGACGGTGATGAGGAGCCCACCATCCTTGAAACCCAAGCCCTGCGCGAGGCAACAGAAGCCAGGCAAGCGGTTGTGAACGATCTCCATGCTGGCGCCGAACCGTCCCTCTCCCCCGAAGAGCACCGCCGTCGAATGATGGCGCTGGTCGACATTCGATTGAAACTCCAGCAGGCCGAAGCACAGACCCTCACCAACGACGACCACCCCATTTTCATCGCCCTGCAGGACGTGTTCAATCGCTACCCCATCAAACTCGCTGACTTTGAAACCGTCATTGAAGGCATGGAAGACGACCTCTATCCTGTCCGCAACCAAACCTGGGACGAACTCCGCTCTTACTGCTACAAAGTGGCGTCTGCTGTGGGGCTCATCCTCATCGAAATCTATGGCTATGAAGACCGTGCTGCTCGCCTGCACGCCATCGACCTCGGCATTCAGATGCAACTCATCAACGTGCTCCGAGACATCAACGAAGACATGGAACGCGGCCGAATTTACCTCCCGCTCGAAGTGCTGGCTTCCCACGACATTACGCTTGAGATGCTGGAAAACGAAGCCATCGCTGAAACCCTGGCGTGGAAAGGTTTCGTCGTTGAATACGTTGACGTCATCAAGCGACACCAGAGTTCCGCCAACCACCTTTTCGGCTACCTCGACGGTCGAGCCCGGGTCCAACCTGAAATCATGGCCGACGCCTACACGTCCATTCTCCACGAAATCGTACGGCGCTCCGGCGATGTGTTCACCCAACCGGTTAAACTCTCGGCTTTGCGCAAGAGCTTGCTCGGCGTCCGTTTGAGCCTGCGAAAACTTCGTGCACGCTTGTTCGCTTGAGCCCATCATTCGTCAATGAGCGGCATCAGACGACCGAACTCCTCGATCAGGCTTGGACCGTCAGCGAGGTAGTACACCGAACCGCGCCCGTCTCGAGAATCAGCGGCCGTGGCGTTTTCATTCGTCGCACAGTCGCCGGTGCATCCGTCAGCAAACGCAACGTAGACCCGACCTTCACGGTCGATGTGAAGGTCGTTGAAATCCAACAAGTTTCGATTTGATCCACCGATGTCACGGCAGTCGCCGGAGTTCAAGCAAATGGAGCCCACCTGAACAGGGTCGTCGGTGACCCGGTAGGTGTGGAAGACCGGTTCGTCGTCGAGCGCGTTCAAGCTGTACGTGATGTAAAGGTGGTAGGTGGCGTTGTTGGGCGCGTAATGGGCGTTGCCGTTCCACGGGTTGCCGTCGATGTCCGACTGGTTAAGCATCTCCGAGTTTTCACTGCCCAAGTAGGTGATGGCAATGCGCCCGGGGTCGCCGGCATCGGTTTGAGGGAACACGGAGGAAATCACCTCGACGGGGGAGATTCGGATGCTCTCCTGTTCCCATGTCTCGCCCGAATCCATGGACCGGGACATGTAGATGCCTTCGTCAGCACCCGTCCACACGTGATAGGCGTTGGAGGCGCTGTCGGTAGAGACTTCAGAATTCTTGCGAGGATTGGGGGTTCCGACGTCCTCGCCCATGTATCGCTCAAACCACGAGAACCCGTTGTCCTTTGACACGATGACGGTGGGGGTAGCAACACGCGGGGTGACATAGACCGTCCCGTCGGGGGCGGTGGAGATGGCGCCGTGCAGCCCGCCGTTCGTGGTGGCCAGACCGATGATTTGCCCTCCGGCTTCGAAGCTCGCACCGCCGTCGAAACTGGTGAAGCAGAAAATGCCGGCGAGCTTGTTGTAGCAGTAGTAGACCGCTGTCTCGTAGAAACTGCCCGTGAACTGGCCGAGCGCCCCGTAGCCACTGTCCGTCCACGGACCGCTGGCGAGTTTGATGTGGTCGTTGAGCGGTGTCGTGCCTGAATCGTGGGGGTTGCCCATCCACGTCTCACCGTCGTCATCGCTCCAGCAAATCCACGAGGTCTCAAGCCCAATCATTTGGACGCCGAACACGCGGTCGGTGATGGGGTCCACCCAACCGTAGGGGTCGCTGGTGGTGGGCGAACACATCACAGGGTCTTGGGTTTCGTCCCAAGTCAGGCCCCCATCACACGAACGCATGACCTTCTCCATGGCAATGAAGAAGATGCAACCGCTGGAGGTGATGCCAATGCTGGGTTCTTTTCCTGTCTCCCCGACATCGCTGAACTGGAAGGTCATCTCGAGTGGAGAGAGGTCAATCGATTGACCGAACCGGTCCGTGACAAAGATACGAGGCTGCTCCTCCACCTCAGGTTCGGGGGTCGCTACGGCCGCTTCCTCACCGAAACAACCGGAAAGCGAGAGGGTGATGACCAGCACTGAGAGGAAGACGGCGCGCCCCTGCATGGTGGCTCGTCCATCCAGCCCAATGAGAACCTTACGGGACGGCATGGTCACTCGTCAAGCAGCGAAGCGTAGATGTGTTCGTAGGCCTCAGCGTTGTGTTCGTACGTGAAACGGTCAAGGACGCGTTGACGGCCACGTCGCATCTGTTCGGTGCGTTCATCGGGATGGTCCAGACAGCGGTTCACGGCCCTCGCCAGGTCCTCGTGATCGCCGCACGCAAAGAGGCCACCTACCGTTTCGTCGATCATCTCGGTCAACGGCGGTTGGTCCACGGTGACCACCGGTGTTCCACTGGCCAAGGCCTCCAGCGGAATCAAGCCCTGTCCTTCGTAATAGGACGGGTAGACGACCACATCGGCGGCACGAAAGTGAAGGGCCAACTGTTCGAAACTCATGCCCGGCTGGATATGAACGGCATGAGCAATGCCCAAGCGTTTGGCCTGGCGCATGAGCGTTTTCCGCATATGACCTCGTCCGATGATGACCAGTCGGGCCCCGGGGTGCTGCTTGAGGATGGACGGCATGGAACGAAGCAAGGTTCGGTGGCCTTTACGCGCTACGAGACGGCCCACGGCCAGCAAGAGCGGTGTGGCCGTATCGGGCCGGCCGCACAACGCCGCTTCATCAGCGGCATCGTAGGACTTACGAAGCGCCTCGTACGCGAGCTGTTCCTCCTCATGGTCGTGATTCATGGGACGGAACACCTTGTGGTCCACCCCGTAGAGCACGGTTTCGCAGTACCAATCCTCCGGCGGACGGTACCACTGCTCGAATTCACGACGTGTGGATTCTGAAATGGCAACAGAGACGCTCGAATGTTCCATGCCCGCTTGTTCGTACTTGGCGTAGTAGCCGCCGGTGAGCAAAATGGCGAGGTCGTTGGGGTTCTTCCACGTGGCCGCTTCGTTGTGCTTGGCGGCGAGTTTCATGCCCTCTCGCTCACCGATCCAACTCCCGTTGAGTGCCGACACCACCGGTGCGATGTGTTCCTCCACCCAGAGGTATTCCTTGGCGGTCCAACTCACGAGCGGTAGCAGGGTGTGGACAACGTCCACCGGTTTGACCTGATGAAGCCGGCGAAGTTCGGTCAGTGCATGTTTCCCGTAGGACCGCGTGAAGGCCATGGGCGCTTTGAGCCAAGGGACTTGGAGCACACTCACGCCGGGTTGTTGTGGCGTTGGCTGTTTGTGCGTGCGCGTGATGATGGTCACATCGTGGCCTCGCTGGGCCAAATGACCGGCGAGGTGGAAGACCACAGAGCCGATGCCTCCCCACCGAGGAGGATACTCGCCCGAGACCATGGCGATGTGCATTGAAAGCACCACGAAGGGCCTGCATTTGAATGTCATTGACCGGTGCACGTTGAGAAGCACGCTTCCAGCCAAACCTTTGAAGGTCAATCCTCGGGTCGCTTGGCCATGGGCGATGTCTTACCCGTCTCGGTCACGGTGATTTTGCCAACCCGTAACGAGGAGGAGGCCCTCGGCCCCACCATCGACGCCATCCCCCGTGGCTGGTGCAAGGACCTCGAAATCATGATCGTGGACGGCAACTCATCCGACCGCACCCGAGAAATTGCACTGGAGAAGGACATTCGCGTCCATCTGGAACCCCGAAAGGGCTACGGCCGTGCTTACCGAACCGGCTTTGATGTCGCCAAGAACGACATCATCGTCACCATGGACGCCGATTGCACCTACCCTGCCGAATTGGTTCCCGAACTCGTCAAGCGCCTCCTGGACGACGACTTGGACTTCATCACCTGCGACCGTTTGTCCTTGGCCGAAGACGGGTCCATGTCGGGCCTGCATGGCTTTGGCAACTGGGTGCTTTCGTTCACCGCCCGCATGCTGTTCTGGTACGGCATCAAGGACTCTCAAACAGGCATGTGGGTGTTCCGCAAGTCGGTCTTTGACAACGAAAAAATGCGCCCCACCAACGACGGCATGCCGCTCAGTGAAGAGATCAAAATCCTCGCCCGCCGCCACCTTGGCAAAAAGAAGGCCATCGAAATCTCCGTACCCTACCGCCCCCGTGTTGGTGAAGCCGAAATTCACACTTGGGGTGACGGATGGAAGAACCTGAAATTCCTCTTTGCTCGTCGGTTTGGTCTTCACCGCACACGCACGCCGTGGGGTGGATTGGACAGCAATCCAGATTCTAACAATGGCGACCTCCCCGAACAGAAGAAGTGAGTAACTCACTCCAAGTCGAGGTCGAGTTCTGTTTCCAGTTCAGCCTGCACCTCGTCGGTTCCATCCATGGCGTTTCCTTCCAGCGCAGGCACGGATTTTTGGCCACCCGTCGCCTCTTGAGCAGGTGCCTTGAACGCGTCCCAAGACGTCAGCAGGTCGATGTCTTCGAGGGCTCGGCGGCGGCGTGCCATCATGAAGGCCACGAGCCCCGCCACGGACACCAAAGCGAGCGCTGCGCCGGCCAGAAGCAGACCCCGCATGTCATCTTCCGGGGCTTCGACCACCAAATTTCGAGACATGAAGTCGATGTTGGCCTGGTCGCCCTCGCCATCCTTGGCCACCACCTTGAGCAGCGGACGGCCGGTGGTCTCGGGTCGCCATTCAAGGGTGCCTTCCCATACGCCGTCGCCGTCGTCATCGGCGAGGTTGGCTTCCCACTGCTGCATGCCAAGGGTGATGTTGACTCGCACGTCATCGGTCGTGCCGTCAGGGTCGCTCAGGGCGATGCGAACGGTCAACACGTTGAGTTCGTTCTGGGTGAAGGTTTCCGAACTCAGGCTGAGCGAATCCCGGTCAAGGGACGGCAGGCTCGATTGGATGGTGATGTTGACGTGCTGTTCAACCGAATTACCTCGGGCGTCCTCCACGTAGAGCGAGAGGTGGTACTCGCCAGGCAACAGGCCCGTGAGTTCGTCCTTCGAGCGCGTGGACAACACCTCGGGCTCGCTGAGTTCAGGAGCGTACCGTCGCCATTCACGCACGGTCAAATCGTTGTCAGCGTCGTAGGAGGCTTCCTCGAGCACCAGGGCGCCACCGGGAACGATGGACTGACGGTTTTCCGGGGAGATCAGCACCAACACCGGCGCCGATTCCACCACGGTGAGCGCAAAGCTCTCGTCTCGCGAAGCACCGGTATCGTCGGTCAGCGTGACGGTCATCTGATGCTCGCCGGCGTTCAGCGTGAAGGCGTGTTGTTCGTTGGGGTCGACGTCGACCAGCAGCGGTTCGCTTGTTTGTGATGAGCGCAACGTGAT
>JAYYDY010000015.1:0-23997 GCA_036160375.1 Thermoplasmatota archaeon | reverse complement strand
AACATCTACGCCAACCGTGGTTCCTCGTCCAGCCTCTTTGTCGGCCGTAGCCAGGTGTCGACGAGCAACCCGAGCCTTCGTTCGATGTCGCTGATCAACATGGACTTCAGCGGCCTGCCCATGCCAAGCACCTACGAAGTGTTGAACGCCAGCCTTGAATTCACGGCCACCAACGTGTACCAAAACACGCTTGTCGCTGTGGGTGAAACCACCACGGCGTGGACGGAATCTTCGGTGTATGCCTACCCAGCCGGAAACAACTCGACCTGGGCGCAAGCAGGTGGATACTCCGAAGACGATCTTGACATTCCCTTCAATCCAGCAGAGTGGGTCAACTCCACCGGTACCGCAGCGTTCAACGTGACGGCACTGGTCCAACACGCGCTGGCCAGCAACCTGGCTGAACTCGACGTTGTTCTCTTCGCCGTCGGGGATAATACAGGAGCCGTCGACGGGCGCGTTCAGTTCGCCTCAAGTGAAGCCAGCAACATCGACGTTCGTCCACGTCTCAACCTGACCTATCGTATCGCAGACGCATGGGTGCCATCGCAACCCACTGGACTCGTGCCCCTCGACGGCGCTACGCTCTGGGACACTTCCAAGGCTCGTCCGTCGGGGCTCAACAGCACCGATTTCACCTTCAACCTCACCTACGGCAACCACACCCGGGTTGCTGCGTGCGGCGGTGGTGATCCGTGGTTCCTTAACGAAGAAATCACCACCTGTTGGACGCACGACGAAATCGTGGCGGGCCTTTACGGCAACGACACGTTCGATTTCCTCAACAACACCTACACCCAAGCCAGCCTCTCCAAAGGCGATTTCTGGGTCTACTGGCGCGTCAGAGCCGACCAGGGTGATCGCATCGGCGAGTGGTCCTCCGTCAACAAGTATCGCGTTCCTGAGGATCAGGGCAGCGATGACGGCAACGGCAACCACACGCTGAACCTGTCTCGTGGTTCGATCTTCGACTACTCGGGGCAACTGCCGATGGTGGAGGATGTTGAAATCGATTCCAACGCCACGGTGAATCGTGGCTCTTCCAACACCATGGTGCTCGGCGTCAACAGTTTGGGCACCGGTCAGAGCAGTATTCTGATGGAGTACGACCTCAGCAACATCCCGTGGCCGTCCGCCATGACGCCGACGAAGATGATGCTCCGGATGTATCAGCCGGGCGTTTCGGGTACTTCGTCGACCACGATTGCCGCCTACCCGTGCAGCGGCTTTACCGAATCCACTGTCGTCTGGGCCACGGCTCCTTCCTGTTCAACCACTGAAATCACCCGTTCGACCCTGACGCTGAACAACCCCTTCGGTTGGATGGAGTGGGATTTGACCAGCCTTGCTCAGGCCAACATTGCAAACGGGAACACCACGATGACCTTCAAACTCGCCATGATCGGTAGCACCGGCTCGTCTCACAGTTTCTTCTCCTCAGAATATTCTGACGCCACCTACCATCCGCATCTTGTCTTGGACTACGTGGACAACGTGAACGGCATCGTTCCACCGGCACAACCCACCTTGACCTCCCCGTCAGACGGCCAGGTCCTCTACGCTGAGAACAACGGCTTGCTGACGCCCTCGACCCAACCTGCCCTGACATGGACGCCGGTGAGCGGAGCAACGGGCTACATTGTCACCATTGCCAACGAGACCGGTGTCTACAAATTCCGCTCGTGGGAGGATTCGGAAATCACGAACACCACGTTCCGCTTTGAAGACAACCTCACCGAAGGTCAACTCTTCTCGTGGTGGGTGCAGGGCGTGAACCAGTCCATCCCAGGGCCCTCCTCTTCGCGCTGGAGCTTTGCCGTCGGTGACCCCGACCACACCTACAACAACGACTACACCTACACGTACCGGTTCCAGACCGGCAGTGAAATCGCCGCCTTTGGCCACACCAACGTGCAGGACACGGCCGTTTACAGCGAGTACGCCAACACCAACTTTGCCGGCGAGGCGACCATCAGCGCAGGCACCTACTGTGGGACCCTTTGGGCCGATGAATGCCGCATCAACATGGCCTTGAACGCCGCTCAGGTGCCGTTCGCTCAGTACCAACAGGTCCACTCGGCTTCGCTTGGCCTCTACGTCGAATCGTGGACGTCCGTCCAGGGTGCGACGTCGGTTTCCTTCAACGTCCACCCCATCACCAACGCGAACTGGGGTGCAGCCTCCGCCACCTGGAACGGTACCACTGCTGGTGGCACGTGGGGCGCACCCGGTATGCAAGCAGGTGTGGATTACGGCGATGCCGTGTCCACCACCGTTGTCAACGTTGACACCACGGGCTGGATTTGGTTCGATGTCAGTACACCGGGCATGACCATCACCAGCGAACAAGCATGGGTGATCATCGCGACCCCGAACAACGGCTACGCCCACGCCTCGTTCTACTCCGGCTCCGCCACCAACGTCAATTTCCGACCTCAAATGCAGTTCAACACCACGAACATCACGAGCGTGGCCATCAGCCCGTCTGGCACACCGACCACCGACGCAGACTCGGCGGTGAACTTCAATTCCGTGGCGTATGATCACCAAACCATGGTTCAGTCGCCGCCCATGACGTGGACGTCCTCCACTGGCAGCATCGGCAGCAACGGATTGTTCACACCCAATACCGCTGGTGTCACGACCATCACGTCGTGCTTTGGCCTTGTGTGCGGTTCTCAGAACATCACGGTCACGCCCGGTGCCCCCGTTGACCTCATCGTTACGCCGCTGACGGCGACCATCACCGCCGATGAAACCCTGACCATCAACGCTCAGATGGCTGACCAGCACGGCAATTTCCTCACGGGTGAAACAATCGACATCACGCCTTCCAACGGGACCATGATGGGCACGACCTTCATGCCCTACACCGCTGGTTCTCACACCATCACGGTGTCTCATCCGGCCAGCGGTCAACAGGTGTCCGTGGACGTGACCGTCCTTTCAGGTGCGCCGTCTTCTTTCGAGATGAGCGGCTGTGAAGGCATTGTGCCTGCCGGCGTTTGGTGCGACATCACCCTTGAGTTGTACGACCAGTTCGGAAATGCACTCGCCCTGAGTGAAGCTGGCAATCTCACGTGGACCACCACCAACGGGAACTACTCTGAAATCAACGAGCAATACTTCCCCGACCACGTCGGCGTTTGGACGTTGAGCGTGAGTTCGGTCTCCGGCGTGGCGGCTGAGATGAACATCACCGTCGGGCATGGCGCCATTGACTTCCTCGAGTTGAATGCTTCTTCGACCTCCATCACCGCCGACGACCGCGTCTACATCAACACCACGCGTGTTGACGTCCGAGGAAACCGATTGGCAGTGGTGCTCCCCGCCGACAACTGGACCAAGACCTCCGACGGTCAACTCACACCCGGCGCCCCGGCCATCTGGGACCCGGTGAAGACCGGTGCGAAGATCCTCGAGGCACGGTACGAAACGACCCTGACGCAGATCACCATTGATGTGGCCAAGGGGAAGATTCAGACGCTGCGCATTGAAGTGGACGACGTCGACTCAACATGGGCGCACTTCGATTTGACCGCCGATGACACGCTTGATGCCGATGTGTTCGCCATCGATGCCAAGGGCAACCAGTGGGCCATCGTCGTGAACTGGACCCTTGACCATCCCACCATGGGTGATTCCTCGAATTTCCTTGAGGTGCTCACGGGTGACACGACCACGTTCACGCCGTACTTCGCCAGCGAAGACCCCTACACCATGACGGCCACCTACGACGACGGCACCACCGTTCACGCTGTGAGCATCAACATGACCGTTGACCACGGGTTCTTGCACACGGTGAGCATTGAAGGCACGGCCAACGACCCTGACCGAAGCACCGGTGCGGTGTTTGAACTGACCTCGGACTACGCCGTTGATTTCCTGTCGGACCTTTACGACGCAGACAACAACCGCATCACGTCCGACGGATTGACCTGGGTTGAGGTCAACGTTGCTACTGGCGATACTCAGGACATCACGACCCAACTGCTGCTGGACGGCATGCGATGGGAAGCAACCATGGTCGGCGAATGGCGCATTGAGGCCTATCAGGTCAGTGGCACTGGCTTCAACGTCAGCGATAGCATCACCGTCACGGTGGTTCACGGTGAAGCCGTCACTGTCAGCGCCGACGTCTCATTGAACACGCCAACGGCAGGCGATCGTGTCGACATACAGGTGACCGGAACCGACGCAGATGGTAATCAGTTCCCACAGAACGTTGAGTGGACCGAGAACGGTCAATCCGTTCCGACCCTGAGCGTCATCACGACCTCCGAAGGCACCTACACCTACGATGCGGAAGTCGCCGGCGTTCACACCTTGCAGTACGCTGTCGGTGGAGCGGTCTCCACGACCGAAATCACGGTCTCAGCACAAAGCATCGTTGCACGACTTGAGGTGAACCTCTCTGCCGACACTGTTGAGCAACTGGAGAGTTTGGACGTCAGCATCCGAGCCTTTGACGCCTTTGACAACGAAATCGATGTGCCCGGCAGCATTCAGGTCGAATCCACGGGCCGTGGAACCGCCATGATGACCTCCTCCGACTTCTGGACCATCACCACCCTCGATGATGGCCCACAAACCATCACGGTGAGCGTTGGTGCAGTTCGTGTCAATGCGGAAATCAATGTCGAAGGCAACCTTGCCGGCTTCTTCGAAGCTGGCGGAACCCTCTACTACGTTGGTGCAGGCTTGCTTGCCATTGTTGCCGTGGTTCTCCTTGGCCTGCTTGTGATGTTCATGCGTGGTGGAAGCACCGATGATTGGGATGACGAGGATGAAGACGAGGATGATGATGACGACGCCCCCTCCGGTCCGACGGGTCGTGCTCCCGGTCCGAGTGGTCCTGCGCCCGGCCCCACAGGTCCAGCACCCGGCCCCGCTGGTCCACCTGCTGAGGAAGCCCCCGTTGAGGAGGCTGAAGAGGAAGCGGAGATCGAAACCAGTGTTGACGAAGACGGTACAGAATGGTGGGAAGACGACGACGGCACCTGGTGGTACCGCCTCGCCGGCGAGGAAGAGTGGCAAGAGTACAACGAATGAGGAGGCTGTGAGGTGACCTTTCCAAGGGCTTGCGTTGCGTTGGTTGCGCTGGTCCTGTTGGGCACCCTGTCTGTTCATGCACCGGAGATGCTTGAAGAAGCCCCACCTCCGATGCGCTCGGGAACACCCGACCGTGTGGTCATCGATTCACCACCGACTTCGGTTTCAGCCGATGAGGTGGTCGCGTTTGAAGCCATCATCTACGACCCTGTCAACAATGCACTCGAGGGCGACATTCACTGGTCAGCGAGCAACGGCAGCATTTCCGATGACGGGTTGTTTTACCCGTGGTCGGCCGGTTTGGTCGAAATCACTGCCGAACACAACGGGCTGGTCGCCAGCCACAACGTCAGTGTTGAAGCCGGTGTTCCCACCTCGATTGAAATCACTCGGTTGAGCTTGGGTGTGCTTGAGCCCACGACCCTCACAGCGGATGTGCTGGACGGACGCGGCAATCGTATGCCCGGTCCAGCCACCATGGTCTGGGACATTGATGGCGTCTATGCAGGGCTCGGTGAGCCCACGTGGACGGCAGAAGAACTCGGCGATGTCTCTGCACGCGTTCGATTCAATCAACTGGAGGCTCGAGCTACCATCACCGTCACGGCAGGTGCGCCACACGCCTTTGTGTTTGAGCAACCGCTGATGGTTCGCGCCGGCACCCTTCAAGCCATCACCCCTAGCTTGGTAGACATCAACGGCTATGAAATGCCCCTTTCGGCGGTCGGACCCTTGGCATGGTTCGCCGAGAACGGCTCGTTCAACGCCCAAGGGGAATACCTGGCGACCAACACTGGAAAATGGCTGATCACTGTTTCCTCAGGCAACATCACGGGCAGCGGTACGTTGCAAGTCATTCCCGGCGATGCCGTGGCGTCCACGCTCAAGGTGGCGAATGAACCCGAGACCTACATGGCGGGCGAATCGTATGAATTGGTCTTTGAACGCCGAGATGTGAACGGTTACATCGGATTTGTTTCGCCTTCCATCCACGCGCTCACGGCTTCTTCGGGTGGGCTTTCCGTTGATGACGAAGGACGGGTGTTTTGGAATCCATCCGGCATTGGTCAAGCCACCATTACGGGCATGGACGGGACGGTTTCAACCATGCTCGAACTGGATGTCCTGCACGGACGAGCCATCGACCTCGCCTTCCAACTTGAACCACGGCAACCCTCTGCTGGAGAGCAAGTTGTTTTGCAGTTGGTCGCTGAAGATGTCAAGGGCAACCGATGGGTGGTGGAAGGTAACATCACCATGGGCATGGGTGCGGCCGATGAACTCACGGACGACGTGACATATTCGCTTATTCAAGCCCAGTCTGCCCGCTCGTGGAAGTTTGACGGGAGTTGGTTTGACAACACAACGGGAGCCATGTTCACGGCCGATGTGTCCTTCGATGTTCAACCCGGTCGATTGGCCTTTATCGAACTTGAAGGTGAAGGAAGCCGCGTGCCCGCTGACGGTTCGCTTGACCTCAACCCGATGTTCTTTGATGCGTACGGCAACGAACTCGAACCCATCGCCCTGAATTGGAGTTTGAACGGCGACGACATCACGCTTGAAATGCTGCTGAACGACGGACGATGGACCGCCACCAGCGTTGGCGGGCATGAACTGCGTGTCAACGCTGATGGTGTGTTTGCTACCGTGCGGTTGACCGTTGTGGCCGGCAACGCGCACGGCCTCATCACCGATGCCGACGAAGGCCTTGTGGTGAATGCTGGACAACCACAGGACCTGTTCATTCAGGTGGTTGACGTCCACGGCAACATCGCAGAATCGACCTCAGTCACGTCCTCACTCAACACCTCGTTGGGTGAGCTTGAGGCCTCACCGACCGGTCTTGGCTACTGGCAGTTCACTGGCAAGCAGGTCGGCATCTACGAGCTCGTGCTTGAGGACGAGGGAGCAGTCCACACCATCCCGTTGACCATCGAAGCCGGCTCGCCCGTTCGGATTCAGGCGACCATGAGTCGAGATGGCATTGCTGAAGGCGATGTGGTGTTACTCAATGCGTTTGCCACCGATGTCTACGGCAACACGCTGAGCATTCCAAAGGCGAACACCAGCGTTTCCTGCACGGCCGGCCCAGCCTCGTTCGTCACCAACGGAACATGGGAAGTCGACGTGGAAAACGGGGGTACCGACCGCTCGTGCACCGTGCGTTGGAGCGGTTTGCTTGCCCAAACGTTCTACGATGTCGATGAAGTGTTGTTGGGGGGTGCTGTTGGGTCAACGAACACGGCAATGACCATGGCAGCGGTGCTTCTCTTCCTGTTGCTTGCCGTCCTGATCACCCTGACCCGAAAGGCTGCAGAGGTTTCGAAAGAAGGTTGGGTGGAAGACGCCTTTGATGATGAGGACGACGAGGATGAGGAGGATGAAATCCTTGGTCGTGCCGTTCAAGACGACACCCCGCTCCACGAGCGGCATGGATTGACATTGGAATCGATGAAAGCTCTCGCGCAAGAGGCCGGCAAGGTGGGGGTCATGCAGGCCACACCGTCCACCACGCAAGGACAAACCGGCTGGTACGTTGATGTCTCCGAGGAATTGCAATACTGGGAAGTCACGCCTGACGGTGAGTGGATACGGCATGAATGAACCGCGAACAACCAATGCGGGGATTCAAAACGGAGAGGGCCCTCATACGCCCATGAGCACCGCTGATCTCGTCGACCGTCTCAATGAAGCCTTGGGCTGGGAACTTCGCGCCATGACCATGTACGCACATTACGCTGCCAACGTCCAGGGCATTCATCGCCTCCAACTCGACCCGATGTTCAACGAAGAAGCCACGGAATCCTTGGCCCACGCCGACGTTGTTCGTCGGGCCGTCGTAAAACTCGGCGGCGTGCCGGTTACGGAACGCAATGCACACCCTATCGTGCATACCACCAACTACAAGGCCATGCTGGAACGTTCCCTCGAGACCGAGACCAAGGCCGCTGAGGTGTACGCTGGCATCATTGAATTGCTCGAGGAGGTCGGCGACCAAGAGATGTACGACGCCATCGAGCAAATTTACTTCGCAGAATTACGAAGTTTGGAGAACCTCCGGTTGATTCTCGCTTGAACGTTCGGCGATCTCTCTCCGTGCGGAGAACAGCATCAGTTGTCGTCGTTGACTTCACTTCCGTCTCGAGCGAGGAAGGCATTCAGGGGCGTGGTGCCTTCTCGAGGCTTGACGTTTCGCTGCCCGTAGGCATACCATGCGATGAGGCCAAGGAGGATGGCTCCGCCTCCGCCAAACAGGGCTTTCTTCCCCATCAACACCAGCATGAAGATGCCCGCCACGGTCCCGTAGATTTGAGGCAGCGGGTACAGTGGAGACTTGTAGGGTGGATTCCATTCGTGCTTCGGAGCAGCCCCACGAAGGACGACGACCGTCAGATTCAGCACGATGAACACCATGAGAATGAACCCAGAGGCCAATTCTGCGATGACGTGGACGTCGAAGGAATAGATGGAGATGGCCATCAGCAGACCGGTGAGCATAATGGGCCAGTGCGGTGTCTTGTACCGCTCGTTGAGTTCACCGAGGGGGGCAGGGAGCACGCCGTCCTTGGCCATGGCGTAGAGGAAGCGCGACGATGACAGGACACCAGCAAGGGCCATGGAGGCCATGGCGATGATGGCGACCAACGAAGCGATCAGCACCACGGCCGTGCCTGCGACGGAGTCGGCAAAGACCGAGATGGGGTTTTCGACAGCGTGCGGCGGGGTTCCGGTCATGAACGCCCCGGGGTCCATCACGGCGGCCATGATGTAGGCCACGATGGCGTAGAGAAGGGTGGCGATCACAAGGGATTGAATCATGCCTCTCGGAAGGTTCGTTTCAGGGTCCATGACTTCGCCACCGATGGCTCCGACTTTGATGGCCCCGGAAAAGGCGACGAACACGAGGGCGGCTGCCGTGCCCATGCTCAAGCTGACGGGTTGGAAATTTTCGACGGGTCGACCAAGGTCCAGGTCTGAGGAAAACAAGGCCATGACGCACAACACGACGACCATGGCCATGGCGCCGGTGACAATGGGGATCTGGACTTTTTTGATGGCCTTCACGCCGGTCAGGTTGACGAGAAGAATGAACGCGAGAAGCACCATCGCAATGGCGTTCGCATTGACGTTTTCAATGCCGTAATGGTCGGTGACCACTTTCATGTAGGCTGCGAAACCGACGAGAGCGAAAGCAGATTTCAGCATAAACGAAGCAAACAAGCCCAAGCCGCTGATGGTGCCAACGAGGTAGCCATAGGTGCGTTCTGCGTAGACGTAGAACCCTCCGGATTGCGGCATGGCACTGGCCAATTCAGCCTTCGAGTAGGCGCTGGCAATCACCACGCTGCCGGCCAGGATGAAGGCGAACCACATGCCGGGTCCCACCACTTCGTGGGCAAAGGCAGGAAGGAGGAAAATGCCCGACCCCAGCATCGATGACAGTGAAAGGATCACGAGTGTCTTCAGACCGATGGTGCGGGCCATTTCAACCGTTTTTTCAGCGCCCATGTAAATTCCCCGAATTTCGGTAAGCCTTCGGCTTGTATCTCCTCGTATGGGAAGCCTGTCCTTGAACTCTTGTCCGATTACGGCCGCGGTTCGCCGGATTCCGGAACTATTCTCCCAAATGCACGATGACTTTCATCTCCACCGCGATGGGCGTCGGAAGGGCATCGATGGCCAGGGTGGTTCGTGTGGGGCCCACCTGCCCCAACGTCTCGGCCCACACCTCGTTGTAGCCAGCGAAGTCGCGTTTCATGTCGACGAGGAACGTCGTCACGTCAACCACTTGGTCAAATCGAGCCCCAGCTTCCTCAACGATTCGTCGTACGTTTTCGACCACGGCGTGGGTCTGCGCTTTGATGTCGTAGTCGAGTGGCTCCCCGTTCTCATCATGAATCGGTCCCCCAGGAATGGCGTTGGTGCCGGGTTGACGGGGCCCGACGCCTGAGAGGTAGAGCATGTCGCCAACACGCCGAGCGTGAGGGTAGGCGCCCACCGGTTTGGGAGCCGCCGTTGTGTTGACCGAACCCTCGGCTTCGGTGGGGTCCCAAAGGGCCGGTCCGTTGGCCTCGGGGGTGAAGCGTTCCGAGGCCTGAGTTCCGCCAGCGGCAGAATCGGAGGTCGCCAGTTCGATGTTCTCATCGGCTTCCGTGCCGGTGTCCAGGACGCCACGCTCACCGTGGAAGTATTCGACGTCGTCTTCGTCGTATTCTTTGTCGCCAACACCCGTGGATGTGGGGTCGACGTGGACCACCGCACCGCCTGCTCCGTGGATGGCTTCGTAGGCCAGGACCTTGCCGGTCAGGTCGTTGCGGTTACCGTTCATCGCTGAGAGCCACCACATGGGCTTGAAGGCCACGACTTTTTGGACGCGAATTTGTTGGTGAATTGTTCGAGACAACTGTCCAACGTCTTCGAGGCGGCCTTCTTCGAGGAATTCCAAGATCTTCCGGTTCCATTCGTCGTCCTTGAGTGAGTGGATCTTGTCATCGGCGGGTTCGATGAAATCCGTGAACATGCGGTTGGAGAGCGACATCGCCGTGATGGCGACGGCTCGCCGACCCTGGGCTTTGATGACGTCCAGGCATGATTTCGCCAAAACGGTGGTTTCACTTCGGTTGGCGTACATGTTGGAGGACACGATGACGGCAGGGATGGTGTTGTCCGGGTTGAGCAGCGTCAATGCGACGACGGAGCCGACATCGATGGGGAATCCCTTGTAGTTGACACACCGGCTTTGAAGTCCTCGGTTTCTGTTGGCGTCGTCCCATGCATGAGCAAATTCAGCGTCGATGTTGAAGGAATACGGAATGGAGCCCAAATCGTGGAAGTCGTGGTCGACCATCACCCACTCGGGGTTGGGGTCGGCTTGGATTTGGTGGCCGATGATGGAGGGCCAGGTGGTTGAATAGATGATGAGCAAATCCGCCTCAAGGTCGCGAATGGTTTGTGCAGCCTCGTCGTAGGCATTGCGCAGCGCTCGCCAACCGGGGTTCATGTCGGGGGCAAGCACCGTATGCGGGTGAACGGGGACCACGAACGAGGCAACCACGCCACCTTCGCTCATGCCTGTTCCTCCTCATGTGCATAGCAGGGCCATTCAACCACCGCATTTCCGGTCCCGATGATGGTGCCGTAGCCGTGCAGAATGGCTGGGTAGTCGGGCACGTCAAGCGTGGACAGCAACCAAGAGAGTCCGCCTCCATCGCTTTCGGCGATGGCTTGTTCGGTGAACTCGGGCATTTCATCGAGAATGCGTTGGGCCTGTCCGCTCCGCATGTAGTCGATCATCCGCATGTCCCACAAATGCATGGCATGGCTCGTGATGTGCTCTTTGCTCATGTCCTCGGGCATTTCGGATTCGGTCGTGAAGTGTCGGTGCGAGAGCGAATTGCTGGCCAAGACGACCACCTTTTTGCCCGAGGCTTCGATGGCGCGACGGGTCACTTTTCCAAGTTCCATCATGATTTCCTGCATGACTTCCACGGAGTAGTAGGCCGTTGAGCGATTGCTGGAAATGACCACCAACGGTTTGTCCCAATCAGGGTTGAACAAGTGGCCGGTGGTGATGGTGCCGTAATCAACACGGAAGTCCGGGTTTTCCATCATCTTCACGGGAAGTCCGGCAGCCTCGGCTTCGTCATGGATGGCCTTGGCGAGGTCAACGTCCACGTTCATGTCGTAGTGGTAGCGGAAGAGGTTCGGGAAGATGGGGTCGACGGAAAGGCCCTCGAAATGAGGCAAGCCGAGGAAGTGGGTGCCGACATAGGTTTGCCAGTGGGGTGAAAGCAACACGATGGCATCGTAATCCTTGTCGGCCAGCGAGGCTCGAAGCCGTTCGTAGCCCCAGCGGAGTTGCTCCCAACCGCCTTCGGCTATCGGCTCGTTTTGGGGTGGGTTTTCCGCGTACACCAAGTGGGGTGGGTGGGGAGCGATGCAACCAGCCACGATGCGACCTTTGCCCATGGCTCAGTGCAGGGCGGCGAGGTTTAATTCATCATCGGCACCTTTCGTCCGTTTCGGGGGACGAGGGGTCATAAACGACCTGCGGTGAGGAAGGCCCATGGAGGCGCCCGCCGATGAAACCAGGCCCCTTCAGGTGGAGGCCTTGCCTCCCCGCTCGGCAACCTGGCGGGAGACCTTTGACAACGTGATGGCGCCCACCGCTTTTGGTATGGGCGCAGGTGCACTGTGGGAAGCCCTCGCCATGCCCCACCTTTCCTATGGCATGCCGAACCCGCCACAGGGTGGGCTGCTCCTCATGCTGCTGTTCGCCCCACTGCTTCATCGTCTTCTGACCCACCATCCGCAGAGCCGCTGGAAAGAGTACCTTGCAGGTGCTGCGGTGCTCGCCTTCCCGTTGATGCTGATTTGGTCGACTGGATTTGGTGGGTTTGTTTGCGGCGGCTACGTCACCGTGGTGGTATGGATTTGGGTCAGCACCTCATGGTGGCGTTTCCATCTCCCGCCGTTTCGGCTCGCCATCTGGCACACCATGGGCGTCAACATCGGCGCCCTTGGTGGGTCGCTGCTCTACTACAGCATGATGGCTTGATCACGACGTGTAGGATTCCTCGTCGTTGGGAAAGTCACCCGAGCGTACGTCGCTGCAGTAGGACTTGATGGCACCATCGATTTCTTCGGCGAGGTTGAGGTAGCGGCGCAGGAAACGGGGTGAGAAGTCCATGGTGATGCCCAAGAGGTCGTGAAGGACGAGCACTTGGCCGTCAACATCCGGTCCTGCTCCAATGCCGATGGTGGGGATGCTGATGGCCTCGGATACGCGCTTGGCGAGTTCCCGTGGAATTTTTTCAAGCACGATGGCAAAACAGCCCGCTTCCTCGAGGATTTTCGCATCGGCGATGAGTTTCTCAGCCTCCTCGTCCTCTTTGGCCCGAACCGAGTAGGTGCCGAATTTGTAGATGGATTGTGGTGTCAAACCCAAGTGCCCCATGACCGGGATGCCTGCGGTCAAAATGCGCTGAATGGACTCAACGATTTCGGCACCGCCTTCCAACTTGACGGCGTGCCCGCTGGATTCCTTCATGATTCGAATGGCGGACTCGAGCGCTTGGCGTGAGTTCCCCTGGTAGGTTCCAAAGGGCATGTCAAC
The DNA here is from genome assembly GCA_036160375.1 of Thermoplasmatota archaeon. Taxonomy (GTDB): domain Archaea; phylum Thermoplasmatota; class Poseidoniia; order Poseidoniales; family Poseidoniaceae; genus Poseidonia. Next base: position 10,826 of record JAYYDY010000015.1, on the reverse strand, counting down.
CACGAGCAGGGCGCGGTCAACAGCTCGTTCAACGCACTGAGCGTGGTAGATCATGTGGTCCAACGTCATCGGAACGGTGGTGACTTGACCGGCCATCACGTTGGAGGCGGAATCGCCCACGAGAATGACATCGACACCGGCTTGGTCGACCAGGCGGGCGAGGGAGTAGTCGTAAGCGGTGAGCATGGTGATTTTTTCACCTGCTCGCTTCATTTCCTGAAGCGTGTGAGTGGTGACTTTCCGTGCTTCACTGTAGACGGACATGCATGTTCCACCGCCCTCGGTGTTTTGAACGCGTCGCCTGCGGTCATTCCTCTTCGTTGGCGAACCCGTGAACATGGTTTCTTAGTTCATGGATGGCTTCACCTGCCGTGGAACAAGCGAGCAGTTGCTGCCGCGCTTCCAAATCGTTGAGGCACAGGGCTGCGATGTTGTAAATGGAGCCCTTCTCAGCGTTGATTTGCTCCTCACAGATGGAGGTCACCCACTGATTCAAGATGGCGGCATCCACGTTCAAGCCACGACCTGCTCGCACAACCACATTGCGGGTCAATGTACGGAGGAAGGCTTGGTCCCCCTCGTCAAGTTCTCCTGTTTCGTCGAGGTAGCGCACTTTGGCCGAGATGTAGAGTCGGCTGTGTTCTGCATCATCTGGAAGGTGTTCGAGGAGCGTTTCGATGTCAGGTGCCACTCCGTCCTCGATGAGGCTCGCCATGGAGGGGTCGGAAAACGGCGGCAATGCGGGTTCAATGACCTCCTCAACGAAGAAGCGGCGGCCGCCGGTGATGGTGATGAAATGGTTGACGCCTCGTGTTTCGTGCGTCTGTATAATCGCTTCACATCCGTGTCGACGTGGACCGTCCCAACCGTTGGTCGGCTCGAACGGGTCGTTCATCACCAGGCCGAAAGGGCGCTCGTCGAGGATGCAGGTGTCGAGCATTTGGCGATAGCGTGGCTCAAACACACGCAATTCTTGGTGTTCGCCAGGAAACAGCACCATGGGCAGGACGAAGAGCGGCAGCGGTTCTTCGTCCATGCCTTCAGGTCTTCAGGGAAGCATTTGAACATGTGTTCTCAGGGTTGCTGAACACAAATGTTGGTCAATTCCGAAAAGAAATTCACCGACCATGCGCCACCTTCTCGGCCAACACCGGATTGCTTGACACCGCCGAAGGGCGTTCGCAGGTCTCGGTTGAGCCAGGTGTTCACCCAAACAATGCCGGTGTCAAGTCGCTGAGCGAAGCGATGACCCCGCTCGGTGTCCGCCGTCCAGACTGAACCTGCCAGCCCGTATTCTGTAGCGTTGGCCATCTCAACGGCTTCGTCCTCGGTGTGAAAGGCGTGAAGCGTTACCACGGGTCCGAAAATTTCCTCAGTGGCCGTGCGAGAGGTGTGGCTTAGGCCTTCAATCACGGTTGGGCGCAGAAAAGCGCCTTGCTGAGTAACACCCGCAACGGGGGCATCGCCAGAAGTTCCACCGGTGAGGATTCGCCCACCCTCTTCAAGAGCAAGTCGGATGTAGGACTCCACTTTGTCTCGATGGTCGTGAGAAATCACCGAGCCCATGCTGGTCTGTTCTTCGCTGGGGTCGCCCACGGTGATGCTTTCGACGGCTTCGGTAAATTTCGACTTGAACGATTCGTAGAGGGAGGCGTCCACCAAAATTCTGGAGCCGCAGAGGCACACTTGACCCGAATTGGTGAACGATGCACGCACCAGACCTTCCATGATCTCATCGAGCGGCGCATCGTCCAACACGATGGTCGCATTCTTGCCTCCCAATTCAAGGGAGAGTTTCTTGAACATCGGGGCGGCGGTGGCGGCGACGATTTTCCCTGTGGCCGTGCCACCGGTGAACGAAACACCACGAATCTCGGGATGCTCGACGATGGCTTGGCCGACGTCCGGACCGAGACCGTGGACGAGGTTGAACACCCCGCTGGGGAAGCCAATGCGCTCCATGACCACGGCGAGGTGGTTGGCCGTCAGGGGTGTGAGTTCCGATGGTTTTGCCACGATGGTGTTGCCCATCAGCAAGGCAGGGGCGACTTTCCACGACAGCAGGTAGAGCGGAAGGTTCCATGGCGTGATGAGACCGACGCAGCCGATGGGTGAGCGATGAAGATGATTGATGGCGCCGTGGTCGGTGAAGGTCGGGTCGCTGTGTTGTGCCCCGAATTCAGCAAAGAAGCGAAAATTGGACACCGACCGAGCCGCATCGACTCGCCGTGCGAGAGCGATGGGTTTGCCCGTGTCGTTGCTCTCAAGTTGAGCGACGGTTTCACGGTCTTCTTCCAGCGCGTCGGCGATTCGGTGCAACCATGCGATGCGCTCATCCATGGTGGTGGCTGCCCAAGCGGGGGCTGCCCGGAGGGCGGCCGCCGTCGCTGCCTCGACGTCGTCTGAGGAAGATTTGGGCAGGGTGGTGATGACCTCGCCCGTAGCAGGATTCACCGTGTTGAGGGTGGTTCCGTTTTGGGCGGGAACGAAGGCGCCGTCAATGAAATTGAGCACCGGGTCCATCATATCACGTCCGGCTCGTAATTCCAGCGGTCTTGGTCGGGGTCCCACTCGTCCCATGTTGGCACGGTTTCGAGGACATCAACGTAGTGTTCGGGCACAATGCCCGGCACGATGAAGGCTTTCTGCCGATGCAGCGGGTAGGGGTTTCGAAGGTTGATGCCCAGCACACCCAGCAGGGCGCGGGCGACGTACCACGTGGCTTGGGAGTTCCAACCGTGGGCGATTTTCACCACGATGCCGAGTCCTCTTGGGAAGTCGGGATGTTCGATGGCCATGCCAAGCAGGCCGTCTGCGCCTTCCTTGGCGATGACCGTTCCTTCGCCGGCCTTCAAAATCGTGGAATCCAGCCGGTTGAAGCCGCCCACCAGGTCGGGGTGCCGTACCATCGCTTCCCAAATCCAGTCGTCGTCTTTGTCCCGCACAAGTCCAGCGTAAATCTGTGCCAGTTCAGCCACGGTGTTGGACACGGTGGGCAGGCCGCACCCGTCCTTGGCGATGCGCTGCGGCGACCAATCTTCGCCGAGATAGGTGCGAAGCTGCTCCATGTAGGCGTGGAACACTTCGTGGTTGGGGAGGGTGTAGCCAGCACGATTCCACCCCTTCTTCCTGCATCCGCGAAGAATGGCGGCGTGTTCCCCGGAACACGTGTGGAACCAGCGGCGAGGTCTGCGAACTTGACGACCGAATTGAATCAGTGGGACATCGAGCGGCGTGAGCATCAGCGGCCACTCGGGTTCGGAGAGAAGGGATTGCGCCGCAGCGACGTGCTCGGTGTCACCGTTGTGGGAGGCCACGGCAATCGCTTTCTGCTCCCAGGAACAATCCTCGAGTTCTTCGGTGAAGGCTTTGAGCATGAAGGGTTTCATCATCGAGCGGCCATAACACAACACGTTACCACCGAAGGAATGGATGACTTCGTCGCCGTGGGCCCACGCCACTGCACCATGAATGGTGGTCTCTGAGACGCCGTTTCGCCGGTAGTCCACCAGCGGTTCCCACGCCACTTCACGCCCGGTGGGGATCCCATCGACTTGTTCTCCCAAGGGGGAGTCTGGGTACATCGCCGAACCCGGTTTGCCGGGCTGAACCGCCGAATACGTGTCGTGATGGACGCCCATTCAATCGTCCTCCAGCATGGATTCGACCAAGGGGACGACCTGTTGCATGTAGGCGGTCATGTTCCGACACACCCTGTCCGAGTCGTGATTGAAGAAGTCAAACCAAGCCATGATGCGGTCCTCTGGGTGGAACCGCTCAACCATTTGCTGCGCCACTTCCTCCACGTTTCCGATAAGGGCGTTGTTGGCTGCGCGGCTGACCTTGCTGGGGTCGATGGTGCCTTCGAGGGCATTCCAGTAGGCGCTCAATGCCTGGTCGGCTTCAGCTTGTGCGGCTTTGGATTGTTCTTCGGGGGTGAGTCCTTCCTCTGCGTTCAAGAACACAAAACTGGTTCGCGGCATGTCGCCCCGTTTCCACGCACCACCATCGGCGTGGTACACTTCTCGCATGCGCTCGTGCGTGGCATCAATGACCTCTGGTGAAGTGATGGAGAGGTTGAACACCTTGACGGGCAGGATCGTGTTGACGAAGGTCTGGGCGCGTGGGTCGTGGGTGCCGGCCACCAGCCGAAGCAAGTCTTTTCTGAACTCGGTCGGAACGATCTTGAGGTCCTCGAAGACGTAGCGAGGTGGTATTTCAATGGCTTCAGGGGGATGCTCGAGCGCTTCAAATTCTACCGCGGCGTTCTGCACCGCCACCCAGTCCTCGTCGCTACGGAAATTGTCGCGTGTCAGGACGGTGGAGCGGATCATCTCGGAATTGATGACATCGCCACGGAGCAAGCGAAGGAAAATCTCTGCGGCTTCCATGAAGATTTGTCCCCGAAGGGCCGGCCACGCCGCTTCCTCGATGGCGTTGCGTGGCACGACGCCGTACGGACGCGCCATGAATTCGAATCGGCCGGCTGAAAATCCAACGTGCAGGCACCGGTGCTCGTTCTCATCGAGGCCGTGCAGGCTCAGCAGGTTGGCCATGCGTTCGGCCTGAGCAATGGGACCGCCCGAGGCGAGGATGGAGACGACGGCGCTTCCGATTTCGATGTTCTTTGTTCGCCGAAACGATTCAAGTGCCAGTTGTGGGAAATCCGTGCACAGGCCGACTTCTCCTTTCCAGTGGGGGACCACCGGCTTGGTGTTGGATTTCTGCGTCTCCGTTGACAAGTGGGCCTGAGCAATCCAACCCACGCCAAAGCCGAGTTCATCGGCGCGAGCCAACTGCTGGAAATAGTTCCGTAGCATGGTGGCCTCGTTGGGAATGTGCCCGTGTTCGTCGGGCGTCTGCGAGATGGAGAAGAAGATGTCATGCTCCATGGCCACGCACCGGTCTGTCCACGGCGCCATGGCTCATAATGATGGTGAGCCTCAAGATTCGGGTGAATCTTCAGCCGGTTGGTTTCTGAGTTCGGTCAGGTCATGGATTCGCTGACGCAAGGGAGCGGGTGCCGGGCTGTTCGCAGCAATGAACTCGTGGAGGGCATCGGACAGGACGAGCATGGCCGTCTCGTAGTCCTGCTCGATTTCAGCCAAATCGGCGAGGCCCCATCGGGCCACAAGTTGGCCTGAGAGGATCTCCATGGATTTGGCCAAGTCGAGGGATCGTTCGAACAAGTCTCGCGCTGCACCGAATTCACCGATGGTTGCCTGACAGTGGGCGAGGTCAGCCAAGGCTTCCATCTGCCCTACATCGTCCTTCATGGAGATGAGGAGTTCGAGTCGTTCGGTGCCAACGGCGATGGCCGTGTGCTCGTCATGCTGGCGCTTGGCAACGGTCATGAGCAAGGCCATGCCGTAGGCCATCCCCTCCTTGTCCTCGGTGGTTTGTCGAATCCGGAGGGCGTGCTGAGCAGTGGCCCTCGCCTCGTCGAGTTGGCCATCCGCAAGGTAGAGCAAGGCTACGTAGTGATTGACTGCAGCGGTGAGGGACGATGCCTCTTCCATGCGTTCGGCATCCTCAGCGAGGCGGAGGTAACTCTCAAGGCTGGCTCCAACCACTTTCAGGGCTTCAAAACGGGCCCAACCTTGCTCCTCATCCGTCTTGGCCACGGTGCTGGCGTGCTCGAGCAACTTTTCCACGAGGTCCGAATCTTCCAATTCTTGAGCCAGAGGGATGAGGCGGAGGGCGAGCGAGGTGTTGATGTGGTCCATCGACCCACCGCCGGTGAGCATGCTGAGGACCTGAGAGGCCATCTCCGGCGACATGTCGGTTTCCATGGTTTCACCTCAAATGGAGCGCAAGCGGCCACCGTCCACGGCCAAACTCACGCCTCGGATACCACCCGAGGCAGGGAGGCAAAGGTACGTGATGGCGCTGGCGGTCTCGAGCGGGTCGATGAGGCGGCCGATGGGGACTTGCCCCAACCAGCCTTCTCGGACAGCCTCGGCGGATTTGCCCGTTCGTTCCTGAATGGACGCCGAGAGGTTGCCGAGCCGTTCGGTATCGGTGAAACCCGGCAGGACATTGTTGATGGTAATGCACGGGGCCAATTCGTTGGACATGGATTTGGCCCACGAGGCCATGGCTCCACGGAGGGTGTTCGAAAGGCCGATGTTGGGAATGGGTTCTTTGACAGAGGTGGAGATGATCTGGACGATTCTTCCGTAGCCAGCGGTCTCCATGCCCGGGACTGCCGCCTTGACGAGGGTGTGGGCGGCGTGAAGGTGGCGCCGAAACGGTGCGTCAAAATCCTCAACGGCGTTGTTCAGAAGTGGACCGCCGGGTGGCCCACCTGCATTGTTGATGAGGATGTGAACGGGGCCCAAGGTTTCAGCAGCTGATGCGAAGGCTCCAGCCAACCCTTCGGTTTCTTCGAGGTCCAACATGAGGGCCTGGTGTCGTCCATCGCCAAGGCCGGCGAGTTCTTCGCACAGCGCGGTCAGTGCTGCGCCGTTTCGGGCGCAAACGGTGATGTCTGCTCCAGCCTTCGCCATCATTTTGGCCGTCGCTTCACCGATGCCTTTGCTGGCACCGCACACAAAGGCGTGCTTCCCCTTGAGGGCGGTTGATGAGAACGGGTAGTCGTCACCGAGGAGGTCCATGCATCGGCGAAATCGCCACAGGTCATAGCCCTTGGGTTGAATCCAGCCTTCCGAGGTGGCGGCGATCTCGTCGCTTCGGGTGCCAAGGACGGGGCTCGGGTGCTAAGGGCGGTATTTCGGTCACAGCCAGTCGAGGACGGTGTTGAGTTGGACCAACCAGTCGTCGGACGCCACGTCGATGATGTCGTAATGGTCCCCCGGAAGCCACACCTTTTGCACGTCCGCCCCTTTGGCTTTCATGACGCGGGCGTACGTTTCCGACTGCTCGAGCGGCACGTCCTCGTCGTGTTCGCCGTGGAAGAGAAGAACGCTGGTGTTCGGCGGATGGTCGACCGGGTTGAGTTGTCGCCACACCGCCTCGTTTTCTTCGGGTGATGAACCAATCCAACGACGCACGGCGTCGCCCTCGTCTGAAAGTTTGGCGTGGTCGGCACCGATGAGGTCGGTGATGGGTGCTTGGGCAATGGCGAGCCAGGGACGTCGCTCAGCTTTGGCGCCCATCAACAAGGCCAATTGTCCACCGGCGGAGTGACCCATGACCATGGAGCGCGTGATGTCGATGCCTGGAATCAGCGAAAGGTGCCCCCACGCCCTCAACACATCGGAGAGGGTGTCCATCCAAACGCCATCTTCTTCAGGAGACCACCGCTTGTATTCGACGTTCCATGCGGCAACACCGGCTTCTGCAAGGTCCTCGGCGATGGGTTGCATCAAGTCGAGGGTGTACTGCTCTTTCCAGAAGCCACCGTGGATGAGCATGACGCACGGGATGCCTTCGTCTTTCTGAAACGGTGAGGGGTCATCGGGCATGTAGAGGTCGGCGATTTGCCACGCCTCTGCGCCCCATTGGACTCGGTCAACCGCCATGACATCGTCTCAAGTCGTTGGGCTATCATGCTTGTGTCCTTCCTTGAGGGGAAAGGGCTTTCATACGCCCAACCGTACACAAACCGTGCATCGGTGGTTCGTGGTACTGCTTCTGCTGGTGCTCGCACCGTTTTCAGTGATGGTGGAAGCGACCGAAGGCCGTTCCACGGTGATCACCCTTGAACTCCAACGGCACGACTGGACTTCCGATGAGGTCGTCGAGCTTGACCTTCGACTGCGCAACGCACCGTTCAACGAACAACTTCGGGCCGAATGGCTGTTGAGTGACCAACAAGGGGACCTCTTGAATGGAACATTACGGTTTGGCGCCACCGGAACCTTCACGGTGATCGACCTTGACCTTTCAGCGTTTTACCGTGGGCCGCACTTTCACAACGTTGAGGTATTGGTGTACGACTCATCCGACGCCTTGTTGGGTGCTGCCGATGTTGAATTTGTGGTCTTTCAACAAGTGAAAATGGTCAACGCCGGCTCACTGCTTGCGTTTGGCGATTCTCTCTCCGATATGGGGAACGCCAAAGCGTCCATCCTCAACACACCCGATGTACCTCCGTATTGGCAGGGGCGATTTTCCAACGGAGAGGTGTGGCTTGGTGGCTTGTACGATGCCTATGGTCTGACCAGCAGCATCGGGTCAGGATTGGCCTCGAGTGGGGCAAATCGCGCCTTCGGAGGTGCACAAACAGGCTCAGGCTACGCCTACTTGCTCATCCCCAATGTCGGGACGCAAATCACAAGTTACCTCGCCAACGTTCAGGCTTCGATACCGAGCAATGCCGTCGTGAGTCTGTGGGCAGGTGGAAACGATTTCTTGTACGGTTCAGCGAACGCTGACACCATCGCCACCAACATGGAGGCTCACATTCGACAGCTCGCTGGAGCAGGCGCACGCACGTTCGTCATCCCCAATTTACCGCCCCTCGAAGACACCCCCGAAATCCAAGGGCGCTCAGCCTCCCAACAGACCACGATTCGTAACGAAGTCATCGACTACAACAATCAACTGGCCACCATCATTGTCAACCTGCGGGCCGAGTTGGGCATCACCGTTCATGCAGTGGATGCATGGTCCATTTTTGGCGATATCACCGACAACAAACAAGCCCTCGGGCTCACCAACGTACAGGATGCCGCGTGTTCGGGCGGAAGCACCCTTCTGCCCCTTCCGATTTGCAACAGTGGAAGTTCAATTGCTTCCAACGTGGACGAATACGTGTTCTTTGACAAAGCACACCCCACGCGAGTGATGCACGACATCATCGCCCGATATGCCATCGAAGCCGTGGGGGAAGCAGACACCGATGGTGACGGCGTGGTCGACATGAGCGACGGATGCGATTGGACGCCAACCGATGAACAAGCCGATGCAAGCGGTTGTGCGTGGAGTCAACGAGACGACGACTCGGACGGTGTGGTGAACGGTCTGGACACCTGCCCGGGCACCATCGAAGGTCAATCGGTGGATGCGGACGGTTGCTCGACTTCACAACGAGATTCCGATGGGGATGGTCTGAACGATGCGTTGGACCCATGCCCGTTCAGTCCCAACGCGTTTGACCATGACGGCGACGGTTGTGCCGATGCTGAGGACAACGATGACGATAACGACGGCGTTCACGACGAGGTGGATGCTTGCCCTCAAGGCCTGCTCAATCCTCACCAAGCAGACTTGGACGGTGATGGTTGTGCTGATGCAGAGGACAATGATGTGGACGGTGACGGTCTTTCCAACAACGACGAAGCCAACGCCAACACCGACCCGAGAGACGAGGACACGGATGATGATACATGGCTGGATGGCGAGGATGCCTTCCCCCTCGACGCCACGGAATGGAAGGACACGGACCGAGACGGGTGCGGCGACAACGCGGACCGTTTCCCGTTTGACCCGAGCGAGTGCAATGATGCAGATGAAGACGGGTACGGTGACAACGGAGACGCGTTCCCGACCGACGACACCGAGTGGAGCGACCTGGACAGCGATGGTGTGGGTGATAATGCCGATGCTTGCCTGTTGGAGTACGGATTGTCGGCCACCCCTCCAGGCTGCCCCGACAGGGACGGTGACGGTTACGCCAACACAAACGATGCCTTCCCCAACGACCCGACGGAGTGGTCGGACAGCGACGGCGATGGCTACGGCGACAACACCGACCTGTTCCCTTCAGATTCCTCAGACTGGGCCGACCAAGACAACGATTCGTACGGCGACAACCGTGATGCGTTCCCGTTTGATCCGACCGAATGGAACGATACTGACGGCGAGGGCGTGGGTGATAACAGCGACCGTTTCCCCTCCGATGCTTCGGAATGGAACGACACCGATGATGACGGGTGCGGCGACAACAGCGATGTCTTCCCCCTCGATCCGGCGGAGTGTTATGATTCGGATTTTGACGGTGTTGGCGATGAGGCGGACGTGTTTCCAAACGATGCCCGAGAATCGCGGGATTCCGATGGCGACGGCATAGGGGATGTTGCTGACCGCTTCCCGGACGACCCGAACGCCGCCTTCGACTCCGACGGTGATGGCGTGGCCGACGCCTACGATGCGTTTCCCGAGAGTGCAACCTTTTCCTCGTGGTTGGGCATGTTGAGTTGGTTGGGTGCCATGTTGGTCCTCTTCGGCGGTGCGGCAGTCATCTACGGGCGGCGCCAAGCGCAGCACCCTGATTCATTGATGGCCCATGAAGCCGAGCAATGGGGCTTTGAGCCCTCCAATCGGCCGACGAGCCCTCCAACCTTTGCATCACCCGTTTCTCCTTGGCCAACCGAGACGCCAGAGATTCAACCATTCCATCAGCCGGCGACATCCGGCCATGTCCTCCCTCCTTCCACACCTCTCCAGGCAGAACAACCGCCCGAGGTGGAGCAGACAATCCTCCAAACGCCCGATGATGTCGCTAAGACAGTGGATGACGCAGGCCTCGCCGACGCTTGGGATGCGTTGGATGCTGGCTGGTCCGATTCAAATTGACTGACCCACGCTTGAGGCAGCGGCTGAAGTTGCCGTTGGTTTTTCCGGCGCTTTCAGGGGCAGTATCGACGAAGGTCGCGTGGGAAGAGGACCGTTTCACGGACGTTCTTCGCTCCTGTTAGCTTCATCAAAATCCGCTCAACACCGAGTCCCCAGCCCGCATGGGGCGGGACGCCATGGCGGAATCCAGCGACGTAGAATTCGAATTCTTCTGGGTCGAGGTCCATCGTTCGAAGGTTCTCGACGAGCACGTCAATGCGATGTTCACGCTGACCACCAGAGGTCATCTCGTCCCTGCCAAAGTTGAGGTCAAAGCCACGGGAGAGTTGTTCGCCCGTGCTTCC
>JAYYDY010000014.1:0-6342 GCA_036160375.1 Thermoplasmatota archaeon | reverse complement strand
GAACGGGCACGCCGTGCTGCTTCAGCAGTGCTTTTCCTTGGTACTCGTGAATGTTCATGGTGCTCTCCAAACGCTTGGACTGAAAGACCGTCTTTCAATACTTTGGAGGCGCAGGTAGCGTGGTGGATTTGGCGCGGTGTTGATAACATAGGCCCAAGAGGCGGGGCCATGCAGGTCGTGGTGTTGGCGGGTGGCGTTGGTTCTCGCCTTCGCCCGTGGACCAACAGCATCCCCAAGCCGCTGCTGCCCGTGCTTGACCAAACGCTGCTCGAACACGTGGTCAGTTCCCTGCCTTCAGACATGGTCGACGAAGTGGTGGTCGCTGGCGGATATAAGGTCGACCAAATCAAGGCCTACTTCGAGACTGCAGATGCACCTTTTGATGTCCGAATTGTCCCTGAGGACGAACCACTGGGCACGGGAGGGGCTCTTGGTAACTGCCGTGATGTCGTGAGCGGTACCTTTGCCTGTTTCAACGGCGACATCATCTCGTCGCTTGACGCCTCGTCGTTGCTGAGCATGCATCGCACCAACGGCTCGGTCGGTACCCTCGGGCTGTGGGAGGTGGAGGACCCCACCCGGTTCGGCATCGTTGGCCTTGACGAGGACAACAGGATCACTCGATTCAAAGAAAAGCCAGCCCCCGAAGAAGTGTTCTCCAACCTCATTAACGCAGGTTCCTACATCTTCAACGATGATGTGTTCGATTGGATGCCAGAAGGTCGCCACTCCATCGAGCGGGATGTGTTCCCGAAATTGGCGGCTGAAGGCTTGTTGAGTGGGGTGCCGTTCGAAGGCTACTTCATCGACGCCGGCACGCCGGAGGCCTGGAACCTTGCCGTGAAAGCCTCCATTGAACACGGCCGATTCAAATCAGGGTTTCTTCACGGTTCCGCCCCGTCGTGGTTCGCCTCCAAGGCAGCCTTGGAGGGAACAGCGCCTTTTTCCATCATCACGGACAGCATGGTGGCCGATGGATGTTCCATTGGGGCTTCGGATGTCTTCATGTCCACCTTGCTCAGAGGAGCTCGTATCGCCCATTCATCTCGTCTCAGTTCGTGTCTCGTTGGTGAGGGTGCGGTTGTGGGCAGAGGTTGTGAACTTGACAGCGTGGTGATTGACCACGGTGCTGAGGTACCCGACGGAACGGTGCAAAAAGGTGGCACTTGGCCCGAGCAAGGATGAAACCTGCTAAATGCAAGTGGCCATCTCGGGAAACCATGGACCAACCGATGATCGTTGTCAACTTCAAGACCTATGCATCTGCCTCTGGCGAGGCTGCAGAAACGCTGCTCGCTGCCATGGAAGCGCACGCCGACGGACCCGCCACCTTGGTTGCCGTTGCTTCGGCGTTTGACCTCGCCACCCTTGCGAGTCAAGCCAACCATGTGGAAGTGTGGTCTCAGCATCTCGATCCGGTGGGTCAAGGCGGCTTCACCGGCTGGTTGGAACCCCAAACCGCCCTCCATCGTGGCGCCAAGGGGTCCATCATCAACCACGCCGAGCACAAGGTCGAACTCGACCACGTCCGCTCGTTGTTCGAGATGCTCCCGGAGGGATTCCCTGTGTGCGCCTGTGCAGCGGACGTTGAGGAAGCCAAGGCGCTGGCGGCCCTCAATCCAACCTACATCGCCGTGGAGCCTCCCGAACTCATCGGCGGCGACATCTCCGTCACCACCGCCGACCCCGCTATCGTGAGCGATACAGTGGCCGCCGTCAAGGCTGTGAATCCGAACGTGCGCGTGCTGTGCGGTGCCGGCGTGAAGAACGGTAAAGACGTGGCCAAGGCCCTTGAGCTGGGTGCTGAAGGCGTCTTGCTGGCCAGCGGTGTCACCAAAGCCAGCGATGTTCACGCTGTGTTGGCCGATTTGGTTGGCTCCCTGTGAGACGGCTTTGCCTGAGCGTTCTCCTGCAACTGCTTCGCCATTGCGAGTCCGGTTTCGGCAGGACACCCTCTTCGGTGCTGACAGCCATCGCAGTGGCCTGAACGAGACGCAAGGGGGAGGCTCGTCAGCGTCGGGTCAGCGCTCGCCCAACGGGAAAGCCAGCTCATTTCTTGGACATCATGACGGGCCAATGCGAGCGCTTGATTGAGCGATTGGGGAGAGACCTCAAGATGATGTTCTCTCCAACGGGTTCCTCTCCATGCAACCACGTTCAATCGGAAGGCGTTGGCGTCGTCCGGGAACCCCGGTTGATTCATGGCCCAGTGGACAGCAAGCAAGTGTTCGAGTTGCTGACCCAATGGGTTCGTTCCAGGTGTCCGAAATTGAAGGCGAACGAGGGTCCACCGGTTTTGATGAAAGACAGCCAGGTCGGGCGCAGCATACAGGTCCATGCCTCCTGCCTGTGCTGGCTCTCTTCGGTCAAAGAACGCCCACCGACGAGGTTTTCCCTCAACCAGCGGCCGGAGGGTGCGCACATCATCGAGCAGGCGAAGTTGCTGGACGGCACGCTCGATTTTTTGTCTCCGGAGAAGCATGGGGACGCCGATATCATGTTCCGCTAAGGCGTCGTTGGCCAACCTCGTCAACACCTTGGTCGTGTAGGCCGTGGTCCACATTTTCCGCTCGTACAGATCACTTGTTTTCTTGGCCCACGCCGACCTCATGGCCCGCAACATCACCTCATCCAGGTTCTTCGGAGGACGGCCTCCTGCTCGTCGACCACGAATCGAAGGGTGACTTGGTTGCCCATAGGTCAACGCCCAAGCTCTCGGGCAGGCGTTCATCAGTCGGGCGCTGGTTTGACTCCAGTGTGGTTGGAAGGTGTTCATGGCGTTGACCATCGTGGTCAACCTACATCATGCTCGTGGTCAGAGTACGCCGAGTTCCAGCACATTAAGCGTGGCGTTCACGGCCATCCACAGGGCCATGGGCGTGAGGATCCAACCGACGAACTGAGCGAAGACCTCGCCGCCGAACTTTCCGAAGAGGCGGGAGAACGGGCCACCCCATGATGACACGATGCGCAACAGCAACACAACGAAACCGCCGCTGAAGAGGAAGAGGAGCAAAAAGAACAACGCCATGCTGATGCCGCTTCCACCCGCCAACACCGAGGAACCTACGGCTTGGGTGAACAAATTGGGGAAGGCCAGCCATCCAAACCAGCCCATCCAGATGCCAAGCAACACGTCGCGGTCCATGTCCACGGGGTCCCGCCAGTCTCGGAAGGCCTTTGGGAAACTGCGATGGAGGAAGCGGCCCAGAAGGTCCGCTTCGTAGGGCGCTCCACGGCGAGCGGTAAAGAAACACATCTCGAGCATCCAAACCATCATTGCAATGTCCAGCAGGAACCGAACGGTCATGCCGACAGGGAGCAGCGTGAGCAGAAGGGCAGGGAGGTTGACCAGCAGGATACCGGTTGCGCCTGCGACCACAATGGAGCCCCAAAGCAGCCCGGGCGGGAGCGGCTCTTCAGGAGCCGTCCACTCGTTTCGAGGAAGGGCGAGCAAGAACAGGAACAGCCCGGGCCCGAGCAGCAGACCGAAGTACGAGCCGAAGGAGTTGGGTCCGCCGCTCTTGATGGCGTCCACGGATTCAACGATGTCCAGCATGGCGGCAGAGGAGGCTTGCGAGAACGTCACGTGCATGCCGGGGTCCACGACGACCACGGCATCGGAGGCACCGGTCGGCAGGCTCTTGGCAAAGACCCCTTCTTCGTCAAGGTACACGCTCCAGGTGGCGTTGGTGGCGGCGGCCAAGGAAGTGACATCGGTCATCATCGCGTCCTCGCCCGTGACGATGTGGACCACTTCGACACGGTCGCCCAACTGGTCAATGGAGCGATTGAATTCATTCGCTTGGGTGAGGATTTGCTCCGAGCCAGGTAGCACAAGACCGATGATCAGCGCTTCATTACCGGCGAGCAATTCACTGATGGAAGTGGTTGAACCGTCGGCTTTGGTCAGGTCTGCATCCAAAATCTTGGTGTTGTCAAGAATGACCGCATCGGCGCCTAAATTGGGTTGGTCAAAGACGGTGGGAAGGGTGAGCAAGGCCAGCGCGACCAGTGCACCAAGAATGGGTGCAGGCAGCAACAATCCGCTTCGGAAAGCGTTCACCACATAGCCCAACAAGGCCATGACGGTGGTCAGGGTCAACCATAATCCCGCACTGGCAAAACCATCGTCTTCGGGAAGCACCTCAAATCGGAGGATGCCCTCGGCATGGCAGTCACTGTTCAGGTCGCCAGCGATGGTGCGCAGGCAGAACTGAAGGTTCATCTCGCCGACAGGCAGCGGTTTGGCGCCCGACCAGGTGTAGACGGTGTTGTTACCGCCCAAGTCCCGCGTCATGCGAATGCGTCCGGCGCTGGTCTCGACGAGGTATTCGCCGTCCCGCACGGATTTGTCGGTCGGGAGGAGCGGGCCCCAAATCTCCCATTTTTCGTCTCGCAGGTCTTCAAGGCCCCAAGGCAGTCGGTGTTCAAGTTCAACGTGGGCGAGGCGTGCTGCGTCCACGAGAATGCGTGCTTCGGGCTCGTAGAGCACACCTTCAATGATGACGCCGCCGCTGTTCTGTTCAAACCCACCCCATTGGATCCTGGCCTGTGTTCCAAGGCATCGGTGTTCGACGGACAAGCTGAGCGTGATGGATTGACCGACGTCCAAGGTCAGTGTGACGTTTTGCATCTCACCTGAGAAGTTCATGGCGTCGCCTTCTGCCGAGGTGTCAAGCGTTTGCGTGACCGCTGTCGAGTAGATTTCTCCGCTGCCGTCACTCACGCTGTAAATGAGCGTGGTGCTGGAATCGGTGAACTGACGGGTGCAGGTTTGCGGTCCGCCGCCGCCTTCGATGATGGCCGAGAAATAAACGCTCATGAACACCTGAGCCTCAACGGGTTGCTCCACCGGGGGGCTCTGCAAGGTAAAGACGGGCACGGGCCCGTTGGTGGGGCCCACCGTGAATCCACCTACGGCGGAGTCGGTTTGCTCTCGCTGGAGCACGGCCTCTTCGACATCGCTGCCCTCGACGAACAGTCGCTCGTGCGGAATGATGTTCCACTCTTTGAACCCGGGTTCGTAGTTGAGGTCAGTGTTGGCCGAAGCCATTCCGGAAAGGCCAACGCAAAGCAGCAAACACAAGGTCCCAATGGCCCATGCTTGACGCCCCATGCCACGACCAAGCCGTTTCGGTTCAAGAAGCCAATGCCCTCGTGCGGTCTCAGAGGCCGTTGAGGTAGGCGGCCATCAGCAGGACGCCACCGGTGATGGCGGAAGCGTTGACGGCTCCCTTGCTCATGTAGCCACGGTTTTCGAGAAGAGCACCGAGGTAGCTGTCGATTTGGCATCCGAGCCACCCAATGACGGCCAGCACCCCACAATACTGCAGACCGTTCACCGTGGTCGTGTCGGTGCTGGTGAAGGACCAAGCCAGCAAGGTCAACACCGCCACCACCGCAGAACCGACCACGGCGGCCAGCTGACCGTTGGGCGAGAAGCCGCCGTTTTCACCTTGTTCACAGGGTTTGAAGGTCGTGATCATGCGAACGCGAGGGTCCAAGCAGCCGATTTCACTTGCAAAGGTATCGGAGGCGGCCACGGCGACGGCGGCACCGAACATCCACACCACGGTGTCCCAATCGTCGGACATGTAGGCGTAGATGCAGATGAGTCCGGGGATGGCCCCGTTGGCAACGACGTTGGTCCACCCGCGGTGGCCGTCGCTTGATTCGCTCAAACCAAGGGCTCTCTTTTCGTCAAACCGCCACTTGGTGGCCTTGTGTGAACTCAACAAAAATCCGAGCAGGATGAGCAACCACGTCCAATGCCCGAGGCCACCGACGATGAGACCGAGAACCGCCGCAGCGTTGGCGCCTTTGGTGTCGAGCATCTTCGCTCTCGAAGAGAGCACCAACAGGAGCCCGACAAGGCCCACGGTGACGAGGAGGTTACCGGTGTTCGGGCCGCTGGAAAAGACGTCCATGGTCAGCACCTGCAGGGCAATGGACGCAAAGGTCCACCCTTGTCCACCGAGGCCGGGCTTTTGAAGACCACACCCGATTATGCCTGTTTTTCGTCATTCTTGCACGCTGAGCACGATGGTAGGCAACCAACGTAGGATGCAGACCCAGAGGGCGAAGACCATCACCGCCAGCCACCCCAACTGAAGCAGGACGGCGAGCACCGTGTCGCTGCCAGAAAGCAGCATTCCCACGCCCCACGAGGAACCGTTCCACAGGGCGTGGCCCGCAATCGCCAGGCCCAAGCCGGCCCCCAACGTGGTCGGCATGGGCCAAGCGTGCTGACGATGTCGGCCCAACAACTTCACCACGGCTTGGGATGGCATGTTGCTCCAACTGTCCTGAGGCACGGCCCTGCCCTGCTTGTCGTAGAGA
>JAYYDY010000013.1:0-6341 GCA_036160375.1 Thermoplasmatota archaeon | reverse complement strand
GACGCCTGGTCGAGGAGTTGGTGCGGTGAATCGGCGTCTCAGCCTCGTTATTCTGTTGGTGTTGACGCTCGCCTTCGTCACGTTCCTCAATCTTGTGGGGGACTGGGGTCGCCTGAGCGGTGGGATGTCCAACCTGGGCGTCTTTTTCCGGGAGAGCTTGTGGCCGCCAGACTGGTCGGTGCTTGAAGCCCAATCCTACCCCGTCTGCGATGCTCGCTTGGAATTCACGTGCTCCGTGGCGTGGTTGGGCATGGTCGAGACGATTAAAATCGCCTTTGTTGCCACCGTCATTGGTTTTGTGGTGGCTCTGCCCCTTTCGGTGATGGCCGCCAGCAACCTTTCTCCGATTGAAATCGCCGTTCCCACTCGAATTCTACTCGCGGGTATGCGCTCACTCCCTTCCATCATTTGGGCGGTGCTGTTCATGATCATCTTTGACATGGGCACGCTTGCAGGCATCTGTGCCATGTCCTTCTACACGGTGGGTTACCTTGGAAAATTGCAGTTCGAGTCGATGGAGGGCATCAAGAACGCCCCGCTGGAAGCGGCCAAAGCCATGGGCATGACCCGTACGGAGACGGCGTGGCTGGTGGCCATTCCAGAATCCGCCAACCACCTGCTGAGCCATTTGCTGTTCATGTTCGAATACAATGTTCGCCACGGGACGGTCATCGGTTTGGTTGGAGCAGGCGGCATCGGGTTGTACATCAACACCTACCTCAAACTCGCACAGTACGACAAGGTGGTGGCCTTGCTCATCGTGGTCTTCCTTGTGGTGGTCGTCATCGACTTCGTTTCCATGGCGCTGCGCTCAGCGGTGACCGAGGAGGGCGATGTGGACCGTCCCACGTGGTCCTCGTTGTTCCTGCCAGGCGCTATATCTTCGGCCATGCACCCGACACCGATGAAAAAGGCCGGTGTGGACGAGTCGGAATGAATTCAATCCGCTGCAATATGAACGGCGCCGTCTTTGTAGAAGATTTGAATTTGGTCGGCGGCTTTCTTTGAGAGGGCGGCAACGGCGTCGTACACCTCATCTTCTGAGACCTTGAACGCCTTGGCAGCGTCCTTGGTGGACCACGGTTGGATGTGGAAGTCGCTCTTGATGAGCCACTTCAGCAGTTTGCCCTCAAACTCCGTCAACTCGTCGGCCATGCATTGAGCACGGGCGCCCGCCTCAAAATGTCACCGATGGCCATCATCCAAGCGCTACCATACGGCGGCAGCATTCTTCAGCGTCAATATTGCCGTTGAGCAGGGTGTTCAGGGCCTTGGTGAACGGGATGTTGAGGCCAGCATCTTCTGCTCGCTCCACAAACATCCGCGTGGCACGAACACCTTCAGCGACCATGTGCATCTCCTCCAGCGCTTGGTCAAGGGTTCGGCCGGTGCCGAGCTTTTCACCCATCGAACGGTTTCGACCGTGAGGTGAGGTGGCCGTGACGTACATGTCGCCCAGGCCAGCCGGCCCAAAGGCAACTTCCGCTCGTGCACCCAATTCGGCCAAGAGCAGGCAACCTTCCTTGAAGCCCGACATGAAAATAGCGGCCTTGAGGTTGTCACCGCCCAAATCCCCCACCTGCTTGAGTCCATCAACGAGGCCGCAAGCAAGGGCGACGACGTTCTTGAAGGCGCCCCAGAGTTCAGCGCCGACCGGATCGCTGGCCGGATGAAGAATGAAGCTGGGCGTGCTGAGGGTTTGAGCGAGGCGTTGTGCGATGGCTTGATCTTCGCTCGCTACCAACGCCGTGGTCATGACACCACCGGCGGCCTCGGGCGCAATGGTTGGGCCTGTCAAGACGGCCAAGGGGTTGTTCTTCCCTTCCTCTTTGAGGCGGGTGTGGATGGCTTCGGAAATGAGTCGCTTCCCGGGGGCGAGTCCTTTGGCGAGGTCGAGCAACACGTGGCCCGGTTGGAGATGGGGGAGGACGTCCTCCATCACGTCGAGGATGACCGATGAGGGTACAGCGAGGACGACGATTTCGGCACCTTCCACGGCTTCAGCAAGATGCATCGTGGCGTCGAGGCCTGGAACGGGGTGATGCGGCAGGTACTTTTCGTTGGTCTCGTTCATCGTGATGGACTCGTACACTTCCTGCTCGATGGTCCACCCCGTCACCTTGTGCCCTTCCAACAGCCACAGTCGGGCGATGGCTGTCCCCCAGTTTCCCAATCCTAGAACGGCGATGTGTGCCATGTCAATCGTCAAAGTCGCCTCTTCGGGTGTTTATACCATTTCGGGCACGACTACCGTGGAAAAGAGGGATTTGTGAGGTGAGCCAAACGGGCCACTCAGAACAAATCGTCGTCTTCCTCATCGAAATCAAAGACGTCGTCCTCGGCCTTTTCCTCAACCTTGGCCTCTTTCTTGGGGGCCTTGGCAGGCTTGGCAGCCGGCTTTTCCTCTTCCTTTGGCGCAGGCGCTGCTTCAGATTCGGCAGGCGCTGGTGCTGCCGATGCGGTGGTACCACGAGCGGCAGCAATTTGCGATTCCTTGGTTCGAAGTTCTTCCTCGCTCTTGCCCGTTTGCAACGAAAGGGCTCGACGTCGGTCTTCTCGGGCCTTGCGCTCGAGTTGCTTGTGTCGGGATTTTTCGATGTTCTGCATCATGTACATGGCATCGTGCTCGAGCAAGGGGGAATCCGAAATCAGGGTGATGTCAAGCCATCCGCCGTCTTCCACGATGAATTCAGCCAGCGGCTCAAAGTTCAGGTCAGATTTCTTGATCTGGGTGTAGTGCATGGCGTTCCCGGTTCGGTGTTCAACTCCCGAGAAGTGGCAGTAGAATTCCTTGGTACCGATGGTTTCGCGAACCATGTCAAACAACTCGCCATAGTCTTCCGAAGTGCGCATTTGACCGTGGCCACGAGCGTGAATGTGGGCGATGTTGAGCACGGGAATGGTGCCTTCAACGTGGTTCACGACCTCAAGCACTTCTTCGAGGCTGCCCCAGAGCTCTTGACGACCGGAGGTTTCGATGCCGATCTTGGACGGCGTGCCGTTTTTGATCCAAGGGAACACGGGGAATTCATCTTCATCGTCGTGCCAGATTTCGTGCACGCGGTCAACAATGCCGGAGAAGACGTTGGCCACCTGTTGGTTGGCGGCCTGGCCTCGACCGAAATCACCGTAGTGGCCGGTGTGGAGGGTGATGTGGCGAGCGTTGATGGTACGTGCAGCCTGGAGGGTCGCTTCGATTTTGGCAAGGGAGCGCCCACGCTCAACTTTGCCACCGAGCAGTTCAGAGTAGTACGGCCCGTGGATGTTCATTTCAAAGTCGGTCTTGTTGGCGAGCACACCGGCTTGCCAGTACTGCTCGAAGTGTTGTGGCGCCACCATGCGGACGGTTTGGACCTCCATGGTTTCAAGGCCGAGCGAGATGATGTCGTCCATGCCCTCGACGATGGTGCGCCCTTTGCAAGAGAGTGGGACACCTGCTGGACCAAGTTTGACTGCCATCTGTTCCCCTCCCCCGAAACCGACCCAAGGGCCATCACATGATAATCCCTTTCTGTTGGCTGTCCGCCGAATCAGCCATGACGGGTCGTTTTCGAGAGTGAAAGCATACGACTCTTCATGAAGGTGAGTCCGAAGCGCAACCCATGGAGCCCCATGTCCAGCGTGCCGTCGCAGCGTTTCAATCGGGCCAACCCGTCTGCTTGTTCGATTCTGAAAAGCGTGAGGGGGAAACCGACCTGCTCTTCCCAGGGGCCTCCGCTGTTCCAGCCACGATGCGTCAACTCCGCCAAGACTGCGGCGGTCTCTTGTTCCTGGCCATCGGTGATGAGGTCGGCGAATGTTTTGGTTTGCCGTTTCTCCAAGACCTGCACACCACGGAAGACGCCGTTCAGCGAAACCCGGTGCTTTCACATTTGATCACCAACGACCTTCGCTACGATGCACGCTCGGCTTTCACCCTCTCACTGAACCACCGAGACACTTACACCGGTATCACCGACCACGACCGAGCGTTGACCACCCGGAGATTTGCTGAGTTAGCAACCGCTTGTTTGGAGGCTGGCGAGTCGGGTGAGGTGGCCATGAAGCGGTTAGGTGAAGAGTTCCGAACCCCCGGGCACATCCCCGTGTGCCGTGAGGCGAAAGGCGGCCTCGGCGTTCGTCAAGGCCACACCGAACTCGCCGTTGGCCTCGCACGCCTTGCTGGAACGGCGCCGGTGGTCATCGGAGCGGAGATGCTTCAACCGAATGGTGATCTTGCCCTTTCGGTGGCCGATGCGAGAGCATGGGCAGAGGCAAACAACATCCCGTTCCTCGAAGGTGCGGATGTGATCGCTGCTCTGGGCCTGTAGGACCGTCATCCTCATGAAGCAACAGCCCAACCCAAACACGGTGGTCCAATGAAGCGCATCCTTGCCGTTGGTGTCTTTGACCTGCTTCATGCGGGCCATCTCCACTACCTCGAACAGGCCAAGTCGTTGGGCGACCACCTCACTGTGGTCGTGGCGCACGATGACACGGTGCGCAAGCGAAAACACGAACCGGTCACCAACCAAGACTTGCGCCGCCGTATGGTGGCCGGCCTCAAACCTGTGGACGAGGTCGTCGTCGGCAACCCACCGGAGGTGCCCATTTTCGACATCCTTCCACACATTCAACCGAACGTCATCGCCTTGGGTTACGACCAAGAACACGCCGAGGACAACATTCGCAAAGCACTGCACGAGCGAGGCCACGGCGACATTGAGGTGGTTCGTGTTGAGGGCCTGAGCGACGACCTGGACGGAACGAGAAAAATCATCGCACGCATCCTCGAACGCGCCGAGAAGAAGGGGGCATGAACATGTTCACAGGCATCGTCCAAGGATTGGCCAACATCCATTCTATAGAAAAGGGTGAAGCCGTATGGACCTTTGCGATTGATCTGCCTAACACGGCAGGATTGGAGCGCGGTGCGAGCGTGGCCGTCAACGGTGTCTGCTTGACGGCGACCGAAATTGATGGGGACCGCGTCTGGTTTGACGTGATCAACGAGACCCTCGAACGCACCAACCTTTCCAGTGTGCACGCAGGTGATCTCGTCAACGTCGAACGTTCGCTCAAAATGGGCGACGAGCTCGGCGGCCATTTGCTGTCCGGCCACATCATGGGTTTGGGTCAATTGACCCAACGGACGGAGGTCGGTGAGGGGGTCGACTTCACGGTTGAAGCCCCCGCTTCAATGATGAAGTACATTCACGAAAAGGGCTACATCGGACTCAACGGGGCTTCGTTGACCATTGGTGCCGTCGAGGGCAACCGGTTTCATATTCATCTCATTCCAGAAACGCTTCGCTTGACCACGTTTGGAACCCTTTCGGAAGGTCAGCATGTGAACATCGAAATCGACGCCATGACCCAAACCATCGTGGCGACGGTGGAACGAATGATGAAACAGGAGAACCTGGAGGGAAGCGCATGAGCAAACGAGTTGGACTGGTGTGTGGGTCCTTCCACCGCGACGAGGTTGAGCGCATGTTGGCCTTTGCCACCGACGAAGCGGAACAGCACGGACTCACCATCGGTGATGTCGTTTGGGTACCGGGTTCAATGGAAGTTCCTCTGGCACTCGACCGCCTCCTCGCCTCCCACGACGCAGCGGCCTGCCTCGGCATCATCGAAAAGGGTGAGACGCAACACGGGCTCGCCATGGGCCAAGCCGTCATCAAAACCATCCTCGACCTTCAACTCAAGCACGACAAGCCCGTTGGCCTCGGTATTATCGGTCCGGGTGCCAAACCCAAGCACATCGAGCCACGTTTGGAGCCGCACGCAAGAGCGGCCATCGGTGCTGTGGTCAACTCGTGAGGTCAAACAGCAACATGTAGCCGTCTTCTGTGGCGGTGAACTGCAGGCGCTCTGGACCAGCGAGGTACAATCCATCCCCTTCCTCAACGTCAACATCGCCCACCTTCACCGAACCCTTGGGCATGTGAAAGTAGCCCAGTCGGCCTTCTTCGAGTTCGTAGGTGACGCTGACGCCAGCCTTGATTTCACCACCGAGCATCGTGGCGTCCTGATGCAAACCGATGCCGCCTTGCTCGCCTCGGGGGCTGGCCAGCACCGGCAGTGGCTGACCGTCGTTGACCACCGGGTTAAGGGCCATCTGCTCGTACGAAGGCGGCATGCCGCGCTGGTCAGGAATCACCCAGATTTGCAAGAATTCTGTTACTTCATCGTCGTAGTGGTTCATCTCACTGTGAGTGACGCCCGTGCCGGCGCTCATGCGTTGGACCTCTCCGGGGCGGATGACCGCCACGTTGCCCTCGCTGTCTTTGTGTTCAAGACCACCACGGAGGACAATGGAGACGATGTCCATGTCTCGATGACCGTGGGTTGGAAAC
>JAYYDY010000012.1:0-31884 GCA_036160375.1 Thermoplasmatota archaeon | reverse complement strand
TCCGATGCCCATGTGCTCGGGGTTGTACCAGCGAGCAAACGAAAACGAGTGGCGCGTGTCCAACCACCCATGGTTGGCTTTTCCACGTGCATCGGACGGATGGAGCTGGACAGGCATGAAGTCAAGTCCGGGACGGTCCGTTTAAACTCGTGCATTTGCTGGAACTTCCAACGACGGAAGCATCGCCACAGATGGCGATACCTAGGATGAACTGGTTCGGGGATGACGGTGGGTGTGGCCGAGGAACACGGCGCCGAGCATCATCGTTAACGCACCGAAGCCCGCAATGCTGGCCGTGATGTAGGCTTCCTCGTAAAGAGCAAAGCCCAACTCGACGAAGTGCAGCACACCGTGGCCGTACAAGGAAAGTTCAATCAATCGCAGGAAACTGCGTTTGAGACCGCTCATGCGCAGCAATCATGTTCTTCTTTGGAAAAGGCTTCGTTTCAGTTCACTTGGTCATGATGGGAAGTCCGTCACCGTCTCGGTAGTTGCCGGTGACGAGCATGATGAGATCGATGAGCCACCACAGCCCCATACCGCCGAACGTGATGAGCTTCAGAACGCCCAGAACGATGGAGCCGGTATAGAATCGGTCAATGCCGAGGGTGCCGACGAGGATGCTGAGCACCAAGGTGATGATCCAGTCTTTGTCAGAGGCCATGGGTTGCGCAGGCATGATGGTACCCATCGTTTGAGGTTGCATGGTGGTTCACCTTTGATTTTGTAGTTTAATCTAACCCAAATCAAGCCTTTCAGGAGTGAGTTCGGGTCCGAAGCAGCTCATTCGAGGACTGAAACGGCCACGCCTTCGGCCTTCAGCAATGAGATGACATCGTGAATGACTTCGGTTGGCAACGCTTCAGGGGGGTGAACGCCCTCAGCAAACAGGTCGGCCCGTGTCCACGCCAAGACGCAGGCAACCGTCACCAGACCGGTGGTCCTCGCCATGCTGGAGTCGCCGTCCTTACCACGGTCTTCCACCGTCCAGACACGTCGTTGTCCGCCTGCCTCAACCGCCACTTCCATCCACGTGAATTCGGGGCGCTCGGCGTCATAGCGCCAGGCCTCTACCAGTTCATCCGGGTTGAGATTCGTGCGCTGATAGCGTTGAATGTGGCCCGGCCATCGCACGGTGTACTCTCCCATACTGGTGGCCGGGGTGTTGATCAGCGAACGCAAGCCGTCAGTAAGAAACGCCTCCATGGCTCTACCGTTGGCATCAATGGTGTGGAGGTCGTCCATGGCAGGCACCACGGTCGCGGTCCCGTTTCGAACAATCCGAGCGGGGCGCGTGTACTCGGCTATCACATCGTGGGGAGAAAAGGGGGCCATGTAGGACCATTCATGGTCGGGTTCGGCCGGATTCCCACCCACCTTGATGGTCACCTTGTCGAGGTGGCCGAGTTCACGATGAGCCAGGGCCACCAGCATGTTTGAGAGGCCGGGTGCAATACCGACGTCCCACAGCACGACGCCGGGACCATCAGGAAGCGCATCCGGGGTTGTTTCGCTGAACGAGAGGTCCACGATTCGGTGGCCTTCAGCGAACAAGGTCTTCAACACCTCGTGGCCAATGGAGCCGGGTACCATGTTGACCACGAGATCAGCCTCACGGTGGTCGGCGGCTGCAGCGTCACCGAGATGGAAGGTGGCGGGTGTTTGTCGAGGCACGATGTCGTAGAGATGGACGTCCAAACCCGCTTCGTGGAGCTTGCGAGTGACAAACGAGCCGACCAGTCCTCCGCCCAAACAGTGAATCCTCATGGCTGGGGTTTGAGCCATCGGGCCTCAAAGGTTCCTGCGCCCCATCTTGCTGCATAGATTGTGGAGGAAGTGGTTATGTGCTTCGAAGTTAAGCACGGGGCATGAGCATCCTTGCGAAGTACGAAGCAGCCTTTGAATCCGGAGACAAAGAAGCGTTGGAAGCCGTCATCCACGACGACTGCAAATTTTACCCCCATGTGGGCGGCGCCGTGATGACCAAAGGCGACATCATGGCCTTTGCCGGCACCGGTGCTGTTCGCACCGAATCCCATCGTATCTTGTTTGAGAACGACGAGGTCGGCGTCGGCCACTCCATTGCCCATTTCGCCAACGGTTCAACCTCGGAGGCCGTGTTGGCGTTCTACCGGTTCCAGGACGGGAAGATCATCCACGTCGAGACCGGGGCCACGCCGTTGAGCGACGACTACCAACTCATCGGTCAGTGAGCGAAAGCCGGCCGAAAACGGTTCCACGCTGACGAAGACCCGGTCCGGGTTAGTCTTGACGGTACGTCATTGGCGCGTTCTGTTCTATAGAATTGGCCCAAGCTGGACACCCAGCAACAACACGGCTGTAGCGCACACCGTGATCAGAATGTTGTCATCAATGGGTCCGAACTCGTAGCGCTCAACAAAGGTGGCCACCGTAGCGGCGATAAGGCCCCAAACGGGAAGGCTGGGGTCGCCAGCACCGGCTGCGAACCATCCCAGCGGCGCACTGACGATGAACATGAACACGTTGCCAATGGGGCTTTTCGAGCGCTTGCGAACCACAGCATTTCGAACCACACCCGTCACGCCGTCACCAAACGCCATGAACAGCGAGGGAACAATGGCCAACCACGGGTCGCCGACCAACCACCAGATGGCAGAGATGGACATCCACCACATCAGCCCGAACTTGACGTCGTTTTGGTTTTGTTCGGTCTGGAACCAATGCATGACGATGCCAGCACGGTGGGAGGCAAAGAGAAGGGCGGTGAGCAGCATTCCCGACACCATGGGGTACCATACATCGGTGAACAGGAATGGCACGCTGAGTGAGCCGACGCCTCCGGCGAACATGTGGACGATTTTTCGGTTGTAATACACGGCTCGGATGTGCTCCATGCCTCGATTCAGCATCATGGTGTAGGGGATTTTCGTAGCGTACAAGACCGCCATGACGTAGACGCCCATGCCGACGGCGGCGGCGAGTTGATTCACCATGCTCGGGCTTTCTCCCCGTGCTTCTCTATCTTTTGGCTCCACTTGGGGCTCATGGGCGAATCTTCAAACACCCCCGCTCGCTCCCAAACTCCAGTGAGTTACATGTCCGAAGTGCGAAACGTCATCATCATCGGTTCAGGACCTGCAGGCTACACCGCTGGGCTCTATGCAGGTCGCGCCATGCTGAACCCGCTTATGTTCGCCGGCTACATGTCGGGTGGACAACTCATGCTCACCAGCGACATCGAAAACTTCCCTGGCTACCCCGAAGGCATTGGTGGACCCGAGATGATGATGCAACTGCGAGAGCAAGCAGAGCGTTTTGGTCTTGAAGTCGAGGACCGAAACGTCGACGAGGTTGACCTCAGCGAACGCCCGTTCAAGGTCACCGTTGAAGGCGAAACCTTCCTCACGCACTCCATCATTGTCTGCACCGGCGCAGAATCCCTCTGGCTTGACGCACCAGGAGAAGCCGAGCAGAAGGGTCGCGGCATCTCGACCTGCGCCACCTGCGACGGGGCGTTCTTCCGCGACGAGCACGTGCTGGTCATCGGTGGCGGTGACTCTGCGTGTGAAGAGGCCACGTTCCTGACCCGATTTGCCAGCAAGGTGACCCTCATTCACCGTCGGGACGTGTTCAAAGCGTCCACCATCATGTACGAGCGAGCGGTGAACAACCCCAAAATTGAGATCAAAACCTTCCGCCAAATCAAGGAATGGCTCTCCGACGACAAAGGCCTCTCCGGAGCCGTGCTTGAAAACACGCAGGACGGCAGCACCGAGACCATTGAGGCCACGGGTGCCTTCATCGCCATTGGCCACACTCCCATCACGAATTTCTTGGGTGGCCAAGTCGAAACCGATGAGAACGGCTACATCGTTCACACGGAACACACCATGACATCCGTTCCCGGCGTGTTCGCAGCAGGCGACGTCGTCGACACCCGCTACAAGCAAGCCATCACGGCTGCCGGCATGGGTTGCTCGGCGGCCATCGACGTTGAGAAGTGGCTCGAAGAGAACGTCCATTGACGCCGTTTCCTTGATGTGGGACGTGCGTGTGGCCTCACCATGGTTGATGTTGCACGCCACGCCCGGCACCTCAGCCTCCCCGATGTTGGTATCGAGGGCCAACGTCGGCTCAACGAGTCCCGCGTCCTCATCATCGGGGCCGGTGGCTTGGGCTCACCTGCAGCCCTCTACCTGGCCGCAGCCGGTGTCGGGCGAATCGGTCTCATTGACAACGACGCCGTGGAATTGAGCAACCTCCAGCGCCAAGTCATTCACGCCACGGCAGATGTTGGCACGCCAAAAGTGCACTCTGCCAAAGCGGCCCTCAACGCCATCGACCCGAATCTGAAGGTCGAGGTGTTTCACGAGCGCCTCAACCCCACGAACATCTTGGAACGCTTCGAGGGGTGGGATGTGATTGTTGACGGCACCGATAACCTCCCGACCCGGTACTTGGTCGATGATGCCTGTTCACTTCTCGGGCTTCCATGGGTGTACGGTTCCGTTTTCAGGTTCGAGGGTCAGGTGTCGCTGTTTAATTTCCAGAACGGACCGTGCTACCGGGATTTGTTTCCCGAACCACCGCCAGCATCGGCCGTACCGTCGTGTGCCGAGGCCGGCGTTTTGGGCGTTCTCCCGGGTTTGATCGGTGTGCTTCAGGCCACTGAGGCGCTCAAAGTGCTGCTGGGCATGCCGCCTTCGCTGTCAGGAACGTTGCTTCTTTACGATGCGAAAACCATGGATTTCGACAAGCTTTCGTTTGTAGCAGACCCCACTCGAACGCCGATTTCCGACCTCTCTGGAGCAGCAGCGATGCTCTCCGACGAGGATTGGTGTCTCGTACCGTCGGAAGGGAAGGCGGCGCCGGAAGAACAAAAATCCGTAGAGAATGGCCAAGGAGGTATGTTTCACCACATCTCAATGACCGAATTTCTCCAGCGCCGGGGCGAAGGATGGACCCCATTCATCTTTGACGTCCGGTCGGTCGCCGAACATGCCGAGGTCAGCGTGAGCAGTTGCAACCTTCACGCGCCCCACACCGACATGGCGACTGCACTCCCATCCTTGCCCGAGGAAGGCGACATTATCATCCACTGCAAGAGCGGTATGCGCTCCCAACTGGCCGCCATTGAACTCATCAAACTCGGCGTCGCTGCAGACCGCCTGTACAACCTTGACGGTGGCATTTTGGGGTGGATGGCAGCTGCTCCAGACGAAATCGTTCGCTGATTGAGGCCGAGTTGACCTCGTCCAAACACCGGTCTCATCCCTTGCTTTCAGGGTGAGGTTCAAAGCCGCCGTGGCCCTGCTTGAGGCACGGAGGGGATGAACACGGCCAGCATCATCATCGCCGACGAAAACGAGGGTCGCCGAAACCTGTTGGCAAACACCTTTGAGCGAGAGGGATACGACGTCACTCGACTCAGCACCCTCGCTCAAACTGAAGCCACGGCGAGTGCCGTCCTCCCTGACGTGTTGTTAATGGAAGGCGAATGGTCTCAAGGCAGTGCGCTGGATGTCTGTCAAAACCTTTCGAGTCAGCCGCGATTTCGTACCGGAACACGAACCGTCTTGCTTTCACGAACCACGGCACCGGACTTTCTCTCATCTGCAGCCATGGCAGGTGTGGCGGAAGTCATCGGAAAGCCGGTGGACATGAACCAGCTCATCGGCCAGGTCGGGCGCCATGCCGCCAAGCAATTTGTTTCCCCACCGGCGGATGTGTCGGCACCCCAAGGCGGGGGTTTTGGAGGGGGTCAACGCTTTGATGTGTCCATGACAATGAACGACAGTCAGTGGGCGCTGCCCATGCTGCGACGTTTGGTGGAGGCAGGCAACATTGACGATGACTTTGTTCGCTCCATTCGTGAAGAAATGGGCGACGAGGAAGATCAAGAGAACTCGCTTTCAGCAGACGCCATGACCACCATGGTCCGATTGGCGTTAAATCGCTTGGTGGGCGCAGAGGGGGCGGCCGATGAGGAAGGGAATGCTTCTCCGCCGGCTGAAGCGCCGCCTCAAGGGGCGAACGAAGATGATGGGACTTCGCCGACAACCACAACCTCCGTTCCCTCCTTCAAGACCATCAACAAAGGAGCAACGCTGGGTGAGGGAGCGGCACCAAGCATCGGTTCAACCGGGGTTGGCTCCTCCATGGAAGACATCCTCGAGAAACAAGCCGAAGACATTGCAAGGACCGTTGAGTCGGAGATGGACGGTATTCTTGACGAGGAACCCGAGTACGTCGCCCTACTTGACCAAGACGAGCAAGTTGGCATCGACCCGGAGACCTTGTCCCTGACCCGGCTCACGGCTGAAGTCCTCACGGAATTGATGCAGGCCCTAAAACGACCAGGGGCTCTTTCGGATTTGACCCTCCTCACACAGGTGGAAGACGCCAGTGTCTTGGCCGCTGACATGTTGGACGCCCTCCCTCATGTGGAGGAAGAGGAGTGAGCGTCCTCCACAGTGAACAGCAACTTCGAAGAGCCTTTGCTGCGTTGCTCGCTGCCTTTTTTGTCAATTTTCTCGGGTATGCGTTCATTGTTCCTATCCTACCGTCCTGGCAATCACAATTCGGACTCAACGCCACGCAGGCGACGATGCTGGTTTCGCTTTGGGCGGTGCCGCTTCTGATCCTCGGGCCGTTCACGGGTCGCATCACCGACCGATTTGGGGCTGGCCGGACCATACTGGTGAGCCTGGTGTTGCTCACCTTTTCCAGCGGTCTTTATGTCGTGGCGACCAATGAACTGGTTGGTCGTCCCTTTTTGTTGCTGGCGGCCGCTCGCATGCTGCACGGGGCTTCTGGCGCCACCATCATGACGGCTGGTTTGGCTTCGGCCTCCGTCCTCTGGCCAACACGGTTTGGTGAACAGTCCGGCAAGTTGCTCGGCATGGCGGCCATCGGCGGATTGTTGGGGCCGGTTTTCGGCGGGTTGTTGTTCAGCTGGGGTGAAGCCTCAGCGTTTGGTGTTCTGGCCCTCATCACGCTGGCGGTCTGCCCGGTGATGGCCATGTCAACGGCGGTCATTGGCGGTGCGAACGAACAAACCAGTTCCACCGTTTCCGTTGGTGTCTTCTTCTCCGACCAAATTCTGTTCCGTGTCGGGGTCTTGTTGGCCATCACGACATTGGCCACCGGTGCACTTGAGGCCGGTGTTCCACTTTTTCTCGACGATGCGTTGGGGTTGAGTGCAGCACAGATTGGGGGCGTTTTGCTGGTCATGGTGTTGATGCAAGGGCTGGGGTCTGTCATATGGGGTCGTTGGGTTGACCGAAGGGGGCCCACCCGCTACATGCTCATCGGGTGGTGCTGCGCCACGCTCGCTCTCCTCGGTGTGGGCCTCGTTGGTTTGGTGCTCACGGGTACGACGGCCGTTATGGCGATGATCGTCATGCTTGGCACGTTCCAGTTTTTCATCGCCGCCGCTCAAATTCCCATGCTCCCGATGATCGACACCGCCACCAACCGAGCGCTCGGCGAGGGCAATCCCGGTTTGGCTTTCGGCGTGTTTGGCGCGGCATGGGCTGCAGGCACCATTCTCGGGCCGCTGGTCGTCGGCCCAATGTTCGATGTGTTTGGGTCGTGGGCTATCGCCTTGGGTTGCCTGTGTGTGCCGGCGTTCGGGGCCTTGATGTTAACATACGGGAATAAAGACATCCTGCATGATTGCTATCAGACAGAAATCGAGAAACGCAAACAAACCACCGAAGAACGGCTTGCTTGAAGTCAATTCATCCAAGAAGAGGATTGAAACCAACCATCGCTTGGGAGAGCCGGGGACCGACCGTGTCACAAGGCGACCTTCCGGAAATCTTCGGCCTCAATTGGCGCCCTGCTGCACCGTTGGAATTTTTCCAGCCGTTGCCAAAAGATGCCGCCCGTGCCGAAGTTCTCACTTTCCTCGCTCAACAACACGATGCACATTTGTTCCTCGTGGCGAACATTTGGGACCACATCATCGGGGCTGAACCCGATACCTTCGAGGGGGCCTCTTGGCATGCCTTCTCCGAGCGGTTCATCGACGCGCTTGAACGTGGCCTCAAGAAGCAGATGGAAAGCACCCTCGGTGAGGATCTTGAGAACGAGGTGATTCCACGCCGAAGCATGGCCATGATGCTTGAGCGGCGCCGTTCTCACTTCCTTGTCGACATGCGGCTGATGATGCGCAGGCTCGCTCACTACATGGCCGTCTCCATGCCGCACCGTATGGAATGGCAGCGCATGATGACCCGCACGCGATGCCTTGACGGGGCCTTGAAAGAGATCTTCACCGACGGTGTTGACACGCCTGATGGCGGCCGATTTGGCGGGAAAGGCTTCCGTTCGACCTGGCAGGAGGGCGTGGTTGCCGTCGCCACGGCGCTTGAACGCCAGCCCGACGCTCCACGTGACGCCCGCCCCGGCCAGGGCTACGACGGGGACCTCGTCGCCCCCATGATTCGTGATATTGGCCTCGGCTTGGCCATGGGTGATACATCGCTCGACGTGATGGCGGCCAACCTTGGAAAGGTCGGTTCGAACCAAAATGGAGGATGGGACGATGCCGGTGGACGAGATTTGCACGTTGGTGCGTGGCATGTCGGGGTGCTTCCGCCTACCGCACCGTTGCCGATCGCCGCCGCGACCATGACCGGCCTGGCCTTCGCTGCATGGCGTCAATCCCTTGACCGATTTCACGTGGCCTGTATTGGCGAGGGTGCTTCTTCTTCCGGAGAGTTTTGGGAAGCCATGAACCTCGCTGGCGCCCGCGGTCTTCCAATCACCTATATTCTCCAGAACAACCAAATCGCCCTTGATACGCCACCTGCGAAGCAATCGGGTGTCGAGGTGTGGGCGGACAAGGCAGCCGCCATGGGCTTTCCAGCATGGACCATCGACGGCTCTGACCCGGCAGCATGGCACGCTTCTGCAGCCGTCGCTCGAGAATTTTCGATGGCCGGTGGCGGCCCAACCTTGATTCACGTTGAGACGATGCGTGGTTGTGGGCATGCTCACCACCACGACGATCTCTATCTGGGCAATCCCAGTGGTACCCCAGCAGGTTATGTCGACCGTGAACTGTTGGACTATTGGGCGGCCAAAGACCCGATTCCCACACATCGCTCGCTGTTGCTGGACATGGGCGTTGACGAGGCCGAACTTGAAGCCATGGAAGCGGAAGAAGCCGCTGCGGTCGAGCAGGCCAAGGCATCGCTGCTGGCAATGGAATGGCCAGAACCCGAAACTGTCACCAAGGGCGTCACCACGCTCCACGACGCTGACACACATGCCGACCACCTGAATCGCTACACCGGTGCAAGCCGGTCCGAACTCACAGACGCTCCGCTCGATGTCGGTCAAGTGGCATGGGAGTATGCTGAGAAGGGCGGTTGGACTTATGCTCGCGCCATCCAGCAGGCCATGGCTGACATTGCCACGATGCACGGCGAAGACTGCGTCTTCATCGGCGAGGACATGGAAGTCGCAGGTGCGTTCGGCATGAACATGGCGCTGAAGAACGCCGGACACACGGAGAAACTTATCGATATGCCCCTGTGCGAAGCGGTGATTGTCCATACCGGCGTTGGTGCAGCGCTCTCTGGCATGAAACCCATGGTTGAGATTCAGTTTGGCGGGTTCGCCGCCCTTGGATTCAACGCTTTGGTGAACAACGCAGCGATGCTCCGTTGGCGTTGGGGTGCAGACTGCCCGATGACCATTCGCATTCCCTTGGGTGCACGAACCCGCTCGGGTCCGTTCCACGCGAACATGATCGAATCCTGGTTTGCCAATGACCCCGGCCTCGTCGTCATGGCCCCCGGAACGCCGCAGGATGCCTACGACTTGCTCATGGAAGGCGCTCAACTTCCCGATCCAGTCTTGATGCTCGAACACATCGGCCTTTACGGCTTGCGAGGCGGTTTGACCGGGTGGGGCATGAACATCAACCAGAAGGTGGATACCGACACGGTCAATCAGCACATCACCGAAGGTCGACCCTACAAATTGGGGCGGGCCGAAGTGATTCGAGGCGGTCGGGACATCACCCTCGTCACCTGGGGTGCCATGGTCCACATCGCCTTGCAGGCCGCCGAAGTTCTCGCTGCTGAAGACATTGAAGTTGAGGTGGTGGACCTGCGGACATTGATTCCTTTCGATTCAGCTACGTGTGTTGCTTCGGTTCAGCGCACGGGCCGCCTTGTGGTCTTGCAAGAAGGCCAATGGTCAGGCGGCCTCGGCCATACCGTGCAATCTCGGATCATGGAGGAGTGCTTCTACGAACTCGAGTCCGCTCCAACCGTCATCGGTGCCCTGGACACACCCGTGCCGTTCGCACCGCCGTTGGAGAACCACACCATTCCATCCCTCGAGCACGTGGTCGAGGTGCTTCGTGCCTCGTTCAAGGCCTGACGGTGTCAGGAAAGAATCGGTGTTTGACATCAACGGCCAACCACGCACCCAGCGTGGTTGAGACGACGTAAAACGGCAGGCTGGCCCACATGGCGTTAAGGGCGTTGGGGCCGAAGGTGCGGGCGGGGTTCATGCTCGCGCCCGTCAGTGGACCAGCCAACAGCGCCAACAAGGCGACGGTTGCACCGACCCAAACGGCCACCACCGGCCGAGAATCCGTCCTCTGCACGATGTAGAGAATGCTTACCATCAGCCCGCACGTGATGGCGATTTCAATCGAGAAACCGCTCACCAATGAGAGGCTTGGAATGACGTTCGTGGGTGCAGCACCTGCCACCAAACTCGCTCCCGTTAGCGCACCGAGGTACTGGGCGACCATGTACGCGGGCAGTAGGCGTCCCTCAAGTTGTCCATCCCTCCAAAACGCCACGCTGACGGCGGGGTTGATGTGGGCGCCGCTCAAGGATCCGAACAGGAGAATGGCGAGGGTAACCACCGCCCCGAAGGTCAGGGAGACCAACCCGTGGCTGGCGCCCCAAGCCACGCTGCCGCAGCCCACAGCGACCATGAGGGCGGTGCCGAGAAACTCTCCCGCTGCTTCTCGCTTCACAATCGGCCTAGCACCACTCGGTTCAAAGGCTCTGTGAACTCACCACCGCCGTGGCATTCGGTGGCAACCGTCAAGAAGTGGGGGTCGTTCCAAGACGCATGGGAGACGACGCTGTTGCCTCCCCAACGGGTATTCCCCAACTTTTGATGAGTAATACCCTCGTGCTCAACGGCGCTCTGTTCCTCGGTATTTTGGCCCTCCACACGCTGCTTGAGGACTCGAGCATCAACAACAACTACGTCTCAATCGTCCTGCTTGCCATGGCACTCGCCCTCCTCATCAAATCCGCTGACTTCTTTATTGAAGGAGCCAAAGGGCTCGCTTATCGTGCCGGCCTTCCCGAGGTTGTCATCGGGTTAACCATCGTGTCCATCGGGACTTCGCTTCCTGAAATTCTGGTCACCTCCACCGCAGCAGCCGATGTCGCCACCAACCCTGAAATCGGCGACCTCGCCATCGGCGGCATCTACGGGTCCATCTTGGTTCAAATCACCTTGATTTTGGGTGTGGTCGTTGCCTTCCGTGGCGTCAAGGTTCGCCCTTCGTGGCTGAAGCGGGACGGGATGATCATGTTCTCGTCAATCGGTCTCTTGACCGTGTTTTTGTTCACCGGGGATGGACTGAGTCGTATCGAGGGCGCCATCTTGATGTCCTTGTACGTCGTTTACATCTACTGGCTGCTCTCTCATCGGGATGAAATCCTTGAGGAAGAACTCAGTGGCGGTGAGCAGGTTGAACGGAAGTTGGACCGAACCACCGCTGCCTACGGTTTCATGGTCACCTCCGGTCTGCTGTTGGCCCTCTTTGCAGCGCATCATTTGGTCAACGTCGCCAGCGACATGGCGTACGCCTTCAACGTCCCCCACGCCGTCATCGGAACCACCGTGTCCGGCCTTGGGACGTCGCTTCCTGAACTCACCATCGCCTTCCTGGCCGCCAAGCGTAGCCAAGGCGTCGCTATCGGCACCCTCATCGGCTCCAACATCACCGACCCGCTCCTCTCCATCGGCTTCGCTTCGGTCATCTATCCACTGGCGTTGACCGAAGCGAGTTTCGCGCTCACGGCATACATCATCATTCCTGCCACCTTTGTCGGCACCGGTGTCGCTCTGCTCATGATGCGTTCCGAGTACGAATTCAAGCGATGGGAAGGCGTGGTGTTGATTTTCATCTACGTTCTGTTTTTGGCAGCGCTCGCAGCAGAACGGCTCGGTTACCTTGTGCTCTGAGGCTGCCTCCGGAGCGTCTCATCTAATCGCTCTTAAGGGACCGATGCTTGGCCTGTTCATGGTGGACTTCCAACTCGATGAGATGCAAGCCATGCTCAAGGAACTCGCGAACGAGTTCGCCCGCGACGAAATCCGCCCCCATGCTGAGCACTGGGATGAAACGGCGCACTACCCCAAAGAAACCATCCAGGCAGCGCACGAGATGGGCCTGCTCAACCTCCACATCCCCGAGGCTTACGGTGGGGCTGGTTTGGGTTCGTTTGAGGAAGTCTTGGTCAACGAAGAACTGGCTTGGGGCGATCCTGGTTTCGCCACGGCAGCTTATGCCACGGCTTTGGCCAGTGCGCCCATCATCACCGGAGCAACCGAGGAGCAAAAGGAGCACTGGCTACGAAAAATCGCCGAAGAGGGTGCGCTTGCCTCCTATGCCGTCACGGAACCGGGCGCGGGTTCCGACGTGGCCGCTTGCAAAACCACGGCCATTCGTGACGGCGACGAATACGTCATCAACGGTTCAAAGATGTGGATCACAGGCGCCGGCCACGCTGACTTTTTCTTCGTGCTCGCAAAGACCGACCCGGACGCAGGGTACCGCGGCATGTCGGGTTTTGTCGTCGAAAGGGATGCCGCTGGCTTCTCACTGGGCAAGAAAGAGACCAACATGGGGCAGCGATGTTCCGACACGCGGTCCATCACGTTCGATGACGTTCGCGTGCCGGCCGACCATCTCATTGGCGGCTCAGAGTCAGGCGGCTGGATGAACGCCATGAAGGCGTTTGACATGAGCCGACCGAACATCGCCGCTCATGCCACCGGCCTGGCCCGTGCAGCCTACGAGCACGCCCTTCAGTATTCCAGCGAACGCCAGACGTTCGGCAAACCCCTCCACCAACATCAGGCCATCCAGTTCATGCTCGCTGACATGAAGACCAACATCGAAGCGGCTCGCATGCTCACGTGGAAATCCGCAGCAGAGTACGATGCAGGCGTGAGAAACACCGAGTCGGCGGCCCATGCCAAGCGGTTTGCGGCCGACATGGCCATGCAGGTAACCACCGATGCCGTCCAGGTGTACGGTGGCTACGGCTATTCAGAAGAATACCCCGTCGCCCGCCTGATGCGTGGCGCGAAGGTCATGCAAATTTACGAGGGCTCTTCCCAGGTGCAACGCATGATCATTGGCCGCGAAATCACCAAAGGACTTTGATCAGCGACGACCCTTCCTGAGGTTGTCCTCAAGTTGCCAGACCTGTCGGTCGTCGTGATGCCAGGGGGTTGGCCCACTCGTCGCTTGCCGTTCCTGTCGGTCCATCCAATCGTCCAGTTGGCGATGCTCGATTTCATCGGCCTCGTCCTCGAAGGGCAAGGGTGCGAACAGTTCGGTGAGCGCCCATAGCCCGGGGTCTGCAATCGGCTCGCTGAACTCATCAAACTCGTCGTACATGTAAGCGGCCTCGTCGTCTTCGTCGTAAACCTCCTCCTCCATGATGACCCCTTCCTCGCTGAACTGATACACGCCTTCGAGGGCTTCTCGGGGTGAGACGATGAACTGGGCCAAGAGGGGAATTCGCATGGCCGTGGTTTTGTCGTTTTGAAGGGCCAACGCGAGGGCGGCGATTTGGTCGCCGATGGGGAGGTTCAGGGAACGTTGCGTCGGATGCATGCACAGGGCGACCATGAACGGCGTCCGCTCAGTGATGTCTTGTTTCCATGCACCCGCATCGATGCTGGTTCGCCAGTGGACTTCTTTCACTTCTCTGTACTCGCCCTCAACGTCAACATAATCTTCGACATAATGTGCGTGCAATCCGACCCTGTACCACCTGCGTGAAGCACCCCGAATGACCACCCTTGGCAGCCCTTGCTGGTCCAACGCAAGGGTCATCGCGCTGGAACCTTCCACAATGGAATCGAGAAAACGCATGGACTTCACGTGCGCATCACGCGCAGCCCTCGGCCAGTGTCCAGGTGGGTTCCAAGCAGTCATGCGAGGGAAGTTCCCCGAGCCTATATCAAGGCCCATTCAGCAAACAACCAAAACACAGCCCAGCTTGTCGGGTCCATGGGACTCCCGCCCGTGGCCGCCGTCGTGCTCGCTGCGGGTTTGAGCAGGCGGCTTGGCCGCCCGAAGGCCCTTGTTTCCATCAACGACTCAACGTTGGTCGAGTGGGCTCATCAACGGCTCAATGATGCCGGATGCGAGACCGTGGTGGTGGTCAACAACGACCTTGCCGAACAGGTCGCACGCTTGCTTCCAAAGGCAACGTTGGTCGTCAACGACGACCCTGATGCCGGTCGCACGCGTTCGCTGCAATTGGGGTGCGCTGCCTTGGTCGACCAGCGGGGTTCAATCCCCGAACGCCTCGTGATGGCGCCGGTGGACCGGCCGGCGTGGAACGGTGAGATCCTCGAAGCTTTGTTCAACACTTCCACCAGCTGCGCACCTGCGCACGAGGGCCGCCGTGGTCATCCGGTGTTGCTTGATCAGGCGGCCATTGAGGCGGTGGTTTCGGCGAACGCCGATGCCTCGCTCAGAGCCTTGGTTTCGTTTGCTTCAGTTCCCGTTCAGGCACCGTGGTTGCACCACAACATCGACACCGAAGCCGATGTGGACCGGTTGCTTGGGGACGAGGGCGCTCTTTTGGCGTGTTTCTCTCGAGGCGAAGGGATATGAGGGCCGCCCGTTGAGGCGTGTCCATGACCGCTCACGTCCTCCAGTGGGTACTGAGCGAGTTGGCATCCCAACGACGTGTTGTCATGGCCACGGTGCTGAACACCTCGGGGAGCGTGCCCGGAAAGACCGGCGCTCGATTGGCGATGTCCTCCCACGAACATACATGGGTCGGAACGGTTGGTGGCGCGGGACTTGAACACCGTGTCCTCCAACGCTGCAGGGAATTGCTTGACGATGCCTCGCAACCCTTTGCTGAGGTGCTGACTTACGGGTTGAACAAAGGTGCGAAGGGCTATGAGGTGACCCCCCTTGATTCGCTGTGCGGCGGTCGGGTGTCGATCGCCGTTGAGGTGATGATTCCCATGCCACACGTGCACATCATGGGCGGCGGACATTGCGGGGAAGCCTTGGCCACCACCCTTCACGGCTTGGGATGGGATTACTCGGTGCACGACACCCGAGAAGCCTACGTCTCGGAGGACAAGTTTCCGCACGCCGTTGAACGCTCCTCTGCTTCCGTGGCTGGCGTCCTTGAAGGGGAGACGGCGGTAACGCTGGGTCGCTTCTCGGACATCTTGCTGCTCGGACACGACTGGGCAGAGGACCAAGAACGCCTGCTCGGTCTGCTTCAACTGCTCAATCAAGCAGATGTTGCATTGGACGGCAAGCACCATCCTCGCATCGGTGTGATTGGAAGTCGTTCGAAATGGCAGGCCTTTGAGGAGGCGGCGAGGGAACAGGGTGTACCACAGTCCTTGCTGAACCAAGTCATCTGTCCCATCGGATTGAACATCGGAGCGCAATCGCCTGAGGAGATTGCCGTTGCGGTGGCCGCTCAAATCATGTCGCTCCACAAATCCGTGGACCCTGCGTCCGCAACGTGGCGTCAGGCTTGAGGTCTGAACACGTGTTCTCGGAAGTACTTGAGTTCCTCAATGGATTCAAGGATGTCATCAAGGGCGAGATGGGCTCCTTTTTTGTTGAAGCGAGGGACGTCCCTGTACCACCGCTTGGCCAACGCCTTGATGGTTGATACATCCACCATGCGGTAGTGGAGGTAGTCGAGGAGTTCTGGCATTTCCTTGGCCATGAATTGCCGGTCGTTCCACACACTGTTTCCACACAACGGCGCCGTGTTTTCGTCCACCCATTCCTTCAGGAAGGCAAGGGTGGCTTGTTCCGCCTCACGAACGTTGACGCCCTCTGAGCGAATCCGGTCCACGAGGCCACTGCGGTGGTGGTGGCGGGTGTTCCAATCGTCCATCCCGGCGAGCAGGTCTTCATCCACGCTGATGGCGAGGTTGGGGCCGGTGGCCAAGACGTTGAGATCACCGTCGGTCACCACCGTCGCAATCTCGATGATGGATTCCTTGGCGATGTCAAGGCCGGTCATCTCGAGGTCAATCCATACCATACGGTGGTGGCGGTTGTCCATGAACGCTCTGCGCCGGCGAGGGTCTTGATTCTTCGTTCATGTTCAAACGACTTCAAGCACCGTTGTTTCCCGCCTCAAAGGTCAGCATGATCTGCCCGTTCGGGCCGAACGCTACCACGGGAACGTAGCCGTCGTGGGGCGTCGTCTCGAGGGAGGCGAGGATGTTGTCCACAGCGTCCTTTGGCAAGCGCAATGCAAACCCTTCGCCCGTGTCGAGCAGGCCGTTGTGTCCGGCACGCGTTGGCTCTTGGACAATCTTCTGGGCAACCTTGCCGTCCCACGAAAGGAACTCCTCGCAGTGAGGGCAGACAAATTCACCAACTTCACCGTCGTCCAATCCAAAGGGTTCACCGCAGTGTGGGCATGAAACCTCGACCATGTCCTCCTCCTCTGCAACCTCAGCAACAACGGCTTCGGTGGAGGCTGAAACCGGCTCGGGTTCGTCCTCATCGTCAAGGTCAAGGATGTCATCCTCCTCGTCATCAGGAATCACCAGAACATCAACCTCATCTTCAACCTCAACCACTGGCTCAGGGGTCGTTTCCTTGGGGGTTGGTTCGACAGGTGCTGCGACAGCTGGAGCGGGAGCGATCTTTCCGCCCATTGAGCCCATCTGGGGCACAGCAGCGACCTCCTCGTAGATACCGTCGTCTTCGTTCATGCGTTGCATGAAGAGGAAACCAAAGCCAAGGGCCACCATGCCGCTCATCACCGTGGCGATGGCACTGAACAGGTCGCTCTCGAGTGAATTTGCAAACAGGAAGGCCGTGAGGATGGCGCCATAGCCACCAACACCTCTTCGCCAGCGAGCATCTGCTTCTTCGCTGAAGCCCTGGATGCCGAGGATGACAAGGTAGACCGTTGTCAGCAAGTAGGCCATGGATTCAAGGTTCAAACTGTCAAACATGATGAACAAACCAATGATGGAGTAGAGCACACCGCTCATACCCAAGCGGTCCATGTAAGCAAAGAAGGCCTCGTCGTTGTCCCAATCAAAGGATTCGTAGTCGTAGATGAGGTCGTCTTTGGCGGACATCAGGGTCAGGATGATGCCTTGCACGGCAAGGGTCAGTCCGGTCATGGTTTGACGTTGCTCATCCGTACCAATTTCGGCTTGTGACATCATGTTGACGATGCTGAAGGTGAGCAAAATGGGAAGCGCAATCATGCTGTTGGGGCGTCCATCCAGCAGCGCTGAGCGTCCGAGCAACAACAACCCAATGACAGGGCCGATGCCGAAAAACACGGAGTAGCCAGCGACGAAAGCCAAAGCCGCGATTTGCGTGGCCAACGCAGCGGTCGAATCCGCCATCTTGATCTCGTCCTCGGTCTCGGGGGGCGTTCGGAACAAGGTCCCGTAGTGGTGCATGACGGCCATCGTGGTGCCGACAAAGCCGGTGAGGACACCGCTCCATCCCCATGCATCGGCATCGGTGATCGGTTGGAAGGTGGAACTCAAAGCAAACCCGATGTAGAGCGAGATGAACAAGGCGCCCAGCATGTAGGGCAGCACCTTGCTGTTGTCGGTGTACCAGAAGTATGGGATGAGGAACAAACAGCCCAAGGCGGGAGCCCAGTAGCCATCAGGGATGGCAGAGAACAAACCGAACATGAGCCAGACACCCATGGCCAGCAAGACCAGCGTGGATTCGGCTTCGTCGCTTTTTTGGGTGAGAACACCCGAGAGGCCGAGGCTCATCTGCACGAGAA
Source organism: Thermoplasmatota archaeon (assembly GCA_036160375.1). Classification (GTDB taxonomy): domain Archaea; phylum Thermoplasmatota; class Poseidoniia; order Poseidoniales; family Poseidoniaceae; genus Poseidonia. The sequence continues at coordinate 13,843 of JAYYDY010000012.1, read as the reverse complement.
CAATCAAGCCAATGAAGGCGGGGTAAGGCCCGTTGTGGTCATCCATCAGGTAATTTGCAATGCTTTCCGGGGCGGTGTTCAGTACTTCGCCGAAGACACCGTGGGTGAACCATCCATCACCTTGGAACACATAGACGATGGGGAGCAGCGCCAAGATCCAGTAGAATCGATATTGCATCGTGCGCCAGGTCACCAACGCCAAGATGGGCAGGTAGAGCACGCCGCCCGAGGTGTCCATCATGCCGAGCAAAATGAGCATCAAGTAGGTCACGGCGTCGCTGGACCTGCTCAAACCGTCCGTGTCAAGTCCTCTGCGGGCGATGACGACGTTGGCAATAAGCGGTGCGCTGACCAGAATAAGGTCAAGCAGGAGGGTGGTGGTGTTGATGCCTTCTCCGCTGCCCCAAAGGTCTGGACCAAGCGAAAGGGAAAGCGGCGCTGCGATGAAGACCAGCAGGGTCACGGCCGAGGCTCGTGTGGCGGAACTGATGGTTTCCATGTTCACCACTTCGCGAATGAGCATGCCGACGGGCAGAGCCATGAGCAGGACAAGGTAGGGCTGGTCCGACCACGCCGCTGTTTTGACGCCGCTTACGGTGAAGGTGAACAGCATCAATGAGGTCAGGAGGCTGAATCGTGCGAGCGGGGTCAAGGCTCCATTGAGGATTCGTTGTTCGTGGTCAATGAGGTCGGCCGATTGAACCTCCCACGTGTTGGTTTCCATGTTGTAGGTCATCTCGCCTTCCCCGCCCTGGCCCAACCAAGCGTAGATGGAACCAGCATCCAACTCAATGCTTGCTGCCTTCGTAGCGAGGGCGTACATGGCCACGCTCAAGACCAAGAATTGGGGTCGGAAACCCATGTCGACCAAGCCATCAAACGCACCGTTGGGCGGGAGCTTGAGGTTGTCGAGAAGGGCCAACAACAGAATGGTGATGGCGGTGAACGCCAATGCAAGGGTCAAGTCCTTGCGTTCCTTGAGCGAGGGGGTCTTGATGGACGTAATCATGCTGAAGTTCATGGTGCACATGTAGGCGATGAGCAGCCAGGGGAGGAACCACTCGGGGTCAAGGACGGCCCGTGAAAGGATGACAGCGCCCAACATGGCGAGGCTGGTGCTCGTCTCGAGTTTCTTTTGTCGACGCCCCATCTCGGACACGGCCACCAAAAAGATGGGGATGAGCACGTGCAACCAGGTGCCTCCGTACGTGGCTTGGGCCGAGAGGCCCTCTTCGATACCAATCCAATCGCTGAGCAGGTACGATGCACTGAACGCCAGCAGGGTGATGTTGATGACCCAAGATCGTGCAACCTTGGAGATGAACACCATGTAGGGGATGACGATCATGCTCAACACCCATGGCAGTGTCGAGGCTTCTTGCGGGAGCGCCATCAAGGCCACGGCCAACCCGATGGGCATCCACGGCACTCGCTGCTGAAGAACGGCTGGGAAGTAAGCAAGGAGCACGGTCACCCAAAGGGCCACGGGGATGTTGATGTAAGCAGCCAGCTCGGGGTAGTCACTGGCCCTGAACGGCCCCAGGATGAGGTTGAACTCGGGTGCAGTTCGAGCCAAAGCAATGGCCACGACGACCATGCCGATGAGCACCACTGAGGCGCGTTCCATGACCTCTTTGCGCAGGTCGGGACGCGCTGCATAGTAGCCTTGCATGGCGATGACGAAGACCATCAATGAAAGGGCGCCGCCCGCTCCGTCAACGGGAGCATTGTCGTTCAGCATCTCGTAGATGATGGGCACCACGCCAGCGGCCACGGCCACCACCACGAAATTCAGGGCACGGTTGGACCGGAGGGCCATCTCCATTGAAACGAAACAGATCAGGACGATGGCAAGACCCAACTCCCAACTCACGACATCGCCAGACCAGCGAATCCATGGTCCAACGCCTGCCAAGAGCACGGCCATCGGGGCGTAGGTGGCGACACCCCATCCGAAACTGGTGTCCCCGCTGTATCGGCGAAGAAGTCGGTAGTGGCCGAAGGTCAACAGCAGACAGGTCACGGTTTGCGCATAGATGCCGTTGGCATTGGGCGACCAATCGGAGTCGGTGTACGCGCTGGGCTCACCAAACCAATCCAGTTCCATCGTTCCCGTGGCGTACCCCATCAAGAACCTCGTACCCCAAAGTGTTCCTACGGTGGAAAAGAAGAAAGCAATGCCGAGGAAATAATTCTGAATGTCATGCAGCCGATACCCGTTTTTCTTGCTCTGAATTTCAATCAGCATGATGGAGACGGCGAAGGACAAGAGTCCCCCGACGAAGAGAACGAGGAAATTCTGGTTGGTGGCTTCTTCATCGAAGGCAACGGCGAATACGCCGTACCAAATGGACAGGAAACCGATACCCATCATCACGATTTGAGAGAGTTTCATCAGGAACATGTCGTCCTTGCTCAGATTGGCGTTGGGTCGAACCATCGTGATGGTGCCCGCTTCTGGGGCGCTATTGGCCATGACGCCGCCCGAGAGGGCGGGTCCGCTTGGTGCAGGGGTGGCTTTCATTCGGACGGGTGCGGCTTTTCTCCTTGGCGCTGCCATGGTAATCAGTGGGAGAAGAGGAAAAAGAGGATTTAATCGTTCACCCTGCGCTTCGAGAAAATTTCCCTTTTTGGAAATGAACACTCACGCCCAAGGACAGATGCTTTTTTCCAATCAATTGAAATCCTTCCTTCGGGTGGGCAGGATTGGAGAGATTTCCATGAAGCGACCACTCCTTAGCGTGCTTTGCTTTTTCCTCATGCTCACGCCCTTGCTGGCTTCGGCCGTTCCGGTCCACCCCACAGCTCCGGCCGAGGCAGAAGATGCATGGTGGCAAACCACCAACATGGACAAGAACGACAACAAGATTGCCGATATGGTGGAGAAATACCACGACCACCCGTTGTTCTTGGACGAAGCCAACACCCTTCCGCTGATCGTTGACTTCGACCACACGCCGACCGAACAGGATGTGGCCATGCTTGAGCGAGAGGTTGGCTACATCCACGAATGGGACCTGCCGCTCATCGACGCCGTGGCTGGACGAATCCCTCACGACATGATTCTCGAGACCACCACCCTTCCCGGCATCGTGATGTTGGAACTCGACGGTATTCTTCAGGTTCAGAACGGGGATGCGGCCGTTGTCCACGAGGTCGACCTCGCTCAACAGCAAACGGGCTACGACGGTGCAGGTGTCACGGTCGCAGTCATTGACACCGGTATCGACAGCCTGCACGTCGGTCTTGACGACCTTGACGATGACAACACCACGGACGACCCGAAGGTGATTGCGTTCTACGACCCCGTGAACAACCCGGACAAAACCAACGGTACCGAAATTCAGGCCTACGACGATCAAGGCCACGGAACCCACTGCGCCGGCACCGTTGCTGGTACGGGTGCCCCAACCTACGAACACCCAGGGATGGCTCCACAGGCCAACCTCGTGGGTGTCAAAGTGCTGGACGCAGGCGGCTCCGGCAGCTTCTCCGTTGTCATGGCCGGCATGCAGTGGACCGTCGAAAACCGATTCAAGTTCAACATCCGTGCTGCCTCGATGAGCCTTGGCGGCCCCGGTCCCATCGAGTGGACGTCGGACGAAGAGGACAGCGTCAACCGCTACGCCAACGAAATGGTTCGAGCAGGCATCAGCATGCTCATCGCTGCAGGAAATTCTGCTGGCACCGCCACCATCGGGACTCCCGGTGGTGCAGAGGATGTCATCACGGTTGGTGCGCTGGACAAGGACACCTCCATTGCCGTCTACAGCAGTCAAGGCCCCACCGAAGAAGGCCGCGTGAAGCCCAACGTCGCCTTCGTTGGTTCCGACGTGATGTCGGCCCAGCACAACTCCGGCGACGGTTATGTCGCCTTCAGCGGTACGAGCATGGCCACGCCTGGCGTGGCGGGGACCGTCGCCCTGATGCTTCAGGCCAACCCGGATCTTTCACCGTTTGACGTAAGAAACATCTTGCAGGAAACGGCAACCTACCGCCAGTGCCACTACATGTTTGCGAACGAACCGTGCCTTGAAGATCAAATTCCCAAGAACCGCCAAAACAATGTCTACGGCCACGGCCATGTTGAGGCGTTGGCCGCCGTGATGGAAGCTGCACAGCGCGACTATCAACTCGACATGTCGGTATCGGTCATCGTCGAAACCGAAGCCGGCAAGGACGACCGAATCCACCTTTCGCCCGGCGATGGCATCGAAATCGAACTCAGTGGATACGTCGACTCGCTTCAATGGCGAAGCAATCACCTGCGAGACGACTGGGCGAACCTCCATTCCTTCACCGAAGGCGATCGTTCCGCAACCTTGGACCTCACGACCATCGTGCATCAACTTGAACACCTCCCCGGAATTGATGTCGAAGGCAACCACACCCTTTCGCTCCGAGCCCTCATCGCCAACGAAAGCGGTGGGCACTCTGCCACCTCCCTTGTTTCCGTTAACGTGATGCTGATGGACACGGCCAACGCTAAGACCTTCGGAGAAAGCGAAGAGGGCCTGCTCGGCGATCTCCCTGGTTGGGTTGCACCTGCTTTGCTTCTGTTCCTCGTTTCACTGGTCATCATGGGTATGATCGTCCTCAACAAAGCCGAGAGCGCCATTGAAGTCGAGACCCTGACCTGGGCGCCCCTCGACCAAGACATTGAAGCTGTCGTGGACGAGGCTGCCTTGTTGGATTGAGTCGCCACGCCACCCTCAGGCGGTGCCCGAGGCCTCGTTCCACTTTTCCAGAATCGTCGCTGTATCGTCAAGGCGTCCTTCGTGGAGATAGGTGATGTCGCCATCTGCGTTGACAAAGGCCAGCGAGCCTGGGCGCGTGATGCCCAAGGCCTCGGCCGTGTTGGCTCCCTTCATGAAGGCGTAGGTGGTCAAATCGACGCCGGTATCGCCTTCTTCATCGTCGTGAGCGTTGGCTGAATCATGCCAGTCACTCAGGGTCATGCTGCCTGCGTTTTCTGCAGGGTCGGTGGACATCACGAGCACGGGCAGTTCGGGCTGGGCGTTCCAAATGGCGTGCATGGTGGTGTGGCAAGGGCTGTTGCACCACTCTGCCGAGAACACGACGATGTAAGCACCACCGTTCATCCGAGCATTGTTGTACGTTTCGCCATTGTCAGCGACAGCCGAGAACGCCGGGAACGACTGGAGGGCCTCCTCTTCTTGTGCGGTGCAACCCGTCAATGGAAAAAGGAGGACGACCAACACGAGGAAGAGTTTGATTCTGTTCATGGAATATTCTCGGTGCTGTTTGGTTTTTGTAGTATTGGTTTCGGGTCAGTTGCTTTGACCAATTTCGTTTCATCAAGAACGAGGCGAAAAAAGCCATTAGGAGGGTGCGTTGAGCATGGGCCATGAACAAGCAGGTCGTTGGAACGGTCTTGCTGTGTTGTCTTGTGCTTCTTTCCGCGGCTTCCGCTCAAGAAGCATCCCAAGGTGACTGTGAACCGGGGACCTCGACCGAGGACCGGGAAGGTTGTCTCGACTCGGACGGCGACGGTTGGTCCGATCCCGACGAGGCTTGGAACACCAGCATGGGAGCCGATGCCTTCCCAAACAATGCAACCGAGCATCGCGACCTCGACGGCGACGGTGTTGGTGACATCGCTGACCCTGACATGGATGGCGATGGAGCCAACGACGACGTCGATGTTTGGCCTGAGGACGCCATCATTTGGTCCGATACCGACGGTGATGGCTACGCCGACCAAGGCCTCCATGCCCTGAGCGACAATTGTCCGAACATCTACGGAAAGAGCAAAATTCGTTTGATGGGATGTTCCGACATTGACGGTGATTTCATGCCCGACGAATACGATGACGACGCCGATGGTGACGGAATTCGAAATGAAATGGAGCGTTCGGCCTCTTCGGGTACCATCCTCTATGACCCCTACAATGCAAATTCCGTCCCTCCCGATGCCGATCAGGATACGATTCCGGACGTGCTGGACCCCGACAATGACAACGACGGATGGCCCGACGATGTGGAACTTGACCGAGGCTCCGACATTTTTGACGACCAAAGTACACCGTTCACCATGTACTTTAGCGCCAACACCGGTATTTTCTACACCGGTGGCCTTGGTGCAGGCTCGTTTAGTTTTGAATACGATACCGATTACGTGGAGATTTCCCTCTCCTTTGTGGCAGAAATCGTGTTTGAGGAATTGGTCATTCCGCTCTTGTTGGTCCCGATTTATTTTGCGCTGTTCTTTGCTCGGCGAAACGAGTTCAAGCGGTTGCTGGGCGAAATTGAGGAAGCAGAATCCTGCGACGTGCTCCGAAAAATCGAGACCGAGGTGAACGAGGCGGTCAAGGAACGCAACATCAAGGTCTACCACGGGCTGGTGCTTCGAAACGCCATTGAACTGGCTGAAGGTGACATATCTGGAGCCAATTCTGAACAGGAATAAGTGGCCACTGACCCCCAATCATCAAGAAGTTCTTCCGCTACGGCAAGGCGGGGACGACCATGGTTGGCGAAGAGCATGTCTCAATGATTCCTGCTCCGGAAGGGAAGCGATGGGCTGCAACCGTGAACGGGCGCCCATTCGAGGTGTTGGCGCCAAGCAACGCCGTCTTGCTGGATGTGCTTCGAGATAAGGTCGGCACACTCGGTGTCAAGCGTGGATGCGACCTTGGAACCTGTGGGTGCTGCACGGTCATGATCGACGGTGTTCCAAAACTGTCGTGCCTCACCTTGGCCGGCCAGGTTCAAGGTGCTGACATCATCACGGTCGAGGGCCTTTCCGACGGTGCTCATTTGGCGCCCATTCAAACCTGCTTTGCGACCCACGGCGGTTCCCAATGCGGGTTCTGTACGCCGGGGTTCCTCATCGCTTCTCAAGCGCTTCTCAACGAGAACGACAATCCGACCCGAGATGAGATTGCGTGCGCCATTGAGGGCAACCTGTGTCGCTGCACGGGCTATCAGCAAATCATTGACTCCATTGAGGCTGCCGCTGCCATCCACCGAGGCGATGCCGAAGCCGCTGCGCCTGCCAGCGACCCGCATCCAGACCCTCACCCCTCCGGGCCTGAGGAGCCCACCATGCCGCCCGGCCATGCGAAGTGATCACCATGGGAAGCTATCGTCAACAACCGGGCGCCTCCTCATCGGAGGTTCGAAAAGACGGCAAGCGAGTCGCAGGAAAGCAAGTGTTCCCGCCTCCAGGTTCCGGTGGAAGCGAGCCCACGATGCGCCCTCGAGACCTTGATTTCATTCCTGAAACCGTGGGCGGCAAAGAGCCCAAACCCGCTGGCGACCACATCCATGACCGCGACCGTACGGGGACAATTGTAGGGAAATCCATTCCGCTTGTCGATTCCAACGCAAAGGTCACCGGCCAAGCATGGTATGGCGACGACGTCCGCTTGCCCGGCGAACTCATCGGTAAAATTCTACGCTCCCCCCATCACTATGCTCGCATCAAGTCCATTGACACCTCGCGGGTCGAAGCCCTTCCTGGTGTCGTGGCCGTGTCCACCGGTCAGGACGCACCCAACCGATTCGGCGTCCTCCCGGTGACCAAAGACGAGCACGCCATGGCGGTGGAGAAGGTTCGACATGTGGGCGACTTGGTGGCGTGCGTAGCGGCCGTCGACGAAGCCACGGCCATCGAAGCCCTGTCGCTGTTCGACATTGAATGGGAGGAACTCGAACCGGTGTTTGACCCCAAAAAGGGGTTGGAAGACCATGACGAACCCATTCACTGGCGCGGCAAGTACCACCTGGCTCGCACCAACGTTCAGAAGCGTGTCTTCCAAGAGTTCGGCGACCGTTCGCTCGTGAACTCACCTCACGCCTCTTCCCACGGCTCGTGGACGATGTTGGGTGTTCACCACGGGTTCACCGAACCCCACGCTGTCGTGGCACACTGGGACCCCAACGGGCGCCTCCAACTCTACACCCCCCAGCAGGTCCCGCACTACACGCACCGTGCCCTCTCGACCGTCCTTGATGTCCCCATGCACCAAATCAACGTGGTTCGCACCTTTGTCGGCGGCGGTTTCGGTGGCAAATCCGACCCCTTCCCGCACGAGATGTGCGCCGCTATCTTGGCGCGGAAATCCGGCCGGCCCGTTCGCATCACCTTTGACCGGGAAGAGGTCTATTGGATCAACCGTGGACGGCACCCAAGCCACATCGATGTCAAGATGACCGCCGATACCGAAGGTCGGATTTCCAGTTTCGACATCGACGCCCTCATCGACGGCGGTGGTTTTGCTTCCTTCGGGCACGTCACCTCCTACTACAACGGCGTGCTGGCCACAGCACCCTACGAACTCGGTTCGTTCCACTACACTGGGGCGCGCGTCTGGACCAACAAACCGGCTTCGGGCGCCATGCGGGGTCACGGTGCCGTCAACACACGGTGTGCTGTTGAGGTCGGATTGGATGAAATGGCTGAATCGATGAGCGTTGACCCCATTGACCTACGCCTCGCCAACCTCTTGCCACCGCACAGCCGAACCATCAGCGGTTTCCGCATCACCTCCAACGGCATGCGAGAAGCGCTTGAACGCGTGCGTGAAGGCTCAAAGTGGGATGAAAAGTTCCGTCAGATGCCGTTGGGCAAAGGGATTGGCATCGGGTGTGGTTTCTTCATTTCAGGTTCTGGGTTGCCCATCCATTGGGACCCGAAGAATTTCCCACACGCCACCGTTCACATCCAAGTTGACATGGACGGTGGTGTAACCGTTCACACCGGTGCTGCTGACATCGGCCAGGGTTCGACGACCGCCGTGGCTCAGGTGGTGGCTGAGGTGTTGGCCTTGCCCATTGAAATGGTCCACGTCCGAAGCCATGAGAGCGACACCAGCCCTGTTGACCTCGGTTCCTATTCCAGCCGTGTCACCTTCATGAACGCCAACGCCGCCATCAGGGCGGCCATCGGCATCCGAGACCAACTGCTCAAGGCAGCCTGGGAGATGCTGGGCTACCATCCCAACGTCCTCGTGCTCAACGACCGTCGAATCTACTACAAGCACGACCCCGCCATCGGCGTTTCCTATCTCGAGGCACTTCACAAGGCTCAGGCCGACACCGGGGCCCTCATCGCCCGAGGAGCCTACCGCTCGCCGCCCATGGGTGGCGTTCACAAAGGCGCCGCTGCGGGCCTTGCGCCGGCGTATTCGTTCTCGGCCTACGTGGCCGAGGTCGATGTTGATGTTGAAACCGGCTTGGTGTCCTGCACCAACGTGTGGGCTGCTCACGATTGTGGCAAAGCCCTCAACCCGCTGGCCGTGAAAGGACAAATCATTGGGTCGTGCCACATGGGTCTCGGGCAAGTGCTGACCGAGAAGATGGTCTATGGGCGCACCGGGCACCTCCAGAACGCTAACCTGTTGGAGTACAAGATCCCCTCCGTCCACGAAATGCCTCACGTCGAAGCCATCATCGTGGAATCCAGCGATCCCGAGGGGCCGTTTGGCGCCAAGGAAGCCGGCGAAGGCCCCCTCCTTCCCATCTTGCCGGCCGTCGTGAACGCTGTCTACGATGCCATCGGTGTTCGTCTGCGAGACTTGCCACTGACACCGGACGTTGTACACGCTGGCATCCAAAAGCACCTCAAGAAGAACGGACTGGACGACGAAGAACAGATGGAACCCCCTCGTCTGACGCACGGTCCGTTGCAGTCGGTGTTGGTCGCTCGAGGCAATGAGCACCGTGAACGCGACCGTCTGAGGCAACGCAGTGAAGACACTTCTGCTTATGTCAACGGTGTTCTGTTTGGGTTCGACCCCGACCGACCGCTCTCCGAACAGGTCGACGGGTGGCGAGAAGCTGACGAACCTCTGCCAGAGCAACTGGCCGAGCTTGGCTTCGCTGGCCGTGCTTGGCTCAAAAAAGAGCAACGCCACATGGAGGATGATGCCTGATGCTGATGCCTCCGTTTGAACTGCACCACCCCACCACGGTGGCCGAGGCGGTCGAACTCGCCGCTTCGCTGATGGAACAGAACGAAGCCTTCGATTGGGTTGCTGGGGGCACGGATGTGCTTCCAAATTACAAGTGGCGCATCAATCCTAAACCCCATGTGATTTCCCTCGCAGGCATCGAAGAGGCGCACCACCTCTCTGCCAGTGAAATCGGTTGCATGGTCCCGCTGTCCTCACTGACGGCTGCCAACGGCGTTCATCCCTTGCTCGTCGAAGCAGCAGCCAAGATCGCCTCCTCCTTGATTCGAAAAAGCGCCACCGTTGGTGGAAACCTGTGCCTCGACACCCGTTGTTTCTGGTACAATCAAAGCGAGGATTGGCGCCGTTCAATCGACTGGTGTCACAAAGCAGATTGCGGTACCGGCGCCGATTGCCGTGTGATTCCCAACCAGAACACCTTGTGCGTCGCCACCTATCAGGGCGATCTCGCACCGAACTTCATGGTGCTGGATGCCTCCGTCCTACTTATCGGCCCTGAAGGTCAACGCACGCTCCCCCTCTCGGAGTTTTACGAACTTGACGGGATGAAGAAAAACGTGCTCCAACCCGGAGAATTCCTGCTCAAGGTGGAACTTCCCGCAGATGCAAAGAAGCGAAGAGGGTGCTACCAGAAATTGCGTGTCCGTGAATCGTGGGATTTCCCCGAAGCCGGCATTGCCGCCTCGTGGTTCCCCGGGGATCCCACGACACTGAAGGTAGCCAGCACGGCGCTCGAATCCATTCCACGGCTTCATGACGAACAGGTGGAAGCGCACCTCGCCGAAGGTCAACTTGACCCGGTCGGATTGGCGGTGCTGGTCCAAAAATCGGTCAAGCCCGTGAACAACACGGCGTTGCCGCCTCGGTACCGACGTTCCATGGTGAAGACGTTGACCAAGCGGGCTCTTCGAGGAATTCTGGATTGAGGCGGTTTCGTGAAGCAAGTTACCCCGCTCCTCCTTGCTCTCTCGCTGGTGTTGATGCTGCCTGTCGGGCAAGCACAAGACATGCAGGGTCCTTCGTGGGAGATGGGTTGGGTCACGGACGTCGACCCCAAGTACATCGTGGACCTCGAGGACGATTGGGATGTGACCGGAGAGTTGGTGGTGTACGTGGCCAACGAGGGTCCAGCCGCCTTGAATCTCGCCCTCACCTACGACTACGACGAGGAAGGCCCCTTCGTGTTGGACGGCCCGGAGAGCATCGAGGTGGCGGGCAACACCAACGACACCTTCCGAATCACCATCACGGGTGCAACGGCCGATGTCGTGCGAGCATTCTCTCCCTCCTCGAGCGTTGAACTCGTCGTTGTTGGCGAGGAAAAAGTAGGCGACTCGAGCTTGAGGACACAAGAAATTGAAGCTGACATGACGGTGCCGAGGATGTATCGGCTGGTTCCCAATGCGGTGGAGCCGACCGACGCGCTGTTTGCAGGCTCGTGGGTTGACTTTACCCTTGAGGTGAGCAACCTCGGCAACACGCAAGACGCCATTACGATGGGAGAAGCCACGGTGAGGAGTTGTCCTCATCTCACGGTCTCCGGCATGGAACAACTTGACAACACCGTCGTGCAAGTCACCAATGCCAACGGCGACAATAAAGCGACCTTCACGCTCCGACTTGAAGCGAGTTCGAGCCATCAGGAGCGAACCTGCGAGGTGTCCATCGCCGTCGAATCCGAAGGCGATGGCAACCTGCGTTCGAGCACCTTTAATGTGGACGTCAGTGCGCCTGCAGCCGACGATCCGTTGCTTCCTGACGACGACGTGGGCGATGACGATACCGGCTCACTGAGCACCTCCGATTCGTTGCCTTGGCCGCCGGTGGGCCAACTCCTCCTGGCTTGTGCAGTCGCCGTTCTCTTTGCTGGGAGAAATCGCGAATCCAAGTCAATGGAAAAATGATGTAATTTTCTTCTGTTTGGGCGGTTCTCTTCCAACCGATAACCGAAGGACTGTGGGAAAGAAACCTCAGAATTTTCCTGCCCATCCTTGAGCAACTATTATGTGTGGAATGTGTCTCCGAAGGTTGTAAATCTATGGATTTCATCATAGATGAGGGGGAAGCAAACTGGCAGAAGCAGAGCGAACCAGTTTGAGCCTCGAAGCATGGCTCATGATTGGCCTGCTGGTCTCCGTCCTCCTTTCCACGGTTGTGATTGCGGTGGTTTCCGCCGGAAAAACCACCGTGTTTTCTCCATACGAGAACGATTCCGACTACGAAGAGCAACAACTCACCTTCATGCGAGACAGCCTTGACGACTTTACCGTCGCCAACACGATGTCAACACCCATGCTCGTGAACGACTGGCAGAACCCACACCGAACCCTGCTGGTCATCGCCGCCCCCGAGAAGCCCTTTGACGCCGCCGAGGCTGCCGCCATCCACGACTTCGTCACCGAGCGAGCGGGCAAGGTTATCCTCGCTTCCAACTCGACCAACGCTCAACAGGTGGCTGAAGAGTTCGGTGTGAAGTACTTCGACGCACCCGTTCGCGACGACATCAACACCGGTCGCTACTACGAGGTCACCGATGAGAACGACGATCGAATTTCTCCCGACACCAAGAAACTCTGGTCGGTCGCCAGTGTCAAGCGCGACGTGGCCACCATGGGTGATGAAAAAGCCGTTCCTTGCTCCGAAGACGACGTCCGTCAGGAGAACGTCAACAACTGCCGCATGCCGGTCCTGTTCCACCGCCCCACTGCCATCCAGGTGCTGGATGAACAAGCCGACACCGATCGTGAAGTGCATGTGTTGGCCGCCGCCTCAACGTCTGCAGAAATTGACGCCGGCAAGGGCGATTCCAACCCCACGCTGGGCGAGGGGGAAACAGGGCTCATCATCCGCATTGATTATCCTGGACAAACCGTCCTTGACCAGCGCTCGCTTGACAAAGGCGGCGATATCGGTGAGATCGCCGCCACCGGCAGCATCGTCTTCGTCTCCGACCACTCTGTGCTGGCCAACCACCTCTGGGACCAAGCCTACGCCGAAGAAACCGGCAAGCAACAATGCGATTCTGAACTTTACATCCAATTCGGCCACATGTGCTGGGACACGGATTCAGAGGGCTTGAACAAGGGTCTTGGTGACACCACCTGGCGAGGCAATGAGGCTTTCTTCACCGCACTCATCAACGACATGATGGAGTTCGACAACGACGAGCTTTCGGCCACCATCGCTCGTGATACCCCGGCCTTCAACGTGGTCTTCGACGAAAGCCGCCACGTGTCCGGCAGTCTTTCGATGCCGTTCACCGAAGCCATGGGCGCCATCGTTTTGCTGACCAGCGACGGCGTCCTGAAGTGGCTCATCATCCTCAACCTCTTTGCCCTCTTGGCCATCGCCATCATGGTGGTCCCAGAGAAGGAAAACTGGCGTCACGTCTTCGACTTGACGCGATTCAGGGAGCGTCCAACCAAATTGGACCCGACCCAATACCAACGGCGAACCCGTGAGGCCTTCCTCACCAAGGTTCGCAACTTCAACGACCTGACGCGAGACGAATTTGCTCGTAAGTCCCCAGCGGAAGTCATGCAAATGATCCGCGAACCCCGATTGGTCGAACTGGTGAGTTCGAACCGTGCCTACTCCAACGAAGAATTGAGGGAGCTCATCCCGCACATCCGTCGTTGGGGAAATTGAAACAAGGAGGATAAGACATGCAACCCCCAGCCCCCCCAGCAGCCCCGCCCGCGCCTGTTCCTGCAGCGCCAGCAGCACCGGTGGCCCCTGCCGCACCCGCCCCACCAATGGCGCCTGCAGCACCCGCCGCACCTGTTGCACCTGCAGCACCGGCCGCTCCGGCCCAGCCGAAGCACCAGAGTACCCCTGAAGTCCGAGAGCGCCTCAAGGCCGTCGGTGCGATTGCTCAAGCAATCTCTGCCGAAGTCCAGAAGGTC
>JAYYDY010000011.1:0-19091 GCA_036160375.1 Thermoplasmatota archaeon | reverse complement strand
GCGGATTTGGAGGTCTTCTTGCGTCTTGAAGATCTCTTCACCGAGCATCGTTTCACCAGAGAAGAGTGCGTAGCCAACGGGCATGCGCAGTCCTTCGCTGAGACCGAAGTACTCAGCTGCCTCTGGGAGGACGGGAACCTCTCGGAGGATGAGGTTCTGCTTGACCTCGTTGCTCTCAACGGAGTAGTCAATGTCGAAACCTTCTGCGAGCGGGTAGCGGATGACGTTGCCACCCACGTCCACGCCGTTCGGGCTTGGAGCAGCGATGAACGGCTCGGGAGCCGATCCGGACTCGTCGAGGGTCACGAGCATGGGGTTGATACCGGAAATCACCGGGTCAACAAACTCGTTTGCTTGAACCGAGATGCCGTTGGCGACTTCAGGGGCGAAGTAGGTCGTGAAGGTGTTCTCCGTCACGCCCCAGCCCTCTGGGTAGGCCTGAATGTTCAGGTCAATGTCTTCCCAAGTTCCATCGGCAGACATGTAGTGAATAGGTTCACTGGCCACCATCTGCGTAATGGAGCCGTCCTCATTGAGGAAGGCCTTGGTCTTGGCGTCTCGCATCCCTTGAAGTTCAAGCGATGGGTCGTATTCATATTCTGCTTCGGCAAGCTTCTCGGGGAGAGCAAAGTAATCCTCTGCTCCAGTCGAGTCTGCTTCCACAGACTCCACGGTTGCTGCTGTTTCGTTGTTGTCAACGTAGCCGCTCATTGGCATGAGCACCATCAATGCGCACAACAACAGTGCAACCCCGATACCGCCGAAGACGGTCTTCTTCTGGTTATTCTTGTTTCCCAACATGTGTCATTCACCCCATACGGACTGTATGCAGTGCAACCCACGACTTACACCACTTATATTGATTGGGGTGCAGAATCTTTGAAAAAATGTGACTCTCCGGAAATGAACTCCCCAATTTTCGCAAAAATCCGGCACGAGATTCTGCAAAAAGAGGTAGAAATCCGGAAGAAAAATATCAGCTTTGAAAATGACACCGTGTTGGTTCTCGTTTGACCATCACGCGTCGGTCTGCTCGTCGATGACCTTCGAGGCAATTTCACGAATGTCAACCGTGTATTGCCCCGGGCGTGGCATGTCCATGGGATCAACGCCATGGATGGCGTTCAGCCAAACGTACACGCCGGTGTCCTTGGCAATTTCACCGGCATGGCCCTTGGCATCGGTGAAGATCGAGGATTTTTTTGGCCCCGTCATTTGGCGAACATCATCATCGAGTTCACCGTCTTCAAACATGGCTCGCAACTCGTACATCATGGCCCCGTGATGAAAGGTGAAAACGTCCGTGCCAGCATAATCCGCCCTGAGGTCGTCGGACAGGTTTCCCCAGTACGGCCAAAGGTCGAGGGTTGAGTTGGCTGCATACTCACTCGCGTCTTCATACTCTTCGGGGTAATCCTTCCACGGCATGGCCAAACCGATGCGAACACCCGGATTCTTCTCAACAGCGTAGTCCGTGAAATTCCAGATGGCCAGGTCGGTGTCCAAGGTCTCGATGAATTCAGGCGAGCAACAAATCATGACGAGCACGTCGATTTCACCGGTGTCGAGAAAGGCTTTGATGTTCGCTTGGTGTTCTTTGTCTTCCCAAAGGAAGCCCGGCGAACCGGATTCACCACCGCTGAACTCGATGTATTGAGCGTGCTCCTTGATACCGGCCGTGTGTGCGTACTCCTCGATCAACTCTGCGAAGGGTCGTCCGAAGCTGTGTCCGATGTAGAGAACATTGTAATCATCGCCGTCAACATCTGATGGAACTCGATCATCGATGCCATCACCGCCTCCGCCTCGGCCCAAACAACCGGACAGGGAGAAAGTCAACATCAGCAGAACGAGCGTTCCTGTTCGAATCAACTTCATGGTCAATTGAAGACCTCAATCCTTTGAAGAGGTTTGGTATCAACTGTGATACTGGATTTGAACATCGATCGAGTTGATGGTCCCTTAAACGGGCAAAGCCGCCGCCACCGTATCAAGGAAGAAAGAAAAGAAGGCCAGAAGGGCCGCCGTAGCGGCCCTTCCGGCGTTGTACACCTCAGAGAGGTGGATGTGCGTCAGCAGAGGTTAGGGATCAGTAATCCCAGTCCTTGCCTTCGCCGCCTTCACCATCTCCACGGGAGAGGATGAATGCACCTGCGATGAACGCCACGATGACCACACCGCCGATGAGACCCCAGGTCCAGGTTGGAACGCTGGAGGAAGCATCGTCGCCGGTGTCGCCAATGGTGCCGTTGCCGTCGTTCGTGTTGCTGTTGTCATTCACACGGGTGTCGATGATGGAATTCATCGAGGCAGCAGCGTCCATGTTGCCCAGAGCGTCCATGGGCACAGCGGTGAAGAAGTACTCTTGACCGGTGCGGATGGCAGGCATGTCAACGCTGACGGTCGTAGCGTCAGCACCGACCGCCATGTCTGCACATGGCGTAGGCATTTCACCAGCGGTGAAATCTTCGGTGGACCAGCAGACGTGCCAGTGGGCAACATCGCTTGAATCGCCGGTGATCTCCCAGGTGACGACCCACTGACCGTCTTGAGCAGCCACAGCAAGGTTGGTTGCCGCAACATCGCCGTCAACTTGCTTGTCAGCCACCACGCTGGCGATGCCAGGGGTGGAACAGCCTTGCTCGTTGCAGACAGCGACTTCAAGGTGGTAAGTCTCACCGTGCGTGGTTTGCGACCCGCTGTAGGTGTAGGTGCGGTCCTCGTCAGCCACGGTGGCTTCGAAGGCGTCATCGCAATCGGCCTCTGCGGCACAGATGCTCACGACAATGCTGTCGGAGTTCAGCAAGGTACCGGTGATGTCCCAGGTCATGGCGATGGCGCCACCACGCTGGGCTTCAGCGCTGAATCCGCTGACGGAGGCGTCAGGGATGGAGGCTTGAGCGAGTTCGCCGCCCATGAGAATCATCTTACCGGCGGGGACAACAGGGCTGTTGTCGGGAACGTCGTAGGTGAACATCTCAGTGGTGGCGTCAACATCGGTCGAGGCATCGGAGAGGAGAATCCACTTGCCGGAGCCGTCGATGTACCACAGCGAAGTGGCTTCAACGTCCTTAGCAACGATGACCGAGATGGACTGGTCGAGCACGTCGCTGGCCGTGTAGGTCGTGCTTGGCGTGTAATCCAAAGCAGCCACAGCGGCATAGGTGCCGGTGAAGCCCTCGAGTTGGACGGCGTCGTAGGAGGACGTGTCAGCGTCCGTGAAGGACGTGATGGTGAACTCCGACTGGCCGTTGTAGTCAAGGCTGTATTGAACCTCAATACCAGCGGTGCTGGTGGCGGTCGCAACAGCGCTGTTCCAAACGAACATGTCGATCTCTTGGGACACTTCTCCTGCGTGGCTGTCAGTGATGACCACGGTGACAGGGGAGTTGCCGACGAAGTCAGGCAAGACCGGTGAGGTACACACCGTGGCGCCCTCAGCTTGCGTTCCGGAACAACCACCGATTTCGCCACCGGGGTAGGAATAAGCGAAGCTCAGCCCTTCACCCGAGGGGTCGTCGACGTCAAAGGCCTCGACGGAGAAGACCAGCGGGGATTCCTGGCCAACAACGATGTCGCCTTCCGTGGTCAACTCAAAGGAAGTGATCACGGGGAGGTTGTTGATGACGTCAATGACCATGGTTGCACCGTTGTTGCTGGTGCGCTGGTCCGTGCCGGCCTCCCAAGTCGAGGTGTCCTGGTCGGAGCTGGCCTTATTGTTCATGACCAGGTCCAAGGTGAAGGTGTACTCACCGGGCTCAAGGGTGGTATGAATGCAGACTGCCCCGTTCGGGCTACCGAATTCACCGCCCAGCGGTGCGTAGACGTAGGGCATCTCAATGCCCACCGTGCACTCGTTCAGGGTGCCGGTGGCCATGGTGGTGCCGTCGAGAGCAATGGAATACGAAACGTTCCAGCCGTAAGCCTTGTTCGGGTCGCTGCCTCGATGCTCAACGTCAGCGTAGAGCAGTGAACAACCCACGTTCAAGTCGCCGTCCTCTCCTTCTTGTGTGAAGGTGCTGGCAGCGCCCGTGCAGTCGGAATTGTAGCCCTGATAGATGCCCATGCGGGAGATCCGGATGTCGTCATAGGTAACCTTGCTGCCCGTTAACTCATCGTAATCCGTCTTGGGTCGGTCGTCGTTGTTTTGGAGCACCTCACAGAAGTTGTTCCACGTCGTGACGTTCTCGTTTCCTTCCGTAACTTCCTCGGATTCACGGCACTCTTCGAATTGCCCGTAGAGGGTGTAGTTAACCACTTCTGCCGTGATTTCAAACTGGGCGTTAGCGTCACCGGTGGGAACCAATTCACCCGACATTTCCCAGGCCGTTTGGTAGGTCAAGACAGAGCGAGAAGCCTGGGTCGTTGCGTTGGGGTCCGTTTCGTTGGCGTAAATGTCAACGGTCGAGGTGGTTCCGACGGTGACATAGGAAATGCCCTTCACGTCGTCACTACCAAGGGTAGCAGTGGCTATTTGGCCAGAGGTCTCCAACCGAATGTTGACTTCACGAGGGTTGAAGCTCTCCGAGCCGTCGGCAACCACGGTCAACTTGAATTGAGCACTCGACAGGCTGCTGGCGTCAAGGCTGGAGGCGTCCATCTCCTCGCCATTCCCGTCGAGCCAAGCGAGGTCGACATCAATGTCGTACCAGTCCTCGACCACAACGAAAACGAGTTCAGCGTTGTTGGAAGTGTCAGCGTCAACGGGGGTGTCAACGGCGACCTCGACGATGTACATACCCTGCGTTGGGGTCCAGACGATGTCTGCTCCAGCGCGCTGGAGGGTCAGCTTGCCACCGCCAAGGAAACCTCCTGCAGCAAGTGGGTTAACGTCGGAATCGAAATCACAGACGGAGCCGTCGTCGCACATGGCGTCAACGTTCTCCCACACGAGGTCGTTTCCAGAGGCGTCCTTGGCGATGCCGCCGACGGCCTGGGATGAGTCGGTCAAGTAGATGGTGACCGAGTAGGACAACTCTGTGATGTCCGCATCGCCAACGTTCTTGATGAAGGCCGAAAACGTGACCTCCTCGCCAACTTGAAGGGCGTTACGGTAGCCTTGCTGGCTGCCCGTGGTTTCTTTCGGCGTTGTGATGGCAACCACCGACGCATCCGCTCCTGCACGTGCGCCGGTTTCCTCGATTACCACTTGTTCTTCAAGCTCGTGGATGTCCATGCCGGCGAAGAAACTCGTCAACATCAACAACACGAGAATTACAGGTGTCATATTCTTCATGTCAATACCCCCGAAGGTTCGGTATGCCTCCCCACGCCATGCGTCGTATTTATACTATGGGCCCTATGAATACGGGAAAAAATGGCCTATTATCGCAGATTTACGCAGGTATTCGGCAGGCTGCGCCGTTGATTTAGCAGAAAAACGGCGTTTCCGTTCAAATTTGATGCCCCCGGCATCGTGCAGTTATTTTTACACCGCCCTAAGCGCAGCAGAAGGCGGAATGGCCGCTGCTCGACGGACCGGAAGATAGGTGGTGAACAGCACAACCGCCCATGAAAGGAAGAACAAGAAACCGGTGCTCACCCACGGAAATGAAAACACCGCACCTTCTGATTTCCAGAGCGCGTTGTAAAGCATCACGTGGAACCCGTAGCCGATCACCAAGCCGTTGAGCAACCCCAAGACCGCCACCCACGAAACCTCAACGGAGAACAAGCGGAGGACATGCCGTCGCCTGAACCCAATGGCTCGGAGCATACCGATGGTGGTCTTTCGTTCGCTCACGTTTCGAACCGTCACCACCCCAATGCCAGCAACACCGACCAACAAACCAAGTGCGAGGTAGCCTTCGAACAGCGAGAGGATAGCCAGCACCAGGGATTGAATGATCATGATTTCATCGGCTACCGTTTGGACGTTGATGTTACGGGCAGCCAGTTCAATGTCCAGCACTTCTTCGAGTTCAGCAGCCGCAAGTCGCTCATCCAGCGTTTTTCCTTGGGCAGCACCGACGCTCCCGGCAAATTCAGGCGTGGCGTCAGCGCTGGGGGAGACGCTCACGTACATTCGTGTGATGGCTCCGGAAAACTGCGTTTCCACCGGTTCTGCGTTCATCCAAACACCGGGCGAGAAAATGTACGACGACTGTTTAAGAAAGCCGCCAACCACCGCGTTTCGAGTGTTTTTTGGATTTGAGAAATCAATTAGCGAAATCGAATCTCCAATTGAAAATTGCAAGGGGACAAGCGTGGTGCCATCAGCAGTTGATTCCAAGCCAAACGATGCATCAAGGAACACGATGTTGTCAAAGGCAGCCATGGCAACCCACGCCTCTTCGGATGAGTTCCCGAGGGAGGAATCCCATGCATGGAGAGGTAAACCTCCGTGCTGGATGAACCCGTCATCAACACCCCTGAGAAGGTAGGGCATTCGTTCACCGTTGACATCCTCGAGATGAACCGGCGCCCGATAAACGGCTCCGACAGCATCGATGTTGTCCAGGGCGGGGTGTTCGATACCCCATGTGGCCGGGTCCTCCCCCAAGTCGATGGGTCGAGACCTCGTCGAGGTCAGGAGAAGCTCAAATTCACCTTCTGCTTCTTCAACAAAATCTGAGGAGTAGGTGTCAAACTGTTCGGTATAGCCAGCGAGCACCACAACCGAAAACATCGTGATCGAAAACATCCCCATCACCACCGCTGTTCTCAGCGGATGAGCCAATGGATGGGCGAGGGCCACCGAGCCTACCGGACCGGTTCGCCTCAACACCCAACGTTGCTTGGCCAGCCAACCCACGAACTGAGGAGCCAAACTGGTGAGAACCATGACACCAGCAAGCACTTGCAGCAAACCCAACACGATGAACGCCAATTCGTTGGCTTCCATCTGTGCCCGCAACGGGTCAACAGGAGAAAGGAACAGCGTCCAGAGAAGGAACAGCAGGCCGACCGCACCGAGGGTGTTCCTGGCTGCATAGCGAGTCCAGCGATTGGCAGGGCGGGCCCTGTTGAGCAAAACGGGAAGTTCCCATGTCAGCAGCGGCGTGAACAGCAGAATCAGGCCGCTGCCCAACAGAAGATAGGTCCCGTAGGCAAAGGGAGAAGAGAGGCCGGAAAGAAGCAGCGAGAGCCCACACAAGCCCACCAAGCCCAAGGCCATGATTTGGAGCAAAAAGACGCCCCATGGCACCCCGTTCTTAATCACCGCTCGAGCGCCACGAAGGGCTCGAACAATGTTGAGTTGAGCGTTGTAAAGTGCGCTGGACCAGAGGATGAGCAACGCCAACAACGTTCCCCAAATCCACCCCGCAAGGAAGGAATCAGCCGTCCAATCAAAGACGAAATTTGTCGCATCAACGGATGAAAAGATCGATGAAAAACCTGCTGAAATGACCCATGCGAGTCCAAGACCGAGCAATGAACCAAGCGCGCTTGCGATGAAAGCCAACGTCCCTCCCTCGAGAAGAAACAGCGCCCGAGCATCGCTTCTGCGCAGGCCAAGGGCTCGCACGGTGGCGACCTCACTTCGCCTAACATCCGCCAGCAACATGATGATGGTTAACGACAACAAGACTCCTGCAGCGATGGTGAAGGTCCCAAAGACAAGGAACATGGCCGAAAGAGCGCCCGATGATGCCTCTGCTTGTTCAGCGGCCTCCAACTTGACGGCGGTGAGACGGAGGTGAATGTCCTCGGCTTCACTGCGCTGGTCAAACCAAGCCGTCATGGCGTCCAAACTCGTGGTGTTTCCATCGCTAAAACCCGGGCCTGCAAACATGAGCAACGAACGGTCATCCTCCTCGGCCAAGGCAAGGACTTCGGCGTCAGAAAGCGACACCAGACCAAGGACCACAGCATCCAAGTCAGCGAGTTGCTCAAAGCCGTCAATCGCCGTGTAATCTCCGTTGTACTGCAGTGTTGTTGAGGAATCGTTTCCGTAAGCGTACGGGAGGACGCCGGTCATGTCAAGGAGGTCACCGTCTTCGAGGCCCAACGCCTCCAATCGGGCAGAGGTCAACACCTTCCCTTCAGCGACTTCGAGGGTGGCTCCCTCGCCTCCAAAGGCCAGCAGCATCTGAGGCAGTTTTCCAAAGCCAGGTGCGTCGGACAGCACGGGAAGGCGAACGCTTTCGACAACATTCGTGGTTGCTTCCAATCGCAGCACGCCGTGCTCAAAGGAGCACCATGTTTCGCCGGTCTTCAAAACCACCGAGGCTCGGCCGTCGCAGGGTTCAGCCACTTGCATCGGTTGATCTGAATTGGACGGCCATGCCTCGGCGTCGATTTCCTCCACGTCAATGAGGGGCAGAGCGCCACGGTAATGCGAACTTGACAAGAGGCCTTCAACCCGGAGAAACAGAGCATCCTCCGCCATCGCGAGATCGTAAGAGAGCACCGTTCCGGGAAGGGACACCGTGAGGTTTGACGAGGCAAGGGTGCTCAGGTTGTCGTCGAGGGTCAAGATCTCCAGTGATCCGGCGTGTTCCATCAGCGCATACCACACGCCTTCACCCCGCGTAAGACCTTGGGGCGTTCCTTCGAGGGAAACGGAGAACCGTTCATCCTCGTCGGTAAGGTTGGTGTCCGCCACGAGCATGCGTTGGCCGGACAGGAAGCCCACCGTGCTGTTGTTCTCACTCCATGCAACATCGACCATTCGGTCGCCCTCATCAACTTGCCAAAGCCAGGCTTCGTTGGTGCTCAAGCGCTCAAACCCGAGGCCGTTCGCAGTGAGATGCCAAAGCGCATCCTCCGCGAGGACCAAACGGTCAACCGTGGTATCGGCGAGGGTGAGAAGCGGTTCATCCTCAACCAGCAACTCGATCAGGGGAACCTGCAGAACTTCGAGAAGCGTGGCGTCGGGATAGAGGGCTGTCCGATTTTCTCGAAGAGCGGCGACATCCCCCCCGCCCAAACGTTGGAGCCCGTTGGAAGAGGACACCGTGAGCGATGATGTGGCATCGTCCACGGTCCACACGATGCCGACGTCCTCCGCTGTTAGCACGTCATCAAACATCTGTTCGAGGGTGCTCAGATGGTTTCGGATGGCGTTCTCTGACAGGGCTGGTTCGAACGACAAGGCGATGCGGGTCAGTTCCCCGTCCATCCCTAAGAGCCCCTGAGCGGTACGCAAGTCAACGAACACAGCGGGAGAACGCGTACCTGCCATGGCCCCTTGGCCTTCGTTGGGAACCACGGCCAGTACCTCAACAGTGTGCGTGGTCCGTACCCGTTGATTCTCTTCGGTGACGAACGCGCCCAATTCGAGTGCATCGCCGACGCCGACCTGAAGAGCGTCAGCGGCCACCTCGTTGATGGCCACACCCGGCGTGGTTCGCATGCCGTTGGCAGCGGCGATGTCAGAAAACCGGTAGCCGTTGGTAGGATCCAGTGCCTGCCACACGGACTCACCGTCGATCGTGGCGTTGTGAGCAAACAAGGAGACGGACGGTTCGGCGAGCCCGGAATCCGCGGAAAGGCTGACCGAAGAGGTCAGTCCGAACTGACGGCCACGAAGGTCTTCGGCAAGTCCGGTATTCTGCTGAAGCGACGACCAGTAGCGAACGCCGATGCCTTCGTCAAAGGCGACGGCAACACCTGTCATGGGGTCAAAGCCAGCGATGAGCACGTCGGTCTCGCCGTAGGCGGCTTGAACTTCACGCCCGACCGTCGCATCAAGGGAATCACCCACCACCAAGGACGAGGTGATGATGGCAGAAGCGATGATCAGACCAGCGAGCATCAGCGCTGATTGTCGTTTGCGCCGAACCATGTTTTCCCTCGCCAAACGCCAAACCAGCAAGCGTTGCGGGAGAAGAAGCGGTTGAACGAACATCATCGAGAGGGTGCCGAGCAGGAAGCCTCCAGCGACAGCGGTCGCACTTGACAAGCCGAGCCAGGACAGCAGCGCCAGCCCGAGCGTACCGTCAATCGAACCGGAGATGAGAAGCAGCAGCCGAGTCGACCACGAGGCTTCACCCCACCGACCGGAAAGGTACACACCGACCGTGCTCATCGCCAGCAGGGCTGACGCGACGAGCACGTACCACAACAGCAACGTCATTCCTCCTCGGCGGGCGGTGGCGAAGGAGCAACAATGTTCCCGTCACTCATCGTGATGGTGCGTTGGCACTGTTCTGCGATGGCAGGGTCGTGGGTGACGATGAGGAAGGTTGTACCTTGCTCTCGATTCATCGTGCTCAAGAGCGCCATGACCTCGTCGGAGGTGGCGTTGTCGAGGTTCCCAGTGGGCTCGTCGCACAAAATGATGGAAGGGCGATGGACAATGGCCCGCGCAACGGCCACCCGCTGCTGTTGGCCGCCTGAAAGTTCCGCAGGACGATGGCCGCTGCGGTCGCCAAGCCCCACCTGTTCAAGCGCAAGCTGTGCAGCTGTTCGTGCTTCGGTGGGAGAGGAACCGTTGAGCAAGAGCGGGAGTTCAACGTTCTCAACGGCCGAAAGCACGGGAAGGAGATTGAAATTTTGGAAGATAAATCCGAAATGTTGGCCCCGTAAGTCAGTCCGCTGGTCGTCGGAAATACCGTACAATGGCTGACCGTTGACCAGGACCATCCCCGACGTCGGTTCGTCAATGCCGGAGAGAATGTTGAGCAACGTGGTTTTGCCACACCCGGACGGGCCCATCACGGCGATCATTTCGCCCGAATTGATGCGGACATCCACCCCACGGACGGCTTCGACCGTGGATTCACCGGCCTGGTAGAGTTTCCACAGTTGGCTGGCTTCGAGGGCCGGTGGCATGATGGACGATGCGGAATTGTATTCATAAATCCCTGCCCGTAAGGCGTCGCATGGCCTCCGAGGATTCCGGCATGACCGTCGCCGTCATCGCTTTTGGACAAGTCGGGGAACAACTCGGCGGACGCCATCACGAACGAACGGTCCAACCCGGACTCACCGTGCGAGACCTCGTGGTTGAACTTGGGTTGGAGGAGTGGATCACGTTCGGTCTTTCAGTGGCCATAAACGGGGACCGATGTGGCATGGATACACCGCTGGTCGAGGGGGCTGAAATCGCCCTCCTTCCGCCCGTTAGCGGTGGTTAAATCGCCGTTGAGACACCGTGAGAGGAAAGCCTTCAACAACGGGGAGCGACAGGGCAAGACGAGGAAGCACCATGGTCGGCGGATTGGGCCCCCTTGAATTGAGCATCTTGCTCCTGTTGTTCTTCGTTCTGTTCGGTGCTCAGCGCTTGCCTGAACTCGCCAACGCCCTTGGTCGCTCAAAAGGTGAATTCCACAAGGGTCTCAACGAAGCAACGGCGCTGGGAGATTCTGCACGAACCATCGCTGACCTCGAGGCCGGCGGTCGCACACCCGACCAGGTGCTCATCGACCGAGCCAAGGCAGTCGGTATTGACGCCGCTGGCATGCCCATTGAGGAGTTGGAAAAGAAGGTCGCTGCCCTCGAAGCCCTGAACGAAGAAAGCGAATGATTCAGCCTCTGCGGCGTTTCACCTCAAGCGGCGAGCCGCAAATCCGACATTCACCGGTACTCCCCTGCTTTGAGCGAGCCACGTCAGGTTCGAGCGACGACGTCGCGCCGCAGCCTTTGCACCGTTGTTCCCAAATCCAGACGTGCTTCGAAGCGGCGTTCACCACCGGCTCAACCGTCCCACCAGCATGGCGAAAGGTGTTCTGCAGTCGGTAGTCATCGGTGACGAGCACGGCTTGCAATGACAAGGCCAAAGCAAGGACGTCGACGTCCACGTCGGAAAGCCGAGCCAGGTCACCTGATGCACTGGCGGCGGCTTTGGCCGCTTCGAGCGCCGCAGGCGTCGGCGAACGCCACTCAAGCTCAGCCGCATCGATGAGCATGGAACGTGCTTCGCTCAAGCGCTCCAGTTCCTGCCGTTGCGAATGGGCGCATACGCCTCCTGCGAGGCGGTTCGGCGGCCAGTGGAGCAACGCTGCCGTGTCCAACACCCGCTCCATGGGAGGAACACCACAACCCGCACCATGAAGGCACCGCTCACCCCTATCTTCTTCAAAGAGGAGGCGCAGCAGGAACCATGAGTTGGAAGGACACCATTCTGGAGGCGTTTGACGTCTTCGGTCCTGCCAGCCTGTTTGTCCTTTCCTTCACCGAAGCCATCGTTCAACCGATTCCACCCGACTTGCTCTACATTCCCATGCTGGTCAACGCCATGGGTGATACGCCGTTGGTGGTGTGGCTCTGGTTGGTGGTCACCGTGGCTTCTGTGCTCGGTTCCCTGGTAGGGTATTGGATTGGCCAACGGTGGGGCACCTCCCTCATGAAGCGGTTCGGCCAGGAGAAGCATCTAACCAAACTCGAACACCTCACGGCCAATTACGGTACCTTGGGCATCTTCATCGCCGCCGTCTCCCCCATCCCCTACAAGGTGCTGGGATGGATGGCAGGCATGGGCCACATGGCCAAGAAACCGTTCATTGTCGCCGGGCTTCTCGGCCGCAGCCTGAGGTTTGGGCTTGAGGCTGTGCTCATCGGCCTGTACGGCGAGCGTGCTCTTGAGGCCATCATGTGGGTCCTGGACAACGAAATCCTGCTCGCCGTGGTGATGATCGTCAGCCTCGGAGGCGCATGGTTGGCCTGGCGTTGGTGGTCCGACCTCGGCCCTCAAGCACCGGCTGCGGGCCAGTAAGGGAGGCAACTGCTCTCCACGGGAACGGTTATGAACAGGGCGTCAGTGGGGCAATCACCGCTCGCGTGGTGTAGTCAGGTCCATCATTACGGGTTTTCATCCCGTCGACCCGGGTTCGAATCCCGGCGCGAGCATAATTGACCTTTATTCGCTTCTTAATAACGATAAAAAGACGGAATATCCTTGCTGCTTTGGACACGACTGCCATGAAATTCCTCGAGAAAGTATAGGTGCTTGATTCCCAGCCTATGTGGCATGGTCAACGTTGGAGACACCGCCCCTGCCTTTACCCTGAGAGCCACCGACAAGCGTGAAGTTTCACTTTCCGAATACGCTGGAAAAACCGTGATTTTGGCCTTCTACCCCGGTGCTTTCACCGGTGTTTGTGACAAAGAGATGTGCGCTTTTCAGGACAACATGGCTGCCCTGAATGCGTCTGACGCTGTCGTGCTCGGCATCAGTGTTGACTCACCATGGGCCAACGCCGAGTTCGCCCGAAAGTACAACCTCGAATTCGAACTCTTGTCCGACCTTGACCGAACGGCCGTCACCGCTTACGACGCTTCCTTCACAGGCTTGGGAGGTATTGACGGGTACGTCAGCGCCAACCGTGTCGTCGTCATTGTGGACGGCGCCGGTGTTGTCCAGTACCGCTGGGTTGCAGAAAACCCTGGAGTCGAACCCGATTACGACGAAGTTGTGCAAACAGCGCAGTCTCTTTGATTCGCTCTTCGCAGCTCGAAAGCGACCCTCAAGCCAACGTACCGTTGTTGTAATCCTCGATGGCCTGGTAGATTTCCTGTCGGGTGTTCATCACAAAGGGGCCGTAGCGTGCGATGGGCTCGCCGAGCTCCGGACCGCCAAGAATCAACAATTCAGCGCCGTCCTCCTCCGCTGTGATGGAAACGACATCCCCCTGCGAAAGCAGACCAAGACCGCCATCGTGGAGGGTGCGACCTTCGACGTCCATTGATCCCCCGAAGGCGTAGAGCATGACGTTGTGGTCCTGCTCACACGCATGCACGTAATTGGCGCCCGGCTTGAGTTTGAGGTGAATGAACGTGATGGGGATGACGGTGTCAATGACGGCTTGGACGCCGAACGCTTCTCCGGCGATGACCTTCGCCCAAACCTGGCCGTCTTCGCTGGTGGTTTCGGGAAGGTCGGCCGACGGGATGTCTTGGTAGCGTGGCGGCATCATCTTGTCCTTCGCTGGAAGGTTGACCCAAATTTGGAAACCGTGCATCAAGCCCCCGTTTTCCATCATGTGATCTTGAGGGAGTTCGGAGTGAATGACGCCACGACCGGCGGTCATCCATTGCACATCGCCGGGGTTCAAATCGCCCCTGTTGCCAGCAGAATCGGCGTGCTTCATGCCACCGGCCAAAAGATACGTTACGGTTTCGAAGCCACGGTGGGGGTGGTCGGGTGCACCGACGGCTTCGCCCGGTGCGTAATTGACAGGTCCCATTTCGTCCAGAAGCAAGAACGGGCTCATCAAGCGGCCCATGGCAGCAGGGCGTCGGACTTTGAAGCCGCCTCCCTCAAGAACGGTGTGCGTGGGTACGATGGATTTCAGGGTACGGTTCATGATGGTCACTCCTTGGTCATGGCGCTGAGCATGGCGTTGATGGTTTCAGGATTGGCTGCTTTCTTCTTGTTGGTGACGAGCGAGCGCCCCAACACGATGCAACCGAGGAAGGAGAATTGCATCCGCATGGCCATGATAACGTGTTGACCACCACCTCCTGAATGCGTGCCGAGGGCCACGGTCCGATCTCGGAAGAGGCGTCGGAAATCATCGCCCTCGCGACTCAACCAAGCGATGGCGTTGTTGAGAACAGGCGGATAGGAACCGTTGTATTCTGGGGCAAACACAAACCATGCATCGCCTCGGTCCAGCACCTCGATGAGATCGGTCAGGCCGTCCAGCACCGGTGTGGCCTTTTCCAGTGCCACCGTGTAGACAGGAAAGTGATAGGCGTTCAGGGAGACATGTTCCACCGTATGACCCATCTCAAGGGCATAACCCTCCACCTCGTGGGCCAGGGCAGCGTTGTTCCCATCCGAGGCGTGGATGAACACGAGGTTCGCCATGACCTCCCGATGGTGGCGCCCGCTTTATGATTGGCAGTATCGCACCATCGACCGGCGACCCATGTGAATCATTCATTGGATGCCGTGGCCGCATCGAACGCCAGCATGAATCGTTCCATCCACGCTCCTTTAGGCTGGTCTCGATGACCCGCGATGATGTCATGGTGGGCCTCGAAGTAATGCGGCATCATCTTGACGAGCATCGCTTGCCAAGAAGCCGCCTCCACATGGACGGCTCCGCAATCAATGCAAGCCATCGTAGGCATGATGCGATTTTCTCACCGCCGATAATTGAAGTTATCCAAGCCGGGAGGCGGCGGTGGGCACAGCGGCCAAGGCGTTATATCGGTCGGGCGGAGGCAGAGAATCATGTCTGAAGCCGTGGTGCTCGAACATGCAGCAGCCTGCGAAACCGATTTCTTGGTTTACACTGGAAACTTCTGCGGATACTGCCGTGCACTGAAGAATCTCCTGAACAGGAAGGAACTCACCTTCACCGAATACAATTTTGACGACCACGACGGGATGCGCATGGCGGTTGTTCAAGCCACCGGCCATCGAACCGTACCCGTGGTGTTTGACCTTCGCGGTGAACAGCCGATGTTCATCGGCGGGTTCGATGAAACCAACCGCTATCTCAAGAAAACGTCGTGAGCCACTCCCTCAGGGCTTGATGGTGTTCGATGGGAATCATGTGGCCTTTCTGGTGTTCGATGAGTTCCACGGCCCAACCCGCCGACTCAAAGAGGTGAGCGATGGCCCAACCGTCCTCGATAGGGACCCGAACATCCTTTTCGCCGTGCATCCAAAACAACCGCTTGGATTCGAGCTCGTTCAAACGCAGACGAAGTTCCATGGGACGAACGAGGCGGGTGGCCATGCAGACGACGCCTTGGATGCGGTCGGCGATGGGCAGTTGAAGTAACTCCTGCGCCATGGCGCCGCCTTGGGAAAAGCCCCCAACGACCAGCGGCCCCATGGGTGCTTCTTCTGCAATCAGTTTCTCCAGCTGAGAGAGACTGGAGTCCACGTCCATCAATTCCTTTCTTGAGAGCATCATCCTTCGGGTCACGTCGGCGTCAAAATCCTCGTAGCGCCACCATGTGAAGCCCCGAACGGGGTGCTTGTAGCGAGCCTCTGGCACCAGCAGCGTCCAACCCTCAGGCAGAATCTTCTCAGCAAACGGACGCATCATGGACGCGTCACCGGTCATGCCATGCATCATGATGAGGGTCGGCACGTTACCACCTCACAAGGTCCACTGCGTGATGATGCCGCCGGCGACCTTCAAGTGAAGTTCGGAGGATTGCCCGCGAAGGGTGATGGTCAGCGAATAATCGCCTGAGAGTGAGGGGATGGTACCGATGGCCCCCTTCTCGGAAGCGCCGGAGCCCCACGCTCGGGTGAGGGGCGAGGCGCCCTGGTGGTCTTTCATGGACAGCGTCCCTGAGCCGCCCTGTGCGATGTTGACGTCGAGGTACCAAACCAAGACGTCCCAGTCCTCACCGCCGGGGTGACCGCTGTCAAAGAAAGAATCGTAGATGTCGTTGTCGTTTTCCTCGTAGGTGCTGTCGAGCAGATCCCGAGCCTGGTAGAAGTACACGTCGCCAGTGTAGCCCGTCTTGGTTTGTGTGAGTTCCATGCGCAGTTGTTCAACGCCCTCGCCGTCCGTCCACACCATCGAGTCGAGGAACCCAACCCGACCGCTGAACGCGTAGGTCAGTCGGTGACCGTCCGAGGAATCGGCGACCACGTCCACCACGCCGTTGTAGATGGACGCCGTCATGGCCGTCCACTGCTGTCCGAGGAGCGTAAACGTCCAGGTGTCGCCTTCGTTCCATGGGAAGTTGAACACGGGCTGAGGCTCGCCCTCTTCGTAGGCGGACAAACCGTCCATGGTCACCCGGCCGAGGAACGGGTTGTGATTGATGACGGCGTGGCGTTGCGCTTCCCGCTCACTGGAGATGCCCAGCCGGTAAAGGCCGGATTCATTGTCAACTTCAGCGACGACCAAACGAGCGCTGTCTTCACCAAACTGAGGCGTGATGAAGGTGTAGAGCCACTGGTCACCGATGTTCCACGATGGCAGACGCAGTTCGTCCTCGGTGGTGTCGCCACGGTTGTCTGAGGAAACGGTTGGTCCCTCCAAGCATCCGGCGAGGCTCAGCGAAAACATGAGCCACACCATCAACCCCATGCTTCGCATGGTTGACGCTCACACCCTCTCTTTGAAAGGCTAACGCTCAGCCTTGTCTCGACCAATCGTCGATCACCCGACGTTCTTGTTCAGAGCAAACCGTTCTGAGTCATCACGTCGGCGCCGGCGAGAACGACGGCCACAATCGACATGAGTTTGATCAGAATGTTCAGCGAAGGACCGGAGGTGTCCTTGAACGGGTCGCCGATGGTGTCGCCGATGACGGCAGCATCGTGAGCCTCGTCGCCCTTCTTGGCGCCTGGGATGTGATCCTGCTCGATGGCTTTCTTGGCGTTGTCCCAAGCACCACCGGCGTTGGCCATGAAGAGGGCCATGAGCACACCGGTCACCAGGGACCCTGCGAGCAGGCCGCCCAATGCGTCGTAGCCCAGGCCATAGCCGACCACGACTGGAGCAACAACGGCCACCACACCGGGGCCAACCATCTCACGGAGGGCGGCCTTGGTGGAGATGTCCACACAGGTTTGCGAGTCGGGCTTCACGCCTTCCTTGCCTTCGAGAAGACCGGGGATTTCCTTGAACTGGCGACGGATTTCAACCACCATGTCGCCAGCAGCCTTGCCCACTGAGGTCATCGTCATGGCCGCCACAACAAAGGGCAGACCGCCACCGATGAGCAGGCCAATCACGACCATGGGGTTGGTCAAGCCAAGATCAAGCGTATCGCCGTTGGCGCCGATGGCCGAGGTGTAGGCTGCGAAGAGGGCAAGCGCCGTGAGTGCAGCCGAACCAATGGCGAAGCCTTTGCCGACGGCGGCGGTGGTGTTGCCGATGGAGTCAAGTTCGTCGGTGATGGCACGGACGTCGTCGCCCAGGGCGCTCATCTC
This sequence comes from Thermoplasmatota archaeon, assembly GCA_036160375.1. GTDB lineage: Archaea > Thermoplasmatota > Poseidoniia > Poseidoniales > Poseidoniaceae > Poseidonia. The sequence goes on along the minus strand of JAYYDY010000011.1, from coordinate 1,348 downwards.
TGCGATACCACCGGCGTTGTCAGCCACAGGGCCGTAGGCGTCGACCGTCATGGTGACACCAACCGTAGCGAGCATGCCCATGGCGGCCATGGCAATGCAGTAGAGGCCGTAGATGTCGCCACCCAGTTGGTTGGCACCGAGGATGCCCAAAGCGATCAGGACGACGGGAATGAAGGTCGACATCATACCGACGGACAGGCCAGCGATGGCGTTGGTGGCAGGGCCGGTCTTGGACATCTCACCGATGTGGGGGATGGCCTTGGTCTTCACACCCATCACAGGCTCAATGCCCGTGTAGTATTCGGTGACCAGACCGATGAGGATACCGACGATGCTGCCGAGCACCACGGAGTGCATGATACCCATTTCGACATTGATGAGGCCGCTCTGGATAGCACCGTAGCCACCGAGCCAGAAGAGACCGGCACCAATGAACGTGGTGTTGCGCAGGGCGACGGCTGGGTCGTCGCCGTTCTTCAGAATGGCCATTGAGAACACACCGACGATGGAGGCGATGTAGCCGATGAAGCCGAGGAGAATGGGCATCATCACGTAGTCGACGTCCCAGCCATCCGAAGTGCTGGCGATGATCATGGCAGCAATGATGGAACCGACGAAGGACTCGAAGATGTCAGCACCCATGCCGGCCACGTCACCGACGTTGTCGCCGACGTTGTCTGCGATGACACCGGGGTTGCGAGGATCGTCCTCAGGAATGCCTGCTTCGACTTTGCCGACGAGGTCAGCACCGACGTCAGCGGCCTTGGTGTAGATGCCACCGCCGACACGAGCGAACAGGGCAATGGAGGAGGCGCCCATACCGAAGCCTGCGGCTGCGGAGAGGTCAGCACCGCCCTCAGCGTCAAGCCAAAGGGCGACAAGGGAGATGCCGAGGAGGCCAAGACCACCGACCGAGAGGCCCATGACGGCGCCGCCGTTGTAAGACACAGCCAAGGCACCTGCTCGGCCCTCGGACTTGGCAGCCATGGCGGTTCGACCGTTGGCCGAGGTGGCAGCACGCATACCGGAGAAGCCGGCAAGCACGGAAGCCACAGCACCGAGGAAGAAGGCGATGGCCGTGTTGGCGTCGTTGATGACGAACAGCAACCCACCGACGGCTACACAGAAGATGGCGAGGACACGGTATTCCGCAAAGAGGAACGCCATGGCACCCTTCTGGATTTCATCCGTGATGTCAGCGACCACTTCGTTGTCGATCTTCACTTTGTTCACTTGCTGGTAGAGCACGAACGCAATCACCAAACCAAGGGCGGCTGCGCCTGCTGAAATCATGGCAATGTTTTCCATCATCAATATCACCTGTTGCTCCGGCCACTTGGGAACCCTT
>JAYYDY010000010.1:0-8469 GCA_036160375.1 Thermoplasmatota archaeon | reverse complement strand
GCTCGTGCTCTCGCTTGAACAACGTCGCCGTGAAGTCAGCATCCATCGCGTCATCGGGGCCGACGGGCAAAGCCTGCAGGGCATGGTCCTGCTCGAGCTCTTCGTCATGTCGTCCGTGGCGTGGCTCGCTGGCTACCTGCTGGCCATGTTTGCGGTCCCCATCGTCCTCTCGGCGGTGGGCTTCATGGAATTCCGCACCGGGGATTTCGACGTCAACCCCACGCTCTCGGTCGGCTCCACCATCTTCACCGCGGTGACCACGCTCGGTCTTGCCTTGCTCTTTGGTCGTAGCCGTGCACGCCAGTTCATCGAACTCGAAATCGAGGAAGGCGTGCGAAAGACAACCCAAGCCGCTGAGCCCAAGCGCTGGCTCCACTGGCTGGCCTTCCTCTTTGGCATGCTCGCCGTTGGCGATACGTGGCTTGAGGCCAACGGCAGCGAAGACGGTATCGTCTCCAACTTCTTCTTTGAAGGGCTCATCAACATCTTCGGGCCCTTTGCGTTGTGGATTGGTGGTGCCCTTCTGCTCGGTCGCATCGGCGCCCGAGGCCCCCAAATCATGCAGGTCATCTTCGGGCGCACGCCCCTGCTCAAGGACGTGAAGCGCGGCCTCAAGGGCTCGGGCTCGGCCGAATCCGTGAACCGCTTGGCCGTCATCATGCTCCTGACGCTCTCCATCGTCACGCTCGCGGCTGTGCAAGGCTACACGGGCACGCTCGTGGACGAGAAAACGGTCGATGCCACCGTGGGCTCGGACCTCAAGATCACCGTTGAACAGCCGATGAACGAAACGGCGCTTCTGGCGATGGTGGGTGAATTCACGAGCGCCAGCGTTTCGCCCGTGGCGACCAGCGTGCCCGAAATCGGTCTGGCGGACAACAACGGGGGCGACACGCTCCAAACCTACGTCTTGTTGGACGGCAACGGCGATGTTTTGCGTTGGAACGAACAAGCCCTCCCCGGTGAAGACGTTGACGCCACGCTGGCTGCCTATGCTGCTGGCGGGTTCAGCGCCGGCGAGGATTCAGCGTATTCCCTTGACCTTGCAGGTTCGGGACGAGGTGGGGATGAGAAGCGTCTTGACGATGTCTTGCTGAAGCCCGGTGATGAGAAATCGGAAACCATCACCTTTGTGTGGGAAGATACCGAATTCGGTTTCATCTCCGGCGGCTCGAACGAAACAGATCCTTTCGCTCTGTTCGATGCCTACACGCTCCTGATGGACAGCGACTGGTCCCGTCTCAACTTGACCGGTCAAGACCTCAGTGGACGCGACATCAGCCGAGTGGACCTTTCCTACGGCAACTTCTCGGGCACCAACTTCGCTGAGAGCAACCTCAGTGAATCCATTCTTGTGGACACCGATTTGTCCTACGCCGACTTCCGAGGTGCGAACCTTCAGAACACCGTGCTCGTGAACATTATGGGCGGCTCGCTGGAGGGCACGGACTTCACCGATGCCAATCTTGAGGGCGCCTTTGGATTCTTTGACCTCTCTGAGGCCATTCTGACCAACGCCACCTGTCCTGACGGTTCATCTGCCGACGAAACATCCTGTGGCTCAGGACCGTCGCAAATCCCCCCGCCCTTGGCCGAGCCGCTCTTCTTGAGCGACACCAGCGTACGCATCATCGTCACACCCTACACCACCGACCTCTACTACATGGGCACCCACGAATACATTCCGGGCGTGAACACCGCAACCGCTTCCTCAGCCTTGATCATCGGCGAGAACGCCTGGCGCAGCCTCGTGACCGACGACTTCGCTGACAACTACAACTCAACGATTTGGATCGTCGATGTCAGCGGTGTTGAGGGCGAAGAACTCGAAGCCTTGGGCTCGAAGATTTCCGCTGATTCCCGCGTGTCAAGCGTGGAGGACTGGGCGAGCACGCACAAGGATGTCGAGCGCAACGGAGGTCTCATTTTCGGAACGCCCGGTCTGCTTTCACTGCAGTTCGTCGTCGCCAGCGTTGCGGCGGTTGCCTCCAGCTTTGTGTTCCTCTCGCTCGTGCTCAGTCAGCGACAAAAGGAACTCGCGGTGTTGCAGGCCATCGGTGCCTCACCCAACCAAATCATCCGGCTCGTGCTGTTCGAGATTCTCTCCATCGTGATGGTCTCGATGGCGCTCGGTATCGTGCTCGGTGTCGGCCTTGCGCTGTCGTTCAACGGCTTCTTTGACGTCTTTGGCTTCATCTTCCAAATCTTCGGTGGCTCCACCACCACCATCCAACGGACGCTCGTCTATCCGTGGTCCCAGATTATTCTGGTCTCACTGGCGGTGTTCGCTGCGGTGGTCGTGGCGTTGCTGGTGACCACACGACGGGCACTGAAGGCGGACTTGGCCAGCGTGCTGAAGGGGGAGTGAAGATGAGCGATACAATTCTGCATGCTGACGGCCTCTACCACGTCTACGAATCCAAAGCCGAGGACGGCAACGTCGTTGCACTTCGTGGCCTCCACATCGACATGAAAGCCGGCGAGGCCATCGCCGTGGTCGGCCCTTCGGGTTCAGGAAAATCCACCCTCATGAAGTGCCTTGGCGGTTTGATGAAACCGAGCGCTGGCTCGGTCAGTTTGGCGGGCAAGAACATGACGCGCTTGACCGGGCAGGAACTGGTTGAACTGCGCCAGAAGACGGTCTCCTTCATCTTCCAAGAAGGCAACCTCCTGCCCGACCTGAACGCCCGAGACAACGTCGCCCAGCCGCTTCGCCACCAAGGTGTGTCCTCAAAGAAAGCCCTGAAACTCGCTGATGAGATGCTGGAGCGTCTCGGGATGGCCCACCGTGTCAGCGCCCTGCCAGCCATGCTGAGCGGCGGTGAGCAACAGCGCGTGGCCATCGCCCGTGCCCTCATCACGCAACCTCGCTTGATTTTGGCCGACGAGCCCACCGGTGCGCTCGACCCGGTCACCAGCCGTGAGGTGCTGGCGCTGTTCAAGGACCTGCACCAAAACGACGGGGTTTCCTTCCTGATTGTGACCCACTCCAAAGAGGTCGCAGCCTTCGCCAACCGTTCGCTTGAACTGCGGGACGGCCGCTTCGTCGCCGAACACGGCGAAGGGGTGGACGTTGAGAACCTCAGTCAAGACCGTGAGTTGATCATCGACGAGACGGGAACGGTGACCCTGCCGCCAGACCTTCTGGTCCGGCTTGGTGGCGCTGGCCGCTACACCGTGGGCAACGTCAACAGCGGCTACCTCTCCCTGCAGGGCGAGGCCGTGGAAGCCATGGGCAAGATGGAACTCGCTTCGGTCTGTCCTGCCTGCAAGCACGACTACGGTGATTCCGAGGACCAGGAATGCCCTTCGTGCGGTTCAAGTAGGCCGATGGTCGAGGTCAAATCGTGAAGCACTGGGTGACCTTTGTCGGCTATTTGGAAGGCTTTTCCTTCCTCATCCTGATGTTCTACGCGATGCCGCTCAAGTACATCTCGGGCGAACCCGAAATGGTCTCCCTGTTCGGCTCCATCCACGGCGGTCTGTTCGTGGCCTACGTCGGCCTGCTGCTGATGGGCGTGGGCAAGCACTGGACGAGCACGGCGCTGATTCACGGCTTCATCGCAGCGGTGGTACCGGCAGGGCCGTTTTTGTTCGAAGGTCTGCTCTCGGGCGGCGAATACGACCTTCCAAAGAGCCCTTGATTTCTCAATATCGTCTGCTGTGATTATATGTCAGAACGAGTGTTGCATCGCAAAGTGATACTTTATGGATGCAAAAACAATACTAAACCCGAAAGGCTGGCTCATTGGCGTTGGAATCGTCAACATTTTGTTCAGCATAATGAACTACATGATGGGCGGTGACGTCGCCACCACAGCACTGGAAGCAGAATACGGCGCACTCTCTGACCGGGAACTCGCCGTGGCGACCGGCTACGAAGAAGGCTGGGGGGTCTTTGGTATTCCTTACGGCGTCTTGGCCATTGCCTCGGGACTTCTCCTTACCGGCTCTGACCGCGCCAAGATGGCGCTTACTGCCGGCTTGACCTTCATCGTGACCTTCCTTGCGCTGGTGACCATCTCAAACGGAAACGGCTACGAGGTCCCGATGGGCCAAGCGGCCCCGCTCTTTGTGGTGTTGATCGCTCTCACAGCCTCAGGCTACCTTCACATGAACGATGACGAAGCACCCGCTGCGGAGGCCTGAAGATGAGTGTCCTTCACAACACCAAACTCTGGTTGATCATCATTGCCCTTGGCCACACCCTCCTCGGCGTTGGTGGTTCCCTAGCGACGTACGGCACCGATGAACTCGCCATCATTGGTTTCTTCTCGCTCACCAGCGTTTCGCTCTTCTATGCTGCCTTCATGCTCGAAGGCCAGGCCCAAGCCCGTCTCGCTGCCGTCATCTGTGGCCCAGCCGTTATCTGGTTCGTGGTCTGTGCCGCCCTTGGACTCGAGATGCTTGGCGACCCTGCCGCGCCAATCCCACAGGCCATCATGCCGATCGTGCTCTGGGGCCTGCCTGCCCTTTCGGGTGTCATGGGTTGGAACATGGACGACGCTGCACCCGCTGCGGAGGCTTGAACATGGATTGGAAGAACAAGGTTCTCAACCCAAAGGGCTGGCTCATGGCCTTCGGTATCATCTTCATCTTGCTGGGAACGGGCAACTACCTGACGGCAGAAACCGCCGCTGAGACGGCCTACCCAGACTCGACCGACCGAGACGTGTTCTACGAGCAGACCTTCGGCCTCTTCTCGATGGCCCTGGCCGTCATGGCGCTGACCACCGCGTTGGTTGTCACCGGCCGACCCTTGTCCATTCTCGCCATGACCTCCTCGGGCGTGATGATCGGGATGATGTCCCTGCACTACATGGCGGGCGAAGCCGTTGACTACGGCTACAACGACCCCGTGGTGCTCGGCGTGGTTCTCACCTTGATCGCCACGATGGGCGTTTCCGGTTTCCTTCACCTCAACGATGACGAAGTTGAGGGTGCTGAAGCATGAATCCTGTCGCAAAGAAGATTTTCAACCCGAAAGTCTGGTTGATTCTTTTTGGCTTGCTCCACACGGTCGGCTTCACGATGGATGTCATGTCATCCATCAATGACGACGATGTCATGAGCGAATACATCGAAACGGAAATTGACGCCACGCTGGCCGATAATCAGCAGTTGATTGATGCCTTCCAAGAAAACATGTTTGGTGCGTGGGCACTGGGTATGGTTTGGTCCCCCATCTTGTTTGTGGGTGCGTTTTGGTTGAAAGGCTCGGAACAGGCGAAATTGAGCATCACGTTCGGCGCTGCTCTGGTCGGTATCGGCGTGCTGTTCGGGTATGCTGGCGTGATGTTTGGTGATGGATTTTCAATCGGCGACATGATGGCGCCATTGATCTTTGGCGCACCCATGATCATCTCTGGTATATTGCATCTAAACGAGGATGGGCCTTCCGAGGCTCCCGCAGCCGAAGCCTGAGCCGAGATGATTCGCTTCAAGCGGCTTTGACGCCTTGCGGCCACAGCACGAGGATGAGCGTCTTGCCACGCGTCTTGGGCGTGTGGGTGGACTCGGGGTCCATCCAGACGATGGAGCCCGTGGGGTAGGTGCCGTCTTCGTCCCAGACTTCGCCTTCGAGGACAACATAGCATTCGCCACCGGGATGGCTGTGAGGCATGAAGGCATCCACTTCAACATCGGACTGGGCTTCGTAGAGCACCAGCGAAGTCTTCTCTTCGCGCTTGAGCTTGCCAAGGCGCACACCGGTGCCGAAATCCTTCCAGGAGATGTTCTCGGCGAGCCATGCCTCGTCGATGTTGAAACTCAGCCAGTCCGCCATGTCGTGCGTGAAGACCATGCAATTCCCAGGGGCAGGATGAACATCATACCTTCGGTAGGCGGATGTCGCCTCAACATCGAGGTTGAGAAACCCATGAATCTGCTTTGGCGGTACGAGAAGAATTATTCATTGACGGAGGAATTTGAATCGCATGGATTTGTCAACCGCTTCGCAATGGGCAGAAGTCATCGGATTGGTGACCATTCTCGGTGCGGCCATTTACAGCTGGTATCAGATCAACGAATTGAAGAAAAGCCGAGAGGCCGTAGCCTCCCTTTCCCTGGCTGAGTTGTTCCAGGACACCGAGTTCTCGCACGGGTGCATCCTTATTTTCCGACAGCCGGACCATCTTGAGTCCATTGAGGAAATGGAGGCCTTTCACGGCGAGGATTGGCCCAAAGTGTTCACGGTGTTGACCACGTGGGAAAGCATCGGTGTCCTCATGCACGAGGGCCATCTTGACTGGCGTATTGTCCACAAATTGTATTCCGGATCCATCATTCGGTCGTGGGAAAAAACGGAGAAGATCATCTACACCATTCGTGAGGCCACGGGGATTGAGAGTGCGTTTGAATGGGTGCAGTGGATTGCAGAACGCATGATCGAGTACAACAGCGACCACGTCGACGAGCCGGCGCAGTACGCCTACAAGGACTGGCGGCCAACGCTGCGCAAGTCCTGATGATCACGAAAACCACGAATGGCGCCCGAAGTGGTTGCGAGGCACGGCTTCGCCGGTGGAGGCCACGTGAGCAAATCCACCGGCCACGCTTCGAAGGTAGCGCTGCAGTTTGGGACGAATCCACAGGTGATAGGGCAGGAAGGCCACCACGCTCGGCAGGTTGGCCAGCAGGTAGGGGTGAACGGTGATCGTCAGTTGCGAGCCTCCTTTTTCTGTGGCCTCAATGGTCCACACCACGTAGGATTGCGCCCCGCCTTCTTCCCCGATGATCAGGGTGTAGCCTTCGCCGGGGTTCCACGTTTGGAATTCCCGAACGTAGGTACGGCCGTTGAGGTAGACCAGCCGGTCCCGGTGAGTCTCACCGTCCCACACGAGAGGATCGTTGCGCTCGCAGAACGGATGGGCATCGTTGAGGTTGCCCGGTGCGCTGATGAGGTCCCAAAGATCGTCGGTCGAGCAGTTGAACACCTGTGTGGCGCTGATGGGCGGGGACGTGGCGTTGTGCTGCACGTGCGCAAGACTGGGAATCTTCCTCTTGAACCCGTGTTCACCAGGTCATCAAAATGAACATGAAGAGCGCCACCACAACGATGGCAAAGCCGAGGCCAGCCTTGAATCCGAATTTCAGGAACGCTGCGATGCCTTCACGAAGTTCGCCCCGAACGTCCTCCGACGAGAGTTGACGAGCGAAAATCAAGCCGAGGGGCGTGATGGCCAGGGCGAGGGACAACTGTGTCGGATTTTGGTCAAATGTGACTTCAATTTCAGCGTACTGCACGGTGTTGACTTCCGGTGCTGCCACAACGAAGGAACCGCTGCTGAACAGCCCTCGGTTATCGTAGGTGAACATGCCGTCAACCTCCTTGTCAGGGTAATCCGGCTTCACAAATGGCACCCATACAAACCTCCCCTCCTCGTAGATGTCGACGTCGTACCGGTAGTTTTCGCAATGGTAGACGTTGCCGATGCATTCCGTCCATGCGTTGTAGTCTCTCGTCTCAATGATCACCCTGTAGGAATCAACCATCCGTGCGTCCGTATCCGAGATCGAACAGGCTTCATCCTCGCGAACCCCGTTGCCTCCGACAACACGCCCAAGGTTTTCGTTTTCGATGCGGTACAGGGCATAGGTCGTTCCGTCGATCGTTCTGGTCCCGATGGATTCGGGCTCGTCAATCGTACCGCACTCAAGGGTGCTGCCCGCACTGCCGATACCAACGAGAACCGACGTCAACAACAAGGCTGGAATCATCAAAAATCCCAACGCGCGGAAGTTGAAGTCCCTGAGTTCCTCGCTCTCCGCGATGGTTGGGGACGGTGCAGTGGATGGTTTGACCACCGGTGTTGGTTCAGGCACAACGGTTTCAGCAGCCGATGCGGGCTCCTCAGGCGGCTTTTCCCAGATGAGGATGCTCTCGGGTGGACCGGTTGCGTCGGCCTTGGAGCCCTTTGCCATCGGCCACTCCGTGCCGTTCCGAATGTTAAGGAAATTCCCTTCACTCAACAACCGGGCCGCCCGGTAGTTCGGCCTTCATGTCCTTCCGCTTCACGTAGAACCAGAGCCCTGCCAGCAGCACGACATTGGGCACGAGGATGACGGGGTCGGACCACCGGGTGCCGTCAACGCCAAAATCGGAGAGCGGGTAGAACACCGGCGTGGGGAAGAACTGCAGCGTGTGGGTGGGGATGTCGAGCAGGATGTTGGAGTACCACGGCAGCCAGAGCAGGAAGGCCATCAGCAGGGGCTTGGAGCGGTGTTGCTCGGCGAATTGGGACTCAAGGCGGGAGCCCGAGAAACGGGTGAACAACCACCAGGTCACGAGAACGGCGACGGTCACGACCACGGCGCTGTGGGTGTACCGGTACATGTCCCAGGCGATGGCGGGGAAGTCCGAGGTCACGGTGGTGTCGTCCACGGTGGGGCGCTCGAGGCCGTGCATCGTGGAGTAGACGAAGGACGGGACGAAGGCGAGGAGATCGGGCAGGACGCTCATCGGTCCGG
>JAYYDY010000009.1:0-3525 GCA_036160375.1 Thermoplasmatota archaeon | reverse complement strand
CAGGACTTTATTTGCAATCTCATCTCTGACATTTGTTGGGTCGTTGTAATGCTTTCTGTCCACAATTTCCTTGCCAACAATGTTCCCATCCGCATCGTATTTTGTGCGAACGATGTCCCTGTCGTACGTGGCTTTCCCGTCCAATGTGTCGCAGGCTCTGCATTGCCCCGGCGCTACCGTTGTTATCCTGCTCCCATCGGGAAGCAAAACAGAACCGACCTGACTGAGTTCGTCCAGTGCACCCTTTAGGTTATTGGTCGACACCAGTTTACCTTCAGGGGTGAACAGTTGGTCAGCGAAATTTTCCATCGCTGCTCGTTGCATCTTTGAACCGTCTGCTAAGGCATCAAACCCGTTCATGGACTTGAACAAATCCGGATGCTTGATGGCCTTGCGTGCGACTTTCAATCCCTTGGAAAGGTCACCGCTTTTTGCAGCAGCTTTCCATTTATCCGACTTTTGAAAACCGTCCATGAAATCCAACCCACGAGACAGCCTGTACGCCCCGTCTGCATCGAATTTCTTACCAAACCAAACATACCCTTTCCCAAGCACTTGGAAGATCCCACGGACTGGAGATTTGCTCACTGCACCCCACAACAGAATGTTTGAGGCGAAGTTATCGAGTCCGAACATGACCTTCTTTCCGAGGTTGATCGGTGCTTTGATCCACCCTTTCATGACCTTCCCTGGATTCTTTGCAAACCCTGTAGCCTTGTTCTTCATGTCAGCGAGTGGTTCTTTCACGTTCGTGAAAAAGGAGCCCAAGGAAGCTCCATCCTCACCTTTCTGGACGCTCCGTGCGGTTTTGAAGGCCGCTCCACCCATCGTTTCAACCACGAGAGTCAGCGCAATGAAACCGATGATGAAGGCGCCAAGGAAACTGGCGTTTGAGGCGTTGTCTTGAAACGGTGAAAGTTCCTTTGCCATCTTCCACAGGCCTTTCGCAACGCTCTTTGTGGCGTCGACGACCTTGTCCAATTGCAGGCTTGTGAGGACATCAACAACCGTGGATACGATGCCCTTGATGGCGTCCCAAAGCGCACCGGTGATCAACATCAGGAACAACTTGCCAACGGAAATAACCATGTCCGCAAAGTCCTGCAGCACCACGAAAACCGAATACAGGAAGCCGATGGTGGTGGCGGCTGCAGCGCGTAATGCCGGATGGAGGTCCATGGCAAAACTCGACAACCCTGTGGTCACCCTGGATTTGAGGGAACTGTAATTGGCCACGCTGATTTCATTCTCTTGACCGAACAGGTCGACGGTCTTGACAAAGACCTCGATGTCGTGGAAGGCTCGGAAATCGCTGATGGTGTACTGAGCCTTGAACACCCGACCGATGTCGCCGTCCTGCAGGGCTTGTGGCCTGGAGGAGTCAACCACCTCTTCGGGGATAACCGTTCGGTCGTCACCGTTCTTTCTCACCACCACTTCAACCGATTCAAGGTTCGGCTCGTTGACGGCAAAGAACAATTCAAACGTGGTCTTGGCGAAAGGCTGACCGACGATTTTTGGAGCGAGGGCTTGGAGCACCGGGGCGTCCAGTTCAACCATCAACGGATCTTGGCGTTCGTCCAACACTTCCTCTAAGTCCGTGAGTCCGTCGCCGTCGGTGTCCGGGTCGTCGGGGTTGGTGCCCTGCAGGAATTCGCCCAAATCGGTCAAACCATCCCCGTCGGCATCCACGGAATTGGTCGAGGAGAAGACCATAGCTTCGTTGACGGATGGAAAGTCTTGGTCAGGGTCCTCTTCCATCGTCTCGAGGTAGGTGTTGATGGCCTTCATCTGGTCCATGTGGCTGATGTAGGAAACGCCCCAGCCGTTTTGCTCAAGTTCGTCAGATAGACCGTCGCCGTCCGAGTCCAGCACAACACCTTGCGCCAGTTCCTCAGCGTTGAGCTGACCGTCGCCGTTGACATCGGCTTCATGGAACGCAAGGGTCTGCAAGTTCAGGTCGATGCTGAACACGTTGCTCGAACCCTCATGTCGCTCCGTCACACGCCGATGGCTGTCAACCGCCACGGTGACCTCGGAGAACGAGGTGGTGGGCGTGATGTGATGCTCGTGCGTCTCACCTCCTGCGAGGGAAGGTGTTTCGAGGTCTTGTGTGTAAACACCATCGAGGTAAAGCGTTGAGAGCCATGTCATCCCGGCAGCCATGTCGTTGCCGATGTTCTCAAACACAACCGAAAGGGTTCCGTTGTCGGCCAACCTGCTTTCGCTAACGACCAGGTCCGGGAACATCGTGGGGCAGGCCGTTCGCGTGATGCTGTCTTCGATACCACCGGGGAGAGGGAGACTGGGCGATCCCGATGCATCGTAGGCTTCGAGCGTGATGGTGAAGTCGTTACATTCCATTGGCCAAGGCATGGACACCGAGAGGTGCTCGAGGTGCCCAATGGGCATGCCTGCGTCAACGGGGACGGTGGCGAGCAGCGGAACACCCGGACCTCCTCCGTCGTTCATCGTGAGGTTGAGATGGCCGCCGAGCATTGACGAGACGCCTCGAACTGTCAGGCCGATATCAACGGTTTGACCCGCTTGGGGCACATCGGGATACACCTGCCACCCTTTGAGGAAAACACCGTCGTCTTGGGGATGAACAGCCACCACGGGGAATTCAAACACCCCGGTTTGGTTCACCCATTCGCCATCGGTCAGCACGCTCGAAACGACCTGGACCGACTGCTCACCCCACCCGTCCAAGTAAGTCGAGAACCGGATGGCGTGCTGTTCATTGGCTTGTACCTTTGACTGAATGTGGTCCTTGAGCACCCCATTGATGAAAAGATGCGACTTCACATGAACCGAGCGAGCGGTGTTGTGGCTGAGCGTACAGGACAACGTGAACGCCGAGGAGGAAAGTTGCTCATCGCCTCGCAAACACGATGTTTCAAGCAGGGTTTCTGGGGCCTCGAGAACCACACCAAGCCCCGTTGAGGACGAGACGGTGGTGGCATCGGTAGAACGGTCGTACAACCGAACGTCAAGGCTGTAGCGGCCGCCTTTATGCGCCGCTTGGGTGGGCATCATGATGTCAACGGTCGTGTCAATGTTCGCCACCACATTCACCGTCGATTCATGGATGAAGACTTCGCTTCCCGTCTCGTCTTGCAGTGCAATTCGGAGCGGACGATGCTGATGGCACGGCGAAGAACTTTGCAGGCCTCTGACGATTACGGATACAGGGATGTGTTCCCCAACCTTGTAATTGGTTTCTGTACCGACCAAGTCGGCCTCCACCTCGGCCCGAATCGGTTCCCTCGTGGTGTTGAACGCCCCGAGAACGGCCTGTCGATGCTGATCCCCGTGCCGGTCAGTGGCCACCAACTCAAGGTCCCAGATGCCATCATCACAGGTCGGGACGGTCCCGTTGTAGCCGACCACCGTTGACCCGTTCACGTCAAGCACAGAACGCCCTTGTGCCAGTGTTCGGGTCGTATCGGTGTTCTGCAACTTGGCTTGAAGCATCCAGTCAAAGGATTCGGAAGAAAAGCCAAGGTTTTGCAGCCCATAGTT
>JAYYDY010000008.1:0-7214 GCA_036160375.1 Thermoplasmatota archaeon | reverse complement strand
CTGAACTTCAGCGACGACGGCCTTCCACGATGCTGCGCTCAGCTGTTTGGGGTACAAATTGGTGGAGAGCCCGAAGTTGTTGATGGTGAAGGCCCGGTCCACTTTTGCTGAGCGCATGCAAAAGCCGAACAACCAAAGGGGAGGCATCAAGAAGAGTTTCGTGAAGCGAAGTCCGACGATGTCCATCTCCTCTTTCAGGTAGTGGTAATTGTGCGTGAGCGTCGAAATGGTGTAGCACATGGTCTCCTTTGTCATGTGGTTTTTCGTGTACGGCAGGTGCCGTTCGCCGATGGAAATCAATCCAGATTCACACATCAAATTCGGCGCAAGGTTTGCCCACCCGTGCTGACGTACCATCCCGTCCCATGCCTGCACCAATTCCTGGTGAGGAAGGACTTCCATGAGGCGGTGAGGTGGTCAAGAACATTACATTCTTTTCCCGATGGCTTCGAGGCGAAGGGCCACATTTTATGGGCGGAAAGCGAGGCTTCACCCTCATGGCCAGGGTCCTCGTGACGTGTGCGAGAAGCCCCGCAGCCATTCACCTCGGCCGTTTGTTGCATGAGGCAGGTCATGAGGTGGTGCTGGCCGATACCAAGCGCTTTCACTTGGGCCGTTGGAGGTCGTGGCCGGCTCAATGCTTGCGTCACCCCTCACCTCGACACCAGCCTCAAGCATTTGCTGAATGGCTTCGAGACGTTGTGGTTTCAGCGTCCATTGATTGTGTTGTTCCGGTCTACGAGGAAACCTTCCATCACGGTCTGAACCACGGCACGCTGGGCTGCGACCATTTTTGTTCGGACATCGCAACGCTGAATCAGCTTCACAACAAATTCGAGTTCATCGAACTGGCCAAGCGCCTCGGGATCAACACACCCGAGACCATCCTCGTGGAGGACATCGCTCAAACCAAGGCCCAACTCACCTCAAACCACATCCTCAAGCCGGTGTATTCACGGTTTGGCGAACACGTCATCATGCATCCCAACCCGGAGCGATTGAACATTGACGTCAGCCCTTCGAATCCTTGGATTCTGCAGGAACGGCTGGAGGGAACGCAATACTGCTTGCAAGGGATTTGCAAGGACGGCAAGGTGCTTTCCAGTGTCGCCTATTCCAGTGAGTTTACCGTTTCAAAATCCTCGGTCTTCTTCGAAAACACGGGCAAGGGGGACCTCGGTCAGATCATCGAAAAGGTGGCCGCACACTGTCGGTACACGGGCATCATCTCCTTTGATGTGATGCTGTGCCAGGACGGAAGCGTTCGTCCCATTGAATGCAATCCAAGGGCGACCAGCGCCCTCCACCTCTACGGCCCGGACGATCGAATCGATGAGGCCATCCTCCACGGCCGTACAATCGGGTGCACGGGAACCGCTCGAAGGTTGGTGTTGCCCATGTGGATCAACTTGGTGTCGAACATCCTCACCAAGGGCCATTTCAAGCGTTGGAGGGCTGCCCGCAAGCGATCAACTTCGGTTGAATGGAACGTGTTCGACCCTCGGCCCGCCGTCCTTCAAGTGATATCGGTCATCGGGTTTGCCGCCGTGGCGATGAAAAACCGAATTTCGTTGATTTCGGCCACCACGCACGAATTTGAGTGGAACGGTGAATGAGTGCCGGGTCAATCCTTTTTATCGAGGTGGGCAGGGAACCCATCGGGTGTGTCGTTTGGGTACGGAAATCTCTGGATTTGCGTGTTATCTCCCTCCGAACATCAAGTCGAGCGAGGAGACGGTTCCGTTCGGCACCCTCCCGAGGGGCATTGACTTCAAGCGCTTGACCAGAATTGAGTCCCACCATGAGGTACTCGAGGGGCAAGGCTCGCTTGAACTGGCCGTTGAAGCATCGAAGCAAGCCATTGAGCGGTCTGGCGTTTCCAAGGATGACATCGATCTCGTAATTTCGTGCTCGGTAACGAAGATGAGTTATGAATTTGAGAACCTGATTGAACCGTGTTTGGCCTCCCACATCGGTGCGGCGCTGGGGCTCAACGCACAAACCTTTGACGTCGCCAACGCCTGTTTGGGTATGGTCACCGGATTGATGATCGCTGACCGTCGAATCAAGGCTGGGAAAATCCGCCACGCTTTGGTGGTTTCAGGTGAATTTTTGACCGGGGCTTTGTACGAGGCCTTGAGCAAAAATTTGCTCTTCAATCCAAAATCGATTGCAAGTTTGACCATTGGTGATGCTGGAGCGGCGTACGTTATTTCATCGTGCGATGAAGAGCGAACGAAATTCTTCGAACCCATTACGTTGGCTCAACACAGCCAGTTGTGTGTCGGCGATGCCGCCATCGGTCGACCCGGTCCATCCATGCGAACCAGCGGAAAGAAACTGCAGCATGCAGCGTTGGAGAACTTGGGGGCTTACTTCAAGCGCGGTCTCGCAAATCAGGCGGCATGGGATGCTCACGACCACATCATTTCTCATCAGACCACGCCACGTGCAGTCGAAAAAGGAGCCGCCATTGCCGCGGAGACATGGGGGCACGCAGACGCAGTCCGCTCCGTATCGCACACGGGAAACACAGCATCGACCAGCCACGCCGCCGTGTTGGAAACATTGCTTGAGAACGGGGAGTTGGGCTCAAATCAACAGGTCTACCTCATGGCCTTCGGCTCCGGCCTTTCCTTCATGGGCCTCAGTTTCTACCTCCCTGAGGGGGTGGAAGATTGGTAGGCATCGTCGGTTTTCAGTCCGAACCCATCAAGAAAAAATCGCTGCTCAAGTCACTCAAAGGCATCACGCAGAAGCTTTGCAAGGACCACGGCATTGACATGCAAGACATCGGACTCATCGTCCACACCGGAATGTATCGCCAGAATTTTCGGGTGGAGCCCGCCTTTGCCGCCCACTTGCAGCAGGCGCTGAAAATTCGATGCGAAAACATCGACCTCAACACCAAGCACGTGTTTTCTTTTGACGTGACGGACGGCATCTGTGGCCCCCATCACGCCTTGGAAACGATTGCCGACCTGCTTCCCGACATGGATTGCACCTATGCGCTCTTCACGGCCGGTGATGTACGCCCCACGAAGGAAACCGAATGGGAACACGACCCGATTTCCTTCGCCGCTGTTCTCTCCAGGGACGGGCCGGTCCAACTCCTTGAGAGCCGCTATGACGGCGAGCACCTCAACGAATTTACTTCGAGCACCAAATTCAAGAAAAAACACCATGGAACCACGATGACCTCAAGCCCAGAAACCACCGAGCATCGCATTGATGGAGACCAATTCACCGGCTCATCCGCCTGGCTTTCTGGTGAGCAACTCGCTCGGTTCATGGAATGGGCGACAACCAAGAACGGTCAGGTCACCCATCGCATCAAGGACAAAAGCGGCAGGATGTCCGAGTTGAGATGGAGGGTGACCGGTGAATAGGCCAAGATTCGTCTATTTCTTTTGCATCTTCCTCACGCTCTACCATTTGATTGCAAGAGTCGGCCTTGCCACCGATTTGCAGTGGCATTTGGATGTTGGCAGGGACAGAATGCTCACGCCGCCCCACGTGATGATCCTCGGTGGGTTCCCCATCTGTGTGGTGCTATCACTGTACTACCTCGTGGTCAACACGAGGGATGAGCGGTCGGGAAAGCAGCTGTCAGGTGTCCGGATTCTGGGGTTCATCGCACCCGGCTCGGTATGGATGATTCTTCTCGGGATGCTCTCCATTGGCGTGGGTGGCATTTACGACGATTACTGGCATGCTCAATTCGGCATCGACACGACGGTCATCACCCCGCCGCACATGCTGACCTTGTTCGGCGGTATCCTTGCCGAATTCGCCAGCCTCTTGCTGCTTCGAGATCTCATGAACCACGACTCACAAAACGAATTCAAAGGGAAAAAGGCCATGGCTGCCATCATGCTCTGGGCGCTGCTGTTCCACGGCTGTTTCTCCTTCCTCAATTTCGTTGACCCGAGGGCAGGGGCGGTTCCCGTGTTCGGATTTGAGGTCATGTTGCACCTCTTCTTTGGACCCTTGGTCGTGATGGCAATTTTGATGATTGGAAAGCAGTGGTTTGATGCACAGGTCATCTACATGCTCGGTGGCTTCACCTTCGTCATTCAAACGGCGATGTTTATCCTGATTCCGATGGCCGTCGACGCCCTCATGGGCCCCTCCCATGCCTACCGGCCAGGAGCCCCTTCTGCGGTGTGGGCGGCGCATTGCATCACCTACCTGTTTGTCGTCGTCGCCGTGATGTTTGTCAAGTTTGACTTGATTGAGCGACCCAATGCACTGGTTGGCATCGCCCTGGCAAGCGATGTCGTCTTCTCTCCGTTCCTTCCGGTGAACTATCCCGCCCAAGTGGGACTGCTGACCACGGTGGTGAACGTGGCCGTTGCGTTTGTGCTGCTCAGGCTCTGCCTCCCGCTCATTCAACAATACATCGGGAGAATTCTTTCCACCTTGGAGGCCGGTATCATTGAGTTCAAACCACGAACGAAGTCGCTGACTGTCCTGCTCGCCTTGGCACTCATCGGGCCGGTCAGTGCCCATGACTACCATTTCGAAGAAGGCTCTGGGTTTGACGCACCGATGCGGATTCACGCAGAGGTTGACGGGGTTGACGTGTGGGTGGAATTCATGCTGTGGCCGCCAAAAGCCCCGCAGTCCTGCCAGATTCTCCTGGTCGCCGAAGACAACGAATCACGAATTGACAGCATGTGGGCCGAGATTGTGTTCCCGAACGAGGACGGGGAGGTGAGGATGATTCAGTCCTACAAGCAGTACCCCGATCAGTCGATTTGGTTCGGTGAGAATTACTTCACGTTTGGTGGAAATCAGACCTTGGAAATCAAGGCGATGATCGACGGGGAAGAGTTCACCGACGCCATCCCACTGGAGGTTGAGGCGCCGTCCATCATGCCGGTTTGGCTGGCTTGGACGCTGTCATCGGCCTGGGTGTTCATGCTCTTTGCCGTTCCCTACGCCGCTGCGGGCAAGCGGAGGTCATGAACATGCGAATCGTCATCAGCGGTGCGACGGGCTCCATTGGCTCGAGGCTGATGGAGCGGTTGTCGTTCTCGCACGACGTCGTTGGCTTGGGTCGAAATCCAGACAAAATCAACGAGATGTCGCAGCGGTACTCGATGAACACCTGCGACCTCGAGTCCGGCGAATTCGAGCAGCTCATGGCAGATGCTGATGCCTTCATCCATTGTGCGGCCTTTGCTGCACCGAAGGGAAAGGCGAGCCAGTTTCAGAAGAACGTCGACATCGTGAACGCCATGATTCCGGTGTTGAAGAAAAACAACGTGTTCACCGTCTTTGTCTCCTCCGCTTCGGTGTTCGACGAGATGCCCCGAGAAACGGTGATGACGTCACCGTGGGTGCGGCCCAAGGCGTTGTATTCCAAATCAAAATTCGATGCAGAGCGAGCGGTGTTGGGCTCGGCCTACGAAAACTGGACCGGACTGCGACCTCGGGCCGTCATCGGCAGAGGAGACAACACGGTCCTGCCTCGTCTCGAAGGATTGATTCGGAGAAACAGGGTCATCATTCCCGGCAAAGGCGATGCTCTCCTGGATTACACCTGCATGGAGAATTTCCTCGATTGCGTCGAGGCTGCCCTGCGTGCGGGTCCACAACGGATGTTCCTGAATGTCAGCAACGGCGATCCCAAGACGTTCAAGCAGCTGATCACCACCTACGGCAAACACATCCACAACATTTCCTCCACCCGGCATGTGCCCCTTCTCCCGTTGAGATTTCTCGCGAGTGTCATGCCGACCGACCGCATCAACCACTATTCGCTCGACCAAGTGAGCAAACCCATGGTGTTGGACATCTCGGAAACCCGGCGGCTGCTGGATTGGGAGCCAACGCAAAGTTTGGAAGCCTGCCTGGAGGAGTTATCGTGAGCAAACTCACCACCTTGTGGACCTACCTTACCACGCCGAAGGTCTTCAAATCACGCAGAGCCATTGAGAAGATTCAACGCAAAGGCATGGCCAAGCACGTGAAGATGGTTCGGAAGAACTCACCGTTCTTTGCTCGGCACTGGGCGGGCTTGGCCGATGAGGACTGGCGTGAGTTTCCGCTGGTGAACAAGGCCATCATGATGGAACATCTTCAGGACTACATCACGGCAGACATTGATGTTGAATCGGCCAGAGCGATGGCTGCTGAGGCCGAACAATCCAGAGACTTTCATCCAACCCTCAAAGGCTACACGGTCGGCTTTTCCTCCGGCACCAGCGGGGCGCGGGGCATGCATTTCATCTCGAGGGCAGAACAAGACCGTTGGGCAGGGTACATGCTGGCCAGAGGACTGGACGGTTCCATCTTCGGCAAGCACAAACTCGGCTTGTTCCTTCGGGCCAATTCCAACACGTACGAGTCGGTCTCGTCGTCGCGAATCAAGTTTCAATTCTACGATTTGATGCGACCGCTGGACGAGTTGGTCGCTGAATTGGTGGCTGACCCACCCGACGTGTTGATCGCACCTCCAAGCATTTTGAGGTACCTCGCGGACCAAGAAATCCCCCTCCCATGCAGGAAACTCATCTCGGTCGCCGAGGTGCTCACCGCCCTCGACCGGGACATCATCGAGCAGCATTTCCAGCGCACTGTTCACCAGTTCTACACCTCAACAGAGGGCGAGATAGCAGCCACATGCGAGCACGGGACCCTCCATCTCAACGAGGAAATCATGGTCATCCAAAAGGAATGGATTGACGAAGGCCAAACCATGTTCCACCCCATCATCAGTGATTTCAAACGCACCACGCAACCGATGGTACGCTATCGGCAAAACGACATTTTGGTGGTAAGGAACGATCCCTGCCCGTGCGGCGATGCCCGTCAGGCCATTTCCGAAATCATTGGACGGCAAGACGACATGTTCGAGTTTGAAACAACATCCGGCAACACCGAGTTGGTGGTGCCGGACATGATTCGTCGTGCAACCTTGGCCATGCATCCGGACATCACGGCGTACATGGTCGAGCAGCTTTCGCCGGGCCACATCAAGGTACAACTGGAACCTCTTCTCTCGGACTTGGACCGTTCAAGCTTCGACCAATTGTGGGAAGCAAAGGACATCGTGGCACCGGAAATCACGGTTGAAGCCTACGAGTTCAAGCCCTCCGCCACCAAGATGCGAAGGATCACCAAGCGCTTCTGACCACCAAAGAAAGGGCGCCATGATTGGCTAGGATTTCAAGGCGGCCAACAAGTAGGCGGTTGCTAACTTGAAC
>JAYYDY010000007.1:0-3436 GCA_036160375.1 Thermoplasmatota archaeon | reverse complement strand
TGGCTGGAGAGGACTTGGATTTCTTTGCGACTGGGCTCAGCCTTGTGCTCCATCCGCACAACCCCATGGCCCCAACCGTCCACGCAAACTACCGTTATTTCGAGCGAGGTGAAGGCACAGCGGAGGGCAGCTGGTGGTTCGGTGGAGGCGCCGACCTGACGCCTTCCTATCTTTTTGAGGAGGATGCCGTTCATTTCCATCAGGTTCACAAAGCGGTATGTGACCGCCACGATGTGGCCGACTATCAGGCCTACAAGGCATGGTGCGACGAGTACTTTCACATCAAGCACCGAGGGGAACGCCGAGGTGTTGGTGGCCTGTTCTTTGACGACCTGCGCACCGACTCCAAGGGTGCGTGTTTCGCTTTCGTGGAGGATTGTGCGATGCATTTCTTGGATGCTTACTTGCCTATTTTGGAGCGACGAAAGGACATGCCCTTTACTCCCGAGCAGAAGGAGTGGCAACAACTCCGACGAGGGCGATACGTTGAGTTCAATCTGGTGTACGACCGGGGAACGAAATTCGGGTTGACGACCAACGGACGGATTGAGAGCATCCTGATGTCACTCCCCCTGACCTCCCGATGGGAATACTGCCATGAGGTTGAGGAAGGCACGGAGGAAGCAAAACTGCTCGACGTGCTGCGCCATCCCGTTGACTGGCTCGAGGGGTGAGGGCGTGAATTCATTGGAAGCGTGGATTCGTTACGGCGATGAACTCCGCCGACCGCTGTGCATCGCTCAGGGATTGGAACAAGCCTCGTCCGTCTGTATCGTAGGGGCTGGCCTTTCGGGCCTCACCCTCGCTTATCGCATCGCCACAAAGCGACCTGACCTTGCCGTCGAGGTCGTTGAGCGAAGCGACCGGTGCGGGGGGACCATCGAGACATGGCGCAGCGGTGAATGGATATGCGATGTTGCGGTCAACGCTACGAGAGCGCATCCCGCGTTTTGGCGCTTGGTGGACGACCTTGACCTCGGCGAATCGTTCAGTCCGTCAAACTCGACGGCGACGGCTCGTTGGATTTCTGTGGGGGGGCGCCGACAGAAACTTTCCCCGTGGATGGTGCTTCGAAACGGGCCACTCAAAGTGATGAAGGGGTTGCGAAACGCTCGACGGGGAGGGCAATCCGTGGCCGACGCCGTTCCGCTCTCACCGCTCAACGATGCGATGACCCTCGGCATCGTGAACGACCGTTCAGCCAACGTTGACGCCGATTTTCTGATGCCCTCCATCACGCGTGTTGGTGCCTCGCCCCCCGTATCGTGGAGGAAGGTCAAGAAGTTGATGAGCACCACCTACCCGCTGTTCCGTCCTCAAAAAGGTGCGACGGCTTCCTTCCGTGGCGGTATGCAGACGCTCATCGACCGACTGAAGCACCGTTTGGACAACCTTGAGAACGTGCGATTCACGATGAACGCACCAGCCCTCGCACCGCAGGAAATCGCCAAAGAACGGGGGCTTCCGCTCTCTTCGGTGATTTGGTGTGCGCCACTCGACCGTCCGCCGTCCGAGTTCACCCACCTCAACATCTACGCTGCGGGATACATCGAGACCGATACAGCATCGGTGCCGCTGGGCTACGGCACGCTGATACCCGACCTCGAATCACCCGTCAGCGGTGTGCTGCACGAAAGCGACGTTCACGGCTCACCACGGGCACCATCAGGCCATCGTCTGTTTCGCGTGATGTCCCCAAGTACGCAAACGGGTTCGGATGACGAGGTGAAAGCAGCGTTGCGCCAACTGTTGTGTGAGGCAGAGCCCGTTCTCTTTGAGAAGATCGGTGAGCGCAGCATCCCCTCTTACCCTCCCGGGTACATGGCTTCACTGAACCCTTCGAAGGCCACGTTCACTCGAGCAGGGTGGTTCTACAGCGGCGTCTCCATCACCCACGTTGTCGCCGAGGCTGAACGCATCGCTGATGTGTTCTAAGCGGCCACGGTGTTGAATTCCTTCGTGATGAGTTGTTCCAACCCCTCAATCCATTGCTGGTCGTCGTTAAGGCAGTTGATGACCTTCAATTCTTCACCGCCGTGCTCCATGAATTCTTCACGGATGCCGATGTCCAATTCTTCAAGGGTTTCCAAGCCGTCTGCGAGGAAGGCGGGAGCGACGATGGCGAGCTTCTTGACGCCCTTCTTCACCAGGGCTTCCACCATTTGGGTGGTTGATGGCTCAAGCCACTTGACCGGGCCCAAGCGGCTCTGGTAGCTCAACGACCACTGTTCGGGCGTCAACCCCAGACGCTCAACAACGGCCATGGTGGTCTTGTAGCAGTGGTGGCCGTAGCAAAGGCTGTTGGCGTCACAGGCAACAGTGCAGCAGTCCTTCACCGTCTGGCAGTGGTTCTTTGAGCGGTCAATGCGCTTGACGTGGGAAACGGGAAGACCGTGATAGGAAAACAACAGATGCGTATCCTCGTCCAGATGAGGGCGGATGGAATCTGCCAGCGGTGCAACAAATTCCTCGGCGGTTTCAAAATGCCCCATTTCCAGCAAGGTCGGCGACCAATCCAGGACCTTGAGTTGTTTGTGGGCATGTTTGAGGGAGGATTCGGTGGTGGCTTGGGCATAATGAGGGAACATCGGAAGCAAGAGAAGTTCGTCCACGCCGCGTTCTTTGAGCCGTTCAAGCCCGTTTCGGATGCTCGGGTTGCCGTAGCGCATGGCGAATTCAAACTCAATGTCGTGATTGATGGAACGGAGATTTTCCGTCACTCGCTTGGAATAGACCCGCAACGGAGAGCCGTCTTCCATCCATATCTTTTGGTAGAGCGGGGCGATTTTTCGCGGGCGGGTTCGCAAGATGATGCCTCGAACGAGGAGGTGGCGAAGCGGTGCGGGGATGTCGATGACATCCGGGTCAAGCAGGAATTCGCGAAGATAGGTCCGCACCGACGCTACCGTGGGTTCGTCGGGTGTTCCCACGTTCATCAGCAGGACGCCTTTTTTTCCCATAACGTAAACCAAACGGTTGCGGACTTAACGCTTTGTTCCCCCGTTGGATTTGCATAACGACGGCTTCCTACGACCCACGGGAGGTGACAAATAGATGTTTTAAAAAACACCTGATTTTATTTTTACATCCTCGTGTTGGCTTTTTTACCGGTGATTCATATAGGTCCGGCACCACATGTAACATGAAAGAAGCAAACCTTTCAGGCGATGGATATGGACAAAGAATTGGAGACCTACACCGAGCAAGCTGTTTCGAACTTCACCTACCGAAACGGGGTGTTTGGCCGTGGCCTCTGGCACCGGTGGATGACCGCCGTGGCCTTCTACCGTGCTGGTGTTGACCGCCGTGGTGCGCTTCAATCAAGGAGGACGATTTGAATGGATGCATATTTGGAACGCTACGTGGATGAAACGATGAACGCCCAGGTCACCCGCAACGGGATCTTTGCCCGTCGCTCCCTGGCATCTCGACTCCG
>JAYYDY010000006.1:0-39777 GCA_036160375.1 Thermoplasmatota archaeon | reverse complement strand
CGGAAAGGACACGACGCAAGTATTTGCAAGCAAGCAACCCCGCGGTGCAGCCCTCAAGGCTGCAACCCGTGGACACACCGACATCAAACTGCGAGAGCGTGGCACCAAGCGTGTTCACCACTTCACTGGCAGCATTTCGATGGTCGACAAGCCCGCTGGCGGTCCTGACTGGCTCCCTGACAAGATCAAGAAGGCCAACGTCAAGAAGCAAGGCATTCTGCACCTCGACTGAGGATTGCAGCCTGTGCTGACCCTTCTTCCAGCTCTCTGAGTTGTACAACGGCCTCTCTGGTGCCAAGGCACGAGACAGGCCCCTTCCCTTCCTTACCCTCATCATCAACGATGAGTTGATAAACACGGCCACCTACTTCATGCTGTCCTCAGGGACACGGGATGCACACCCGCTCCGGCGGGAGGCGGTGACGCCAAATGAACGAACGAGGGATGCGAACGCCACAACCGCAAGCGCGGAGGCCAAGTCAACGTCGCCTCACGCAAGAACAGGTGTCCCTTCCCGCTCGACTCATTCATCTCCGACACCTTCCCTGGCTGGAGTGCTACCGTCGCCAATTGCAAACGGAAAACAAATCCGAGAACACCCAGAAGTCCTACTTTTACGGACTACGGCCACTGGTTGAAACGGTGCTTCCTGGAGAGGATGTGCTCGACGAGGAGACGTACGAGTCCCTCAGCATTGAGACGCTCGCTGAACGAATGGAACCCATGAACGGTCGCCTTGACCTCTGGGCGCACAGCATTGCGGGCCTCAAACCAACGACCTACAACGCACGCATTGCCGCAGCTCGACACCTTGTTCGCTGGCTTGGATTGATGTGGCCCGACCATCTTCAGCGAGCACGAACCGGGAAGCGCCTGCCAAGGACGCTGACACGGCGTGAATTGACCTCCGTTCTTGAGGTGGCGACCTTGAGTGAGGACCCAGCGGCCTCGCTTGTCGTGACCATGATGCTCGACACGGGCATGCGAGTCAGTGAAATCTGTGAGTTGAACATGGAGGACATCGATTTTGATGACGGTTCCGCTCGCGTGCTGGGCGGAAAAGGCGACAAAGACCGATTGGTGTTGTTCACCAAGCGAACCGTCGAACGCCTTCGGGCATGGATCCCCATTCGCAACCGTCTTGCACCCGCATCCGAATCGGCCTGTTTCGTGAACCGCCACGGACGACGCCTCCAGCCGCGCGGGGTTCAGCGGATGATGGATTCGCTCGGCCAGGAAGCCAACCTCCCCAAAGGTAAGTTGACGCCGCACGTGCTTCGGCACAACTTCGCCACCGGGTTGCTTGAGCGCGGTGCCGATTTGGTCACCATTCAGCGTTTGATGGGACACGCCACCATCGCAACCACCCGTGTCTACCTCGAGATTTCCGACCAAACCCTGAGGGAGGTGTACCACCGTGCCCAATCCATGCGCGAAGACATGGACGAACACCCGATGGAAAGCGCCCCTGTCGAAGAGACCACACCCTCCACCAGTTCGCACGGCATCGTGTGATCATGAGGTTGATTTTTTCCGCTTCATCACCCGTTCAGGACCCACCCATTCTCGGTGCGGATGAATGGCCTTCCCTTGATGGCCTTCAATGGGGCAGTGTTTGCCCGAGCGGCAACGAGAGCAGTTTCCTTTTGGGGGAAGTTCGACCGTTTTGCGAAGGCGCCCGTACTTTCGCCTTGGCATGAGCGAAACTTGGCGAGAAGGCCTTCAAAGGTAGCGGTTGCGAAGCGGTGGTCTCACCGCTTCTTGAACCAGGGCATGTCCTTCACGGACTTTGGAACGCTGATGTTGGATCCTTTTCGGTCCTTGTCCTTCGAGGTTTTCAGGCTCGTTCCTGCCGATTTGGTTTTCTCCACGACCTTTTCGGCCACTTTCTGGCCTTTTCCAACGGCTTTTTCGGTGGCCGATTTGGTCGAAGAGGCCGCTTTCTTTGAAGCGGATTTGGCTTTCGTGGCCGCCTTCTTGGAAGCGGATTTTGCCTTTGATGCGGCCTTCTTCGCTGTGCCGGCTGCTTTTCCAGTGGCTTTCTTTGCTGTTTCTTTGGTGGCTGTAGCTGCCTTTGATGCGGCCGAGACCTTCTTCGCAACAGCTGCCGAGAGCCCTGCTTTTTGCAAATCGCCGACGCTGGCTTTTGCCAACTTGGCCACGGTCCCCAATTTTGCCGCTGTCAGTTTCTTCGCCGTTGCTGCACCAACTCCGGGCAACGATGTGATGCCCGAACCGCTTGCTTTCCCTGCCATGGTTTCACCTGATTTGCCATGGAATGGGCCCATATTGAACCTTCCTGCACGAATCGACGGCGCCGAGATGCGGTTCCTTCATCAGTGCCTCGCCTGTCCACAGGTCAACGTGGGGAGTGCCGTGGACGAAGTGGTGAACGCAACGCATTCGGTGTTGATGGCTCAAGTGAGGCACGCTGATGCATCCCACAAAATTGACACAGCGCATCAACTGCTGCGCGGCAAGCACTACAGCGGCCCAAGTCGGGTGGTCTACCTCGGAGACGTTGCGAAAGCCGTTTTGGCTCAACTCGCACATCCCGACACACCCGTGTTCACCCAGGCGCCCGGCTACAATGAGCAACGATGGACGCTCGTAACCAACAGTGGCGACCTCCGCGTGGAAATTCAATCCCTCCCGTACTGGGGCTGGGGGCTCGTGACCTCGGGCTACCTGAACGTGATTCGCCTTGGTGGACCGCTGGCCGAGCGAGCTCGCCTCGTGCTCGACACCTGCAGCGCTCTCGGCCAATCGCCGTGGGAAATGGCTCACCTGAGAGGGGCTGAACGATGGGCGGGGCGGCACCTCAAGACGAACCTCAAGGAAAACGAACGGCACTGGCGAGCACTGTTCGAAACAGGGAAGAACGACTTGAACGAATTCATTGAATCCATGCGCACTCGGGCCATGGAGGCGTGGTCCGAAACGATCGACGAGGCTGACGAATGGCGGGCCATCATCGACGACGACCTCCACATGGCTCGACAAGCTTTGGCAGAAGACAATGCGCCAGGTGTTGAACGGGCCGTCGCACGCCTTGAAGCGACCCTGATTCAGATGGTAGCCAACCCCGACGCGGACTACATCCCTGCCCCAAGCACTCGATTCTCAGACGGGGGAGACATCGTGGGCAAGAACGATGAACGCGCAGGTGAGATGCTTGAAATGAAAGCGTCATTGTTCGCCGAAGAGGAGGTGCCGTTCGTTGATTTGACAAGCGACGCCCCTTTTGATGAGGAAGAATGAACGACGCGTCGCGTTGATAAGGGGGAGGTCGCTGGCCACAACAGGTCCCCATGGCGACGAAGAAGAAAAGCGACGGCAGCGGCATCCAGCAGGCTGCAGGTTTGATTCGGTATTTCGATGAGGAATCCGAAGAATCGTGGAAGATCACACCAGCGCAAGTCTACCTTGCCTGCATCGCTCTTGGCGGTTTCTTTTACCTCGTCAACCAAGGTGTTGTTCAGGCCATTTGGAACCTGTTCTGAACTTACAACGGCTGAATCAACACGACCCGTTGGTCGTTTTCTGCCATGCAACGAGCCACTTCAAGCGCCGTTGAGAGGTCTTCGGTTACGCCCAGCACCTCTTGGCCGTCGCTCGTTTGAAGCACCAACCGGTGGGTGAGTTCCTGAAGCGTAGAAGCTTCAATCCGCTCAAAAATCCAGTGCTCGTCTTCAATGCGGACGAGGGCGGGAACCTCGGTCAGCGGGCCCATTTGTTCACCGATGCGCTGTGCACGGGACGTGAGTGAAGCAAGGTCTTGAACCGGTCGCCAAAGTCGTTGGCGCAGCGGCATGCGTAATTTTCGTCGTGGTTCAACGCCTGCGCGAAAGGCTCGTGCCATAAGGGTCCCATCCCTGAAATCCGAAGATTTCAGTCGCCGCTTCGCTCGTGCATTCTTAAAGAACGCGACCGGCAGAAGGGTCAAACCACTGATTCCGAGGGGCTTCGCTGACGTTCACGTCGGTACCATGCGCCCGCGAACACGGTGATGGACACCACACTCGCTGCGGCCCAAAACAG
The DNA here is from genome assembly GCA_036160375.1 of Thermoplasmatota archaeon. Taxonomy (GTDB): domain Archaea; phylum Thermoplasmatota; class Poseidoniia; order Poseidoniales; family Poseidoniaceae; genus Poseidonia. The sequence goes on along the minus strand of JAYYDY010000006.1, from coordinate 35,736 downwards.
CGCTTGCTCAGGTGAAGACGTGGCACAGAAAAACCACCCCGCCAGCAAAAGGATGGCGGTAAAAACGCCAGGCGTACGACGAGACGGGCCGGCCATGACATACAAATGAACGACAGGGAACACGCCCCCAGCCACCAACATCGCCGGCAGGAGCAACCAGCCTCCGTCGGCCATCAACACACCGGCCGGTAGAAACAGCATCATCACCATGCGAAACCACCACGCCTCAGGGTGGTGAGCAGCATCGAGGCCGACCATGGGCAAAGCCATGGCCATTACCCCCGCTGTCAACGCAAGCGCCGCCCAACGCCAACCGGTCAAGGCAGCATCAACGCCCGAACCGTACACGTCAACAGCATTCGCGGTGGTGGAGGTGATGCTCACCAACACCACGCTGGTGATGGCGAGGGTCCACGTGAGCAGGTTGGCTTGACGAGAGGCCGCTGAATGAAGGCCCTCGGCCACCGTGGAGAAAGCATGAGATGTGGCCATGAGGGTCGCGTAAGTGGTGATGAGTAACCCCATGGCCAAGCGTGCATCCGTCATCGGCCGAGCCCACCAATCGGGCGCCATCACGTCGGTTTGCATCAACAACCACCACGCAACAGCACCCGCAGCCGCCGTCTTCATCAGTGCGCGATGGAACAACAGTCGGGTTTCGCCACTCGACGCCATGCGCGCTGTGGCGCTCATGATCTCCCCTGCCATCATCAACAGGAGGGTGAAAAGAACGGTGGAAACGAGAACCCCCCACGGCGCCACCGTGAGCGTGGGGGCTAACGGGGCCGAGGCCATGGGTTCGTAATCGGCTGGAGCAAACACCACCATCAGCGTCAGCAAACCCCACCAGCCGGCGTGGGACATCATGCGGGATTGAATGGCTTCCTTGGTGGCCACAGAGGCGGCACGAAGGCTGGGCAACTTGGGCGAGAGCACGGCGAACACCAACAACGAGAACAGGGCCCCTTCTACCGCGCCCTGACCCGTGAACAGGACTTGCAGTCGAGTCTCCATGCTCGCACCTTGACCCAAAATCAGAGCGACTTCCGGATGGTTGGCATCAAGCCCGATGAGGTCGATGGCCCTCGAGAACAGCAAGCCCAGGACCATGACGGGCGGAGCCCAAACGTACAACCGTCTGACCAGCGGACGTTGCTCGAGGCTCCTAAGCAGCGTAAACGCCCCCGTCCAGGACAGGCAGGCAAGGAACAGGGCTGGCAGGTACCATGGTGCGGAGGCCGCCAGCATGAACGGGAAGGCCACGGCTCACCTTTTCATCATGGCGGAAGACCAAAAGCGAGGTCGTCCGAGCCCAACCTGTGCGAGGACCAACGGACGCTGCTGAAGAGCGAAGGGCCTACGCCCAACGCTCCTCCCTCACGGCCCTTGCGCGCCATCTGGGCCGGGACGAAAGGAGCTGGTTGGACACGGCGCTTGAACCGCTGCCGGAAACGTTTCGAATTTCCCTTCATCGAAGCGACCGAGCGTGGACCGTTGAACAAGTCAAATCCCTCGGGGCGGTTGAACTCTCTTGGATGGGAGATGAAACGGCCTTTGTCATGCCCTTTGCTCGAGGGCGAGCACCTGAAGGCCGAGCACAGCGAATGATGGCCCTGCTGCATGAAACCGGCCGAATCACGCGTCAGGAAGCCGCCAGCATGCTCCCCGTACGGCTGCTCACGGCCAACAGCGATGCACTTGCCCTCGACATGTGCGCCGCGCCCGGCTCGAAAACCACCCAACTCGGCGAACGCTTGCACCCTGAGGGTGTGGTTGTGGCCAACGAACCCGTCTCGGGCCGCCTCAACATGTTGGTGAGCAATCGCAGCCGTTTGGGGCTGGCCAACATCGTGGTGACGCAACATGACGGTCGACACTTCGGACGGCTGCCTCCTCCCGGGTTTGATGCCATCATTGCCGATGTGCCCTGCACGGGGACGGCCACCACCCGAAAGAATCGGGACGTGTGGTGGGATTGGACGCCCAAGGAAAGCAGGAAGATGTTCAAGATGCAGGTGGACATTACGATGCGCGGCGCTTCGCTGTTGGTACCTGGCGGCCATCTCGTCTATTCCACGTGCAGCATGGACCCGGTGGAGAACGAAGCGGTGGTCGCAGAAGTTCTGCGCCGATGCCCCTACCTCGAACTTGTCCCGATGACCCTCGATGGAATTGAACTCCACCCTGGTTTGACCGCTTGGCCCGTGCTCAACGAAGAGGGCGAGCCCGTGCCGCTGTCAGAGACGAGTGCATTGCCGTTCTTCCAGCCCGAACACCTGGCTCCCAGCGACCGCCTTGCCCTCGGTGTGGGTGAGGAAGCGCAGGAGGCGGCGGTCGAATCGCAACTCCCCCACTGCCTGCGATTGTGGCACGACGACAACAACACGGGCGGTTTCTTCGTTGCGCAGTTCCGGTACACATCTGAAGGGGAGGAAACCGTCGCCAAAGCCTACCGTTCGCGACGCGCAACACGCCACGACAGCGATTGGGCGCCCACCGTCAAGGCACCGCCGAAGCCAACCTCAAATTCCGTTGTCAGGGCCGATACTGATGTCGTTCATCTCGTGGAATCCATGTACGGTATTGACCTGAGTGCTTCGTCGCTTTGGCAGCGCGGCAAACGACTCAATGTCGCACCACCGATGGTGTACGAGCGGTTGTTCAAGCCGCCTTCACCCACCAACAAGGGCGATGTATGGGGTGGCGATTCCTTCCATCCCGTGCGAGTGGTACACGCCGGCCTCCCTGCCTTTACCCTCAAGAAAAACTCGTGGCGTTCCCGCCAGGAAGCGCTGTACGTCTACGGTAACCAATTTGAGAACAACGTCGCCACCGTCACCCCCGAAGTGTTCGTTCGACTTCTTCGCGGTTGGGCGCCGCTGCTTGAGGAGTTTGCCGACGAAACCCGCCTCGACAGTCTTCCTGCAGGCGCCTTCCTGTTGCGAAGTTCACTGCCCTGGGGCACGGAAACCATCTCGGTTTGGGTCGGGGCTCGAATCACGCTGATGATCGACGTGAACGAACAAAACATCCTGCGCTACAAGCTTGACCTCCCGTGGCGGGACGAGGAGGAATGAACGTGCATCGACCCCTGCTCTGTTTGGTGCTGACGCTCTTGCTCCTCCCCGGTGCGTTCGCAGCAGAGCAACCTTGGGCCATCCACGCCACCGATGAACTCAAACCCAGCGTGGCGGATGGGCTGGAAGAAGTCTACGTGGCATCTTCCCTCGACAACCTTCCCGAAGCCAGCGGAGACGTGGTACGCTGGACGTGGTGGTCGTGGAGCGATGAAACCGGCTCCAGCTGGCCGGACGATGATGCGCTCTACCGAGCATCGAGTCGCAACCTTTCTGTGGAGGCAAACCAGACCGGTTCAACGGTGGAGATGCATGCACTTCCCACGGCGTCCATGCTTGAGGTCACGGGTGAGGTCAAGGTGGTTTCTGCGGAAGACGGTGCCAGAATGGTGGCGTTTGACCTTGAGGTCACGCCGCTGTTCAACCTTAGCAATCACACGATCCTGTACGTTGTTCTGACCGAAGACCGGGCGGCCGACCAACATCTGCGGCAGGTGAATCACCTCGTTCGTGAACTTCGTCCGGAGGTTGGGTTTTCCGTCAAAGCCAACAACGCCACCTCCTTTGTTTCCATGCTCCCTGCCGATCACCTCGAGGCGGCCGGGGTTGACCTGAAGGAGGTCCCAACCGGCTGGTCCTACACCGTGGCGGTGTTTGGCGCAGGTGCTGATGAAGACAACGAAAGCCGTCTGCTTTGGATGGCTCATGGCACGCTCCCCTCGCCCCAGCAGGACGTCAGTGCAACCCAAACCTGGACACCGTTGTTGCTCACCGCCGTGGCAGCGGTCATTGCCGTCTCCATCATTGGCGCTCTTCGTCAGCGGGAACAAGCCATTCCGCACCTTCAAGCAAACTGGTTAACCGAGGAACCCCTTCAGGTTCAGGTTCGCGTTCATGCAGGTACCCACCCGTTCAGGATCACCGCTTGGACGGTTAGCGAACCTTGGAAGTTCAAAGGTCGTCCCCCGAGGTTGGAACTCAAAGCCGGTGCTCAAACGCACACCACGGTGATGTTTCGCGAGGCGATGGACCACGACGTCCACATTGACGTCGCCATTGAGATCGAGGACTTTGGAGCCTGGAAGCAACACCTCTGGTTGGGTGCGCCCCCCTCTGAGGGGACCAACGCCTCGCAGTGAAGGGTTGAAGGCCTGCAGGGCCCTCAGGTGAACCATGGACTTGGACGCCACCGACCGCGCACTGTTGATGCTGCTCAGCGAAGACGCTCGTGTCAGCCACCGTTCGCTTGCACGAACCCTTGGCTTGGCCCAGGGGACGGTGACCAACCGCATTCGTCGTCTTGAAGATGAAGGGGTCATTGAAGGGTATCGCGTGGCCCTCAACCCAACCCAACTCGGATGGTCGATGACCATCATGGCGGGCCTACGAATTCAGAAAGGACGCATGATTGACGTGCAACAGAAAATTTCTGCCGATCCTCGTGTGTTTGCTGTGTACGATGTTACGGGTGATTGGGATTCCATCGTCCTCGCACGCGTCAAAGATCGAGCCGACCTCGACAACCTGACCAAGACCGTGTTCACGCTGGACGGCGTCTCACGCTCGTACACACACGTCGTGCTCAACACGGTGAAGGAAGAGGCCTTTCCATCATTGGTCAAGGAAGATTGAGTTCATCGTCGTACATGTCCACCAGCGGACCGAGCACCTCCGCAAGGCCAGACAGACCCTCCACGACCCGCGTCTCAGGCTTCAGGCAGCGCATCAGCGTCGAGCGAAGCTGTTCGTCAAACCGAACATCGAGCGACTCAAGGTTTCGCCGAATGTTGGCCTGGAGGCGTCCACCCGTGCGGTCCCAATCCATGAACACGATGATGCTTGGACCGCCGTCCTCATCGCTGCGGCGGCCGTAGGTCTCAACCAAATGCACCAACACGTCATCAACCGGCCAACCTCGGTTCAACACCTCGACGGCGCCACTGAACCCCAGCCGTTCCAGCGCCAGTCGGTCTCGTCGACCCTCGACCAGCATCACAGCACCTGCAGCACGATTTCGCTGCCGAGCATGGGCCAACGCTTGGGCCGCTTGGTGCCAACGCTCCTCGGCGTTGGACGACCCTCGGCCCAATCCATGGAAGGAGTCCGCTGTCATGGTTGGTCATCTCCAAAAGGTTCCAACCGAATGGCGAGTTGGTCGACTGAAAGGCCCTCGACGCGGACCGATTTCAACCTTGAGCGTTGGCCGGTGGTGATGGAAAGGGTGGCCGGATCAAGCCGGAGTTGAGTTGCCAGAACATGAATCACGGCACGGTTGGCCTGACCTGCTTTGGCGACGGCCTTGACGGCGACGGACACGCGGGAGCGCCAAGGATTGAATCCCGTGATGCCCTGAACCCTCGCACCGGGTTGAACCTCGATGTCCATGAGGACTGCACCGTCCAAGGTCTCAGAAAGAGAAGAACGAACGGCCATAATGAACACTCGCCGCGGGGGGTTCAAGTAGCATCGCCCGTATGGTTTCGGCGAGGCTGGGTTGGGTGCAAAAAGCGTTCAATTTCGACACGAAAAAATCGCGAAAAAAACGCTTACCGTGGCCCCATGTGGTGGTTGAAACACAGGAGCGTTCTAACCCCCATCAAGCAACGCTTAAGGGGGGCCTACACGGCCGGTCAATCAGGGTGGTTGCATGGTAGCAGAAGATACGGTATTTGCTGTTCTCTATGATAAGTTCATGTTTTGGTCCATTCTGGTCGGAATCTTCACCTTCGGCTGGTTGTTTTTGGCCATGCTTCGCTACCGAGAAGGCGTTGAGCCCGACACCACCCACATCGACCACATTGAAGTCGGCTCGTTCCCGGTGGACCGGCACAACACCAAACTCGAGGTGTTCTTCTACGTCCTGCCCACCGTGATCGTGGCGTGGCTCATCGTCCTCGCCCTCTCTTCCAACACGGCCGTTTGGGTCATTCCCGGCGAAGATGACGCCCACGACATGAAAATCACCGGCAAGCAGTGGTTCTGGGAATACGAATACAAAGACGCCTTGACCTGGGAAGACGACCCCGCTATCACCTACATCGACGTTGACTGGAGCGGTACGGCCCTGACCGTCTCAAGCACCAACCCCTCCGCGGTCAACGTCTCCATCCAGAAAGGCGCAGATACGCTACCAGGTATCTCCCTCGACACGGTAACTGGTGAGGCCCTCGCCGAAGTAACCTTCGACCCGTACAAGCATTCCATCGTCGAAGTGACCGATGCAGACGGCAACGTGCTCCACACGTGGATGCACATTCCACGGCAGCACGTGTTCTCCTCCGCTCTCGGCGAGGACATGATCCTCCCGTGCGATGAAGCCGTCGTGTTCGAGATGCACTCCGCACCCTCCGACGACTCCAACCCCAACTACATCGGCGTCCAGCACTCGTTCTGGCTCCCTGAATGGGGGGTGAAGGAAGACTTGGTTCCCGGCATCGAAGGCGGCACCTACATGACCATCACCGCCGACGACCCTGGCACGTTCCCCATCCGTTGTGCAGAATACTGTGGCAACCAGCACTCCATGATGATCGGTCAAGTGAAGATCGTCGCTGCTGAAGGTGCAGACTGTGCCGTAGATACGGGTGTCAAAAAGAGCGGTGAATCACCGCCTGCTGGAGGTGCGTACTGATGCGCGGACGTGCCACGCTCCTGCTCGGTGTCTTGCTCGTCGCCCTCATGGCGGCACCGCAATTCACGGCCGCCCCCGGCGGCATTGGCGCTGCAGGCGACCAAGGCTGTACGTGCCACGGCGGTGCATCGCCAGACACGACCGTCATCGTCGACGGTCTGCCTGAGACCTACAACGCCAGCGAGACCTACACCTTCACGGTGACCGTTCAGAACGACGTCATGGAAATCAACGAGGTTGATTGGAACGGACGAGCTGGTGGCTACCGCATCCTCGTTTCTCACGGCGACATCGTGGCCGTTCCTGCTTCGCTCAGCCAAATGATGGACGGTGGCTTGACGCACACCGACGAAGCCAACACCGTTCGCTCATGGACCTTTGAGTGGACTGCCCCTGCAGCCGACGATCTCAACGTTGACATGAAGATTTACGGCAACGCTGTGAACGGTGGCAACGGTGCTGGTGGCGACCACTGGAACGAGGTGGAGTTTTCCATCGCTGGTATCAACGCAGGAGCTTTGGCCCCAAGCGCCAGTGCCCTCGTCATCTTCGTCACCTCCATTGGTCTGGCCGCCGGACTCATCTTCACCGGTATCCTTTGGGTGTTCTACCGACGCTCCCCCGAGACCTTCACGATGGAGAAGTTCTGGGGCTTCCTCAAGCCCTGGCTGACCACGACCGACCACAAGGAAGTCGGTATCATGTACTTCCTGTTCGGGTTCTTCTTCTTCCTCGTTGGCGGATTGTTGGCTTTGCTGTTCCGTATTCAGCTGGCCCTTCCTGAGAACGACTTCTTGACCTACGACGAGTACAACTCCTTCTTCACGCTGCACGGCACGACGATGATTTTCCTCGCCGCCATGCCCATGATTGCTGGCTTCATGAACTACGTCCTCCCGCTTCAAATCGGCGCCAAGGACCTGGCTTTCCCCCGCATCAACGCCATGGGTCTGTGGCTGCTCGTCTTCTCCGCACCGCTCATCTTCACCGGCGTCTTCTCGGGCGAAGGTGCTGACATCACGTGGGTCATGTACCCGCCCTACTCCTCGCTCAACGAGGCCAACTTGGGTTCCACCCTCGCCGATTACGGTTCCAACCCCGGTACGACGGCGTTCATCTCGGGCATGCTCATGCTCGGCGCGTCCTCGACCTTGGGTGGTGTGAACTTCATCACCACCGTGTTCACCATGCGTGCGCCCGGTGTCACCTGGATGAAAATGCCCTTGTTCACCTGGTCGGTGTTCATCAGCGTGTTCATGCTGTTCATGTCCCTGCCCGCCCTCATCATCGGCGTGGCCTTCCTGCTGTTTGACCACACCATTGGAACGCAATTCTTCGTGGCCGGCGGCGACCCGTTGCTCTTCCAGCACCTGTTCTGGTTCTTCGGCCATCCCGAAGTGTACGTGGTCATCGTCCCGGCCTTCGGCATCGTTTCCGAAGTTCTGGCTACCTCGGCTCGACGGTCCATCTTCGGCTACAAGTCCATGGTGTTCGCCATGGCCGGTATTGGTATCGTCGGCTTCATCGTCTGGGGCCACCACATGTTGACCTCTGGTATGGATCCGTTTTGGCGAGCCCTGTTCATGATCATGACCATGCTCGTGGCCATCCCCACGGGTGCGAAGATCTTCAACTGGTTGGCCACCCTCTGGGGCGGTTCCCTCGTCATGAAGACCCACACCCTGTGGTCGCTGGGCTTCCTGGTCACCTTTACCCTCGGTGGTATTTCGGGTATGTTCTTCCCCGTGGCCGGTCTTGACATCCACTTCCACGATTCGTACTTCGTGGTGGCCCACTTCCACTATGTGTTCATCGGCGGTACCGTCTTTGCACTGTTCTCCGCCGTCTACTACTGGTACCCCAAGGCCACCGGTCGAAAGTTGAACGAGACCCTCGGTCTCTGGCACTTCCTCATTGGCTTTGCCTCCTACAACGCAGCCTTCTGGCCCATGCACGCCCTCGGTATCATGGGGATGCCTCGACGAACCCACACCTACACCATTGAATCCGGCTTTGCCGAGTACAACATGGCGGTGTCCACCTTTGCCTTCATCTTCGGTATCAGCCAGCTCCTGCTGGTGTGGAACATCCTCTACTCGGCCCGTCGAGGCGAGCCCGTTGGCAAGGACCCGTGGGGCGGATGGTCGCTCGAGTGGTCCACCACCTCACCTCCACCCACCCCGTCATTCCACGACATTCCAACGCAGCACGACAAGAACGAAGAGTTCGGGCATCACAAGCACGACGGACCGTCCCTCAAGGAGAAACTGTGGTCTGCTGAAGCCAAGGGGGCGGAAGAATGAGCGGTGGAGAAGCAGACGTGAAGAACAGCATCTGGATGCGCGCCGTGCTCTACGGCGGCGTGTTCCTCGCCGTCGGTATCCTCGCCTTCGCCACCATGGGCGTGGGCGTGGCCAACGTCAAGCACCACGAATACGAGGAAGCCATCGAAGAATACGAGGAAGCCAAGTACGCTTACGAAGACGCCAAGGCCAACAACGCCAGCGAAGACGAGATCAAGTCGCTGAAGGCTGCCAAAGAAGAGGCGCACCACCACGAAGTGGACGCTCACCTCTCCTACCTGACGTGGCGAACGGCGGGCATCACCATTTTGCTGATGTGCATCACGTACATGGCGTTCATCGGTCTTGGTGGCTTCATGAATTCGATTTACCCGGACGACCACGGTCATGACGACCACGGCTACGGCGGCGACGACCACGAGCACCACGGCTCAGGTTCACCCATCGTGTTCTCCCTCGGCATTCTCCTGTTCCTCATGGGCTTCCCGATGTTTGCCAACACCCTCAGCAACATGTTGAGCGGCGTTGACGCCAACCTCGGCGATCTCGGATTGAGCATGCTCGGCTTGACGATCGTCACCGCAGGTGTCGCCAACTGGTGGCGTGAAGACCTGCCCTTCATTGGCAACCACGAGCAAATCGCCACCTCGGACCCCTTCGAAGGTCAGCACATCCGCAAGGCCGGTATTTGGGTGTTCATCATGTCTGAAGTGATGGTCTTCGCCACCTTCTTCTCGTCCTACCTCCGCATGCGAACCGAGTGGTGTACGGACTGGCAGTACTCCGCTGGAAACTGCGAATCGGTCAACGTGTTGACCGCTTCTGACTTCCTCCGACCAAACGGTGGCATGCTCAACGGCGTGGGCGGTCAAGGCGACTTCATGACCATTCTTCCCGGTGCCATCAACACCTTCGCACTCATCATCTCGTCCTACACCATCGTGCTGGCACTCAAGACGGCCAAGCAGAAGGATTGGACGGCACCCGAAGGCCTGATGGGCAAGTTGATGCCCGACCAGAAATCGGCGGTCCGCAACTACCTGTTGGCCACCTTCTTGCTGGGTTCGATGTTCATCGTGCTCAAGCTCGTTGAGTGGAGCCACCTGGTGGCAGAAGGCTTCTCCATTGGTGTGCAACCTGCTGAAGGCGTGATCGACTACACGGGCCAAGCAGCGTCCATCTTCTACATCTCAACCGGTGCTCACGGTGTTCACGTGTTCGTTGGTTTGTTGGTGATGCTGTACCTGATCTTCAAGGCCGACACCGTCGGCTACGACGAAAAGAACGCACAGGGTATCGAGTACTTCGGCCTTTACTGGCACTTTGTTGACTTGGCGTGGGTGGTCATCTTCCCAGCCTTCTATCTGTATTGAGGTGAGACTATGGGAGAACATGAAACAACTGGAATCTTTGAATCGATCGTTGACAAGTTGCCTGGCAACTTTGACATCTACTTCTGGAACTTCGTCGTGCTGATGTTTTTCACACTGTTCGAAGTGGCCGCCGTTTTCTTTGAGAAAATCCCCGGCACTGACATCCACATCACGCTCTACGCCGTGTGGGCTATCCTCATCGGCGTGGGCGTCATCAAAGGCTACGGCATCGCCGCCTACTTCATGCACCTGAAAGGTGACCCACGCATCTACACCCGAACCGCCCTGTTCCCAGTGCTGTTCGTCCTGTTGATGCTCTGGGGCATCGGCCTGTCCAACCCTGGCTCCGTCCAGGCACTCCCAGAATGGTGCACGCCCAACTGGGACTTCGCCATGGAGCGGTGAGGCAGCCACATGCGCCTGAAGAGCATCCTTGCTGTTCTGCTCGTCGCCTTAGTGCTCACTGGGACCGTCGCGGCCTACAATGGAAAACAACTCGCTCGAGAAGCGGTTGACATCAGCCCCCTCACCGATCAAAACGGTGAGCAGTACGCCTTGACCACGGACACCAACGGGGTCGTGGTGGTCTCGTTCATCTTCACGCGTTGCCCCGATGTTTGCCCCGTGCTCACACAATCGCTCATCGCCGTTGAGGCCTCACTGACCGATGAAGAGCGGGAAGACGTGAGTTTCGTCTCCATCACCGTTGACCCAAACCACGACACACCCGCGGTGCTCAAGGAATACAGCGACCGCATGGGAGCGGCTTGGCCGCACCTGACCGGAAGCATGGAGGAACTCGAAGATGTCTGGGCCACCTTCGCTGTCGTCGTTCAGCAGAACGTCATTGACATGCACGTGGCCGACTACCAACCCGGTGAAGCATCGGTGACCGTCGTGGACGCCAACAACAACAGCTCCCAACACATGTTTGCTTGGTCGGGATGGACCGCCACCAACCTGATGGCTGAAGAAGCGAATTGGTCCCTCAACACCTCGGTGAGCGAGTGGGGTCGCATGCTTCACGGCATCAACGGCGTCGATTCGCCCTCGGATTGGTCGTGGTATTGGGAACTCAATCTGTGGAACGAAACCAACGCCACATGGGAAGCCTCCAGTGTCGGCATGGACGATTACGATGCAACTGAACACCCGCACCTCGCCTGGATGCCGTCCACGAGCAACCGTTCCGACCTCCCAGCACCCAACGCCACCCATGCCTCCAGCGTGAGCGTCCTCTGGCCCGACGGAACCACAGCGCAACAGGGAATTGACACGTTCAACGCCTACCACGTCACCGAAGGTGCACTGACCGCGGCATCCGTCAACCGTAGCATACAAGACTCGTCCTACGGCCATTTCCTGAACAGCCTTGCCGACCACGATGCTCCAGAGGATTACAGTTGGTGGTGGAACCTTTACGCTTGGAACGGCACGGAATCTTCGTGGGAATCGTCCAACCTTGGCATGGACGACTTCGTCGAACCGCACCACATCGCTTGGGCCCCCTCCTACGTCAACGCCTCCACCATCCCCTCGCCGGTCGCCGGAGAAAGCAGCGATGAAACGGTCTGTGGTGGATACGGCTGGGAGATGGGCAGCGGTGCCTCGAAGCACTGCATGTGTGACGAAGGTTACACGTGGGCGGAAGGCGACCCGTTGAGTTGCGTCTCGGAGACCTCAGAGGACTACAACGTGGGCCACTCCACCATCACCTACATTCTCAACGACGATCTCGAACCCACCGTCGCATGGACCGGCGACAACTGGCGCGTCGAGGATTTCACGGCTGATGTCCGAGAATTGTTGGAGAAAGAACAACTCGGTGGAAACACGACCGAAGTGGTTCCCTTCCTACCGCTCACCATGACGCTTGGAACCCTTATCTTGGCAGTCGTGACGGGTCGGTTTGCTCGCTCTCCAACCAACGAAGGTTAGGGGCGAAAGAAGAAAAAGCGAGGCGCTACCCGCCATACGAAGCAGTCGTCGCATAGCCTGGTATTGCGCCGGATTTGAAATCCGGTGTCCCCGTGACTCGGGAGTTCAAATCTCTCCGACTGCGCCACCTCTCTAACGTTGCCTTCAGCAGGGAAGACTTCTCAAACTCCACCCGCCCTCATTGTGCCATGCGCAGAGCCTTGCTCGCCTTTTGCCTCATCGCCAGCATGGTCTTGGCCGGTTGCCTCGGGCCTTCAACGGCCAGCTGGGGAAGCGGAACCGGAACCGTTGATGTCGATTTCTCCATGGAGGGCACGACGGTCAAAACAACCCTCGCAGGCGACGCACGCACCATCAGCGACCTCCAGCCGGTGGGTTGTACGCCAGGCTCCGACGGTGGGACCCTTGCCGCCGGACAGGGCGAGCCGATCACCTTCACCGGGTACTTGGCCTCCAGCCAGTTCTACGATTCACACGACACCATCATGGGTGCGAAGGGCCTTGAGTTGGGGGTGACCACAGCCGTGGCCATTCAATCCATGTCGTTTGACCAAGCCGCCGCCGTGGTTGACGGCGACGGCGCCCGCATCGATGTCAAGCAGTGGTCGCTGCCACTTCAGCCCGAAACCGGTGCGGGCAGCGTCGACCTCGACGAAGTGGATTCCGAGTCGGACACCGACTGGTTCATCCTCGGCCTGATCCCCACGTCCGAACACATCCTTGACGGAATGACGGCCCTCAACGAGTGGCATCAACCCGTGGTGATCCACGGCTACTTGGTCGCCGCCGGCAATTCAAGCAACAACCAGTACGGCTACCAGGCCACCTGGCACAAAGCCGACAACGGGTGTGCCATGACCGTTGGCACCAACAACCGAGAGGATGCCTTGGTGTTGGTCAGCAAGATCACGTTGGACGGTGCCACGGTGTCGACCAGCGGCGAGGCTGACGACGAGTGGGTTCAGGGCGATGTGCCCTTCCTCGGTCGGGGCGGTTTCATCATGTTCTTCTTGGTCGTGGGCCTGGGTGGTTCAGCAGGTTTGTTCATCGTATCGAAGCAGATGATGATGAAATCAGCCAAGCAATCGATGGCGACGCTCATCGGCGATGAGGGCATGAAGAAGGCAGCCAGCGTGAAAGCCGACGCTAAAGCAGCGAAGAAAGCAGGGATGGAATCGCCGGAAGAGCGCCAGCGACGCATGGAAAAAGAACGAAAAGCGTCTGAGAAAGAAGCGGCCAAGCAACGCGGCCCGCCCAAGAAAGAAGAGAAAAAAGAGCAGAGCGGCGGTGCGCTCGGTGGTTTCGACCTCGACAGCGTCCTGGCCTCCACGTCGACCGGTACATCTGGACCCGGTGGTTCGGCCCCCGGGGGGCGAAAGAGCTCCGTGGTGGCCACCGATGCTGCGAAAGAAATGGATCGCATGAGCACCCAAGAGCCCTCGACGTCTTCGCTCCCCGCCTCCATCGGCCAGGCACGCCGAAGTGCCCCGCCCAGCATGTCAAACGTGGGTAAGCCTGCTGCTGAACCAGAACCGAGCAAGAAGCCCCCCGTGCGCCGCCGAAAAGCGGTCAAGAAGACCAAGCCCGCTGCTGCGAGCGAGCCCGAACCGGCGTACGAAGCGCCTCCACCTGCATACGAAGAGGAAGAAGAATTCTCAGACTTCTCCTTCTAATTCAACATGAATACAAATTATGCGGGACGCATAATTTTGACGGCGTGCTCCAACACTTCCATGCTAAGCGGCGTGGAACCGATGTTTTCGCCATCGATGTTGATGGCCGTGGGTTGCTCTGTCTCGATGGATAACGTCCTGAATCGATGGTAGTCAACACGAGGGTGGTACACGTGCCTGCCTTCGCTCTTGAGCATACCAAAGGCCTTGAGCACGTCCCTCCGGGTCATTTTCTTCAAGATCCCAATGTCCATTTGCCCGTCATCCATTGAAGCGCCTGGTGCAAGAGGAAGCAGTGAGCCCCCTGTCTGGCTGTTTTGAACCAAGAACAGCGTGAAATCATCGGTGATGGTACGGTCATCCAGTCGTAGGGTGGCCGTGCGACGTTTTGCTGCAAGGATGGCCAAGACGATGCCCACATCGTACCGAATCGGTCCCATCCACCGCATCTTCTCTGCCTGAATGGTCGAATCAACGCCGAGCCCCCACGTCACCAAGTTGTGAGAATACCGGACCATGGGCTCACCGGTGGAGCCAGGCAAGCCTTCCGTCAGTTCGACCCGGGCCAAGTCAAGGACCTGACGCCGACCGCTCAACATGGCCTCGACGGCTTCCTCTGTTGAGGAAAGGCCGAGATCGTTCGCCTGGGAATTCCCCGTCCCCGCCGGAATGATGGCGAAGGTTTCGCATCGTTCAGTGCCCAACAACATGCGCCCGGTGATGACCTCAGAGAGTGATCCATCGCCGCCAACAACCGCCACCACCTCGTCATCTCCCACGTCCAATTCAGAAGCCAGGGCGACCAAATGCCCGCTGTAGGCAGAGTACGAAGCTGAGATGTCCACCCCTGCTTGCTTCACCAAGTCGATGACCTGAGTTGCTACTGCACGTCCGCGTTTCTTGCCTGCGAAGGGATTGACCAGCAAGTGAACCTTGGCGGGCTTGGTGGTGGTCGTTCCCTCGAGGGTGAACACATCGGCAAAAAGAGGTCGGTGAACGCCCTTCCGCTTCTTTGATGAGGCATCGGGTGCGAATTCAATCGGGTCCTTGAGGCCCGTCTGCAAGGTGTTCGCCATACCGATTCTACCCCGAAGCGGGCCCTTGAAGCCTTCTCAACATCGGGTTTTTGTCATTTATTTGTTATCAATATTTTTTTATTCATTTCGCATATAATCAAGCACCCCTCGCCACTTGATGCCGGGGGCCATGCAAGCAGTCATGAACAAGTGGAGGATGGGCCAAGCGTGAGCGCTGGTTGGAGTGAGAACGACCGCGTGTTCATGGAGCACGCGCTGCTGGTGGCTGAACGCGGCCGCGGCAAGGTCAGCCCGAACCCCTTGGTGGGGTGTGTGCTCGTCAAGGACGGCGTGGTCATCGCCGAAGGATGGCACGACCATCTGGGTGGATTGCACGCCGAACAAATGGCCATCCATGATGCGGAGGAAAAGGGGCACTCGCCCAACGGCTCGACCGCTTACGTGACCTTGGAGCCCTGCAACCATTTCGGGCGTACCCCGCCCTGCACGGAAGCGCTCATGTGGGCTGGTGTCAGTGAAGTTGTCATCGCCCATCACGACCCCAACCCTACCGTTCGAGGCAACGGATGCAGGGTGCTCGAAGAGGCCGGCATTCCAACGCGAGTCGGCTTGATGGAATCGGATGCTCACGAACAAATGCGGGCCTTCATGCACTGGTGCGAGCACCGTCGTCCGCTGATCACGGTCAAACTGGCGCTGGATGCCAACGGTTCGGTGGACGACCGGTCAGAAGCAGCCCAACGGTTCACGTCCCGAGGCTGCCTCGAAAAGGTCCACGAATTGCGAAGAGACTGCGACGCCGTGCTGGTCGGTGTGGAAACCGTCAACCGCGACGACCCGCAACTCACCGTTCGTCTCGTGCCAGCCCCGCGCCAGCCGCTACGTGTGGTCATCGACCCGCAGCAGCGCATCCATCCACAAGCAACCTTGCTCCACGATGGTGGCGAGACGTTGTTGATGCAGGAAGACTTCACCAGCCTTCCCTCCTTGCTCCATCAACTCGCGGACAGGGACATCCAGCGCGTTCTGGTGGAAGGAGGTCCTGCAACTGTGCATCGGTTCCTCGAAGCAGGCCTGGTGGACGAGGTGTTCTTGGTCCACAGCGATGTCGTCCACCAATCACCCGTACCGTCCAATCTTGATGGTCACGTGCTGGCCAAGGCTGGCCTCTCCATCCACGAAGAACTCGTGTGGGGCGAAGAGCGAGTCCAACACTACCTCAGGAACGTCAACGCAGCGTGAGGATGTCGTCCCAGCGGTGAGAGGACCCCTTCCGAAACAACCCTTCGTGGAAGGCGCGTTGGTGCATGTGAACACAGCGCGAAAGGCGCCCGCGATGGTTGTAGCAACCCTGTCGGGTGTGAACGACCACCAACAATTCATCCAACGAAACCGGCGGCCCGGTTGGTTCAGGCATGGGAAGGGAAACGCGTTCGGTTGTGCCGTCCCACTCCACGTCCGAAGTGGACGGAGGTTGAAGCACCGGGTTGTGCTCAAATCGAACCGCCCCCTCACCCAATTTCACCGGTCGCCAGGTCGAGCGAACACCGTTGTCCAACCATTCTCGGATGCGCTTGAGTTGTTCTTTTGAAGCCATCCCCACATGGCTGACCTCCCACCACCCTGGGGTTCGAGCCAGCGTGACGTGATGAACGCCGGGATAGGCGTCTCGAGGATCCAAACCATCTGCCCACGTTCGGCAAATGCCCTCCAGACGAACGGGAATCAACGGCAGCGGCCCCATGTTCATCTCTTGGAGCCGGTAAGGGTTCGCCAGCTCGCCTTGAAGCAAGATGGGTCGGCGCTCACGCAGGGGTGGCGCTCCAGCCTGCTCGAGCAGTTCGTCGAGTGCACCATCGTCCGTGCCGTACGAGCCAACGTAGGCCTTGAGGGTCTCGCCCTCAAGGAGGTCCTCCGTCATCGCACCGGTGAACCGGTCAAGGCGGAGAACCGCCTCCTTGGTGAACAAAACTGGATGCTCCGGAAGCGGTAACGGAGAGTTGTTGGAGGCGTAGGGCCATTGCCGCGGAGAACCCTCGTGCATGAAGGTGGCTGTTCAAGGCCCGTACATGAACCTCGCTTTCATTGCGTATAGGTGGTCTCGAACATGCAGGCCGGGCAAGTGACCTTGATGGGACGAATGTCGGGGATGCCCAGTGCAACGCCGCAAGCAGAACAGAGGATGGCTTGGTTGACCTGCTCACGACGTTGTGCTGCCTCCCTTGACGGGTCGTACTCGAAATGAAGGCGTTGCTTATCCACGTAGGTGGGCGTTGTGGGGGCAGCGGCTTGTTCCAAACCGGGCAGATCTTTGTGGGTGGTGTCCCACGACCCAGCCGCAGGTGCTGGTGGAGACTGGGTGGCAGGGGAGTTTCCAAGGCGGGCCATGGCCGCTTGAAGGGTGGCTTCATCGACGCTGTAAGCCTTGCACAATCGGTCAAGTTCCAACAATTGGTCGTAGCCCGTCATCGCTTTGAGGGCACGTAACTCGTGCTCGGGAACCGATGCCATGGACACCCGTCACGCCCGCTGGAATTTATTTGTTGAGGGTCACGGTATCGGCTGCGCTTCCAACTTCATTTTCCGGATTCCAGAAATTAAAGGGGGTTTTTCGGAAGGGTTCAAAAGTGGTCGGCTGACGGGGCCGGTTGAGTCATCATGGCCACCCGACCCTTCTCCCGCAAGGCCAACAGAGCCAATGCTTCTCGCCAAGGTGTGCGTGAAGTCCTGTGTGGAAGCGTCATGCAGCACGCTCATGCGCTCCTTTCCAGCGACTCGATGGCCACGGTGCTCGACGTGCTGACCAAGCATGATTGGGACCACATTTTCATCGTTGACAACGATGGGGTTCCCATGGGCCGCATTCATGCCGTCGACCTCCTCAAAATGGTGGCCAAGAAGACCGTCAACCGGGACATTGCATGGATGCATTCCATTCCAGCGCAGCAGGTGCTGAATCACCCGCCATTGACCGTTCGGGCCACGACGCCGCTCCTCAAAGCGGGCGCTTTGATGTTGACGCACGACCTCAATCAAATCGGCGTCGTGGACGATGATGGTGCGCTCATCGGCGTGGTAGGTTACAGCACGGTGGCCAGGGTGCTGCCGAGGTTTCTGCTCTGATCAGATGCCCCAGTAGCGGTCAGCCTGTGCTTGTCGAGTCTGCAAGGTACGAACCACGGTGGTGACCATCCACAACACCACCACCCACACGATGGGCGTGGTGAGGTCGTCGAGGATCATCTGGACGCTGAATTCGTAGGACGTACCGCTGAGCACACGGATGGCAATGTCGAGGGCAGCGTTGAGGAAGGAGTAGACCACCATGCCGAACACGCTCAGAACGATGAGACTCCCGGAAAAGGAGCCGCGCTTCAAGCGCAACAGCATGAACCCGGCCGTGGATGTCAAGAACGCAATCACCGTCCATGCCAGCGATGAGTGAATGACGCTGAGCCACAACACCGACTGTGAATCGACCGTTCCTTCGGCCATTCCGAATGCTCGCCAACCTTCAGCCACAGCGAAGATAGCACTGAACAAGGTCGCCGTCCACAACAAGGAGGAAAACATGGCAGCATCGGCGTTTTCTCGCATCTCCTGAATGACACGGTTGACGGTTGATTCGATGCCGGCACCCTTGCTGAAGATGTACAAACCGAGGACGAGGGGCAAAGCACCGATGACCACGCCGCCGATTTCGTTGGGCAGCATGATGCCCAAACCGAAGATGGCCAGAACAGCACCCAACGGGATCATGAACCGAGAGCGCCATTTGGGATCTTCGAGCGCCTTGACAATGTAGTAGTACGTACCCTCAATGCCCTTGGATTGACGGACGATGACCTTCTCAACGTGGTCAATTCGAACTTGCGAGGTGATGATGGGCAGGACGCTTTCGTCCTCAGCACCGTCGGTGACCAAGATGGCTTGGTCCGGCTGGAAAGCGGAGACCACTTCGTCAAGTTGCGCAGCAATGGCTCGGTCTGAGCGGACACCAACCTTCTCGTCGCCGGTCAAAATCGCGACTTCAACTTCGTCTTCCTCGGCTTTCGATTCCACGATTTTGTCGTTTTGAGAGAGCGCCCCAAGGATGGCGTTGGTATCGCTTTCCTCGGGGTCGGCGATGCCGAGTTTCAGCGCCGCTGTGAGGACATTACGTCGGCCGACGACGGGGCCCCGAATGGACGTCTTCAAGCCAAGATCGTTGTCTCGATCGACTGTGATGACCAACGTTCTCGTCATTCGTGTGCACCCCCGTTTGGTGAACCCACCGCGCTTCTTTCATTCAAACCCTTGTGAAAAAATCCCCTCAACATGGGTGTCAAGCGGTGGCGTTGACCGTGCGAAAACGCACCGAATCAACGTCGTCCTGACCCGGGGGTGGATCTTCCCAATCGGGGTCTCCGGGAAGCACCAATTCCGTCCCGAGGCTCACCAGTTCTGCCGAGAGATGACGCTGTTCTTTCACCAAGGCCGCCCAATCGTTTGATTCGTCTTTCCAACGGCTCCATCGTCGCAGGTTTTGTGCTCCCACGACCAACCTGGCGTAGAGTTTCAGATGCAACCTCGCGGAGGTGGGCCACCACACCATGAAGACCAAGAACACACCAATGGCAGGGAGTTTGGTGACGCTGAGCAACAACCAGTGCGAGAGAAGCAGGGCGTTGAGCGGGCTAGCGGAACTGAGTAAGGACCACGTGATGAAGGCAGAGGCAAGCACCCACCAAATGGGAAAGAACACGATGGCGGAAAGGACCTTCATCGAACCGATGGCAGAGGAATCAATCTCCCGTCGCTTCATGGCGTTGCTGAACCACCCGTTGGCCTTGTATGGAACGGCATTTCCTGCCACGGCGCTCCACGTGACCAGGCCAAACATCCACGAAAAAGCCCACAGCCACTGAAGGAAAATTTTCACGTACGCCAGCGGCGACAATCGCTCGGGGCGTGAATCCACATCGTAAGGCGTGATGCCACGGTTCTCCAACTCCTCGAAGTGATTCCGGCAACGTTCAGCCAGTCGATGGGTTTCGTCAGACCGATGCTCGGCCATGAACTCCCAACCGGCTCGTAGACGGCGGGCGGCAAGCACCGAGGCAGAAAACGAAGGTTTGGTCAACTTGTCCCCGGCCATTCGTTGTTTCTCGGCATACACCAAACTGCGACCGCGCCAAATGAGCGTCCGTTCAGCCCACGAGGATTTGGCGTGGTTCACGCGGTGAAGTTCGGCCGCAAAGAGTTCGGTAACCTCGTCCACCCATGCCCGGTCAAGGCGGTCCTGCGCCTCCGTGTCGTGCCCGAGCGAAGGTGGATCGGGGAGCGGCATCGTGCGCTCGATCACAACGGCTGCACGCTCTCGGAAGCGTTGCGTCTCGGAGTAGTGAAGGCCGACAGGGATGACGTTGGGGCGTGGAAGCCCTGCAGCATCGGCTTCTCGCAGCGCCGCCAAGAGGATTCGAGCCGCTCCCGACCGAACGCGACGAACTTCCGAACCGCTGTGCGTGGAGCCTTCTGGAAAAATCAACACGTCCTTGCCCCGAGCAAGCTCAGAAGACAGACCTGCCAGTCGCTCAGCATTTCGTTGCCTCGCACCGTCAGGGTCGCTGGTGTCGTTTGCGCGTTCAACAGGAACCACACCGGAGAATTTCAGCAAACGCCCCAGCAACGGAACCCGAAAGAGGGTATGCTTCGCAACGGTGGTCAACTGACCGGGGAGGACGGCGGTCATCAACATGGGATCGATGAGTCCACTCGGATGCCAGGTGATGTACAACCGTCCACCCTCAGGTGGAAGATGATCGTCGTCGACAACGTTGACCTCTCGAAACCAGACGTTGGTCAAAAAGCGGTAGAAACGACGAACGCATCGGTAGGAAAAAGGGAGTTGGTCGGCATTCGCATTGGACACCCCCCCTCGCTCCATGGCCCAACCCCGGCATCATTTGATTTAGAGAACACGCCTTCAACGAGGGTCAACCTTCGGAATTGGTTTCGCTCTCGCTTGCAGATGCGTCGGCTGCAGGACGTTCCGTGAGCCGTTTCCAGCGCTGCGTGGCGCGAATGTACTTCAGCGGATGGTCCATCCACGATTGGTCACAGGTGCGGTTATCACCCGGAAGCACGGGGCAGTTGTGATTCACCTTGAGTTTCCCACAACCGGCAGGCGTGTATTCGTGCTGATACACGTGCTGAACCTGGTAGGAGGTGGTGGCTTCGCTAAAATCGGGAGCCCCACGGAAAAAGCTCACACACGACTCCTGCGGCAGCGCCAGCGTGGCGGACATTGAAGCGAGGAACAACCGCCCGAAATGATTGACGTTGACGCCGCCGGCGAGGTCCGCGATGATCTTCTGCATGCAAGGCGGCCAATCGCTTTCTTCAGCACCGACCAGTGCAATGGCTTCGCTGGCTTTGTTGGCCATCAAGTTTCTGACCATCCCGACGGGTTCAGCCAACCGAACGGCGAGGTCGGTGGTAACCTCCGCCATTTTCTCAAGGGCTTCCGCCTCGATACCAGCCTTGATTCGTTCACGCAACAACCGGGCCAATTTAGCCGATGAAGCGTACTGACGCTCGTTGTGAAGTTTGACCCACCCGTTCTCAATGTCAACGTTCGGCAGGCGCCACCGGTTGCCGGTGATCTTCGGGCAGACCTCGATGAAATCCGCAAGGCCGACCCGCCATTCGTTCGATGGCGACTGGCGAAGTTGGTGCATGGACATGCCAGCCATGGCGGGTGATGAGATTGAGGAACCACTCACGGATTCCACTTGTGACAGGTACGTGTTGGCCACTGCAGGGAGGTTGCTGGTGTCCTGAATCAACAACTGCTCAGCTCTTGCCGCCTCAGCTTGCGCCCAGCGAGCGATGAGCCGCTCATCCTCGCTGGCGCACATGACCAAGCGAGCGTAGTAGAAGGAGAACGCCTCGATGAGGCGCCCCTCCTCGGTGTGAATATCGCCGCCGACGACCTGAACGCCCTCCTTGGATTGCACCGAGTCGATGAGACGGATGCGTGCTCGCTGGCGAGCCTGTTCCATCCACGACCCCTCCAGCAATTCGTTCAGGTCAATGCTGTGTCGCACGGCCATGTTGCGAATCCAATCCGAGGCCTGAGGAAGGAACGGATACCGGGCCAAGGTGACCTCATCCGCAATGGAGGGCGGAGAGGTGGGGACGGGCATGGTAGGAGGACGGGGCCACGGATTATGAAGTTCCACATTGGGTGGACTTCTTGACCTGCAGCCGCTCCACTTGGCTCATGAGGCTGGATGTCCCCGCGTCGCTGGTGGCCGTTCAGCATGAGGTGAGAGCCCACTTTGGCTGGGGATACGAGGCTGACCAGCGAAGTGCCGCGATGCTGCGAGAGGCGTGCAACCACCACCCCCTGGCTGAGGCCTGTGGTTGGACGGCCGAGGCCCGGGAATCCACCCTGAACCTGCTTCACGAAACGCTCAGTGGAGCACCGCACATCGTGCTCGTCGGTGCGGGTGTGCGTGAGGACGATCTCGAACAGGCATGGGACGAAGGCACCGTCTTCGTCGCCGCTGACGGAGCCGTGGGGGCGTGTTTGGATCGCGTTGAGGTGGTGTGCGTGGTGTCCGATCTCGACGGCGAGCCGCACCTGTCCAAAGCGGTCGAACGGAACATTCCGTTGGTGGTTCACGCCCACGGGGACAACATCGACACCTGGAAGGCTTGCCTGAGAAGGTGGGCTTCGTCGGGCGGCATCCCCCTGGTGCTCACCCATCAGTGCGATGACGTGTACGAAGACGTATACAACGTCGGTGGGTTCACCGACGGCGACCGAGCGGCCTGCTTTCTGTTGGCCCTGGGCGTCCCCAAGGAGCGTCTTTCCTTTGTCGGCTATTCAATCGACCGGGTCGGGCCGTGGTCGGGAGCAACCGACCCCGAAAGGAAACTCGCTAAACTCGCTTGGATGGCGCGGGTCTTGGGCCTCATCGACCCGAATTGGGTCCAACGCCGAAGGTGAACACTTGGCGCTGCAAGGCGAACATAAGGCTAAGAGGACCACGCCGCAACCGAGACCATGGAGCGAGCATGGTCGTGGCAAACCGTGCTCCTTTGGGCGGCGGCTGTCGTCTTGGTCAACGTGCTATGGCTCAATGTTGCTGGGCAATCTGCACCCAATGAAATCAATGCTGAAGACCAGTTTCAAACCCACCGTGAAGTGAACATTTCACCTGTCTTTGGCTCCTCTTCACCGATGCCCGCCTCCTTCGAAACCGTCTTCTCCAGCACGTCGTTGGACGAAGGCAACGTCAGCTACGCCATCAAACTCAACAACGAAACCACCGTGCACGCTTGGTCGGGTCTCCTCTCCGAAGAAGCCCCGGTGTGGACCGGCGAACTTGACCCCGGGACTTACACGATTGAAACCATCGTGGATGAAGGCATTGTGGTCGAGCAACAGCTCGAACTGAAACCGCTTGCAGCCGTGCAAACGATCGGTCATGTGGTGCTCACGGCGCTGTTGGTCCTCCTCGCTTGGGGTGAACAAGGGGTACGCGCACTGCTGGCTCGGCGTGCGGCCTCCCAGCCAACGCAGCAGAAAGAAAAGGCACCCTTCAAGCCTGCAGGCTATTCACACGAGGAGAATTCGTTGGCTTGGGACGCCTCGGACTCGCCGTGGCGCGAGCCGTTGCGCTGATCACAAAAAGTCGGACAACGAAAGTTGCTTGGCGCGATCGTTGTTGAACAGCGAATCGGCGCTGGACGCCAACCATTCAGCGTTTTGCCGCGTGTACAAATCCACGCCGTAGTGGTCCATGACGAAGCGCATGACTTCGATGTATTTTCGAACCGCACCCTCGGAGACGGTGAGCGCCAGATTTCCATTGCACAACCCACCTTCTGCCTTGGCGACACCCATGCGAGCAAGACCTCGTCCGGTCTCCTTTTTCGGCTGAATGCAACTGCCTGAAATGGGCATACGCCGGTAGGAATGAGCGCATTTGAGGCAGCGAACTTTTTGCCGGCCGTAGGCGTTGAGGTTGCCTCGGAGGTCCGGGAGGAAGTGGGACCGCACCACGCTCGAGGCCACTTGACGAACGTTCACACCGCGCAGACGGTGACCAAGGGCCAGTTGCCCGTTCATCTTGTCAATCATCGTCTCGAGGGTCTTGTAGGCCGAAAGCGCAGGGCCTTGGTCAATGGCATGGCAGTCGTGGGTGTAGCCGTATCCGCGCACGGCCGCCACGCTTCCAAGCCGGCGTTCGACGAAATCCATGCGATCCTGAATGTCCTTGGGGTGGGGCTGGCTGAGGGTTGCTTCGTAGAAATCACGCTCGTAGAACCATGCGGAGTCGACGTTGAGGGCCTCTTTGTCAACCTCCGTGGGATTCAAGCGAGTGGTGAGAACGAGCGGTGCATCCATCTGGCCGCCACGGTTGGCGGGCAAAATGTCCCGGCTGAAATTGAGCAGACCGTCCATCAACAGCATGATGGCGTCTTCATCGCCGTCACAGTTGCGCCGCTTGGCAGCATGGAAGAGTGGATGAGCGTAGCCGCCTGAACAATCCGCCCAACCGATGATTCGGGACAGCACCCCTCCACTGGTGTGGGGTGCAAGGGCGCAGATGAGGTGGCCGACGAGGTCATCGGCTTTGTCGGCGTTGTAGTAAGGTTCCATGTTGTAGAAGCGAACCAGCAATTCATCGATGTACTTGGCCGTGCGAAGCAGGAAATCAGCCGCTCCTTTGGCGACGATGAAATCTTGTGGGAAGAGCTCGAGCATTTGTTCGTCGTCTTCCAGCGGCGCTCCACGGTAATCGTGCGTGTATCCGAGACCGTGCAGGGTTTTCCAAGGGACACCAATTTCGCGGGGCGTAAAGTGCGTGGTTGGTACATCGCTCATGTCGTAGCGAACCGTACCGTCCCTGAACACCGGCAACTCGTGCTTGGCACGGAGAATACCTTTCTCGATGGCTTCCGGTGTTTGATCTCGACTGTTCAACTTCTTCATGCATTTGACCTGCGCAGGCAGGCGGTCAATCCCGAGACGGATACGGGCATCTTCCACCATTTCGTCCATCCGAACCGATTGGACCTCGCCCCGACGGTAAGCGTTGGATTTCGTGGGGTTGGCGGTGGTTGGGCCACCGCAGGTTTCGCCGGCTTTGCCCTCGCCGTGGGCATCCAGTGCCCGATGGTGGCAGCGGAGGTATGGCGATTCTTGGCCGCAGGTTGAGCAGGTTCGCCGACCGAGTTGGACCCGAATGGTTCGCTTGTCGATGGCGTTGTTGAGCAAGCGTTGGTTACCACCGTTCAACTCAATGGGGAACAACGAGTGCGTCATCGGGTTCATGACCCGAGGTGCTGCCTTCTCGGGTCGCCCCATTCTGCAACCAACACGGACCGGAGCGCTGTGTTCCCATCGAAGGTCGGAGAGCGACCGGACGAGCACCATGATGCCTTCAACGGCGTGCTCGTCTTCGAGACGCTGGGCGGCGAGGTATGCGGCAGGGTCGCGAGGTCCGTTATCGGGGACCGAAGCCGCTGCATCCCTGCCCACCTGATCGGTTTCTGCAATGCCAAGCCCCCGCTGACGAGCCCCGGTTTCAGCAGCGATTCGAATGGTCGCCCGCTCCTTTTCCAATGCACCTTTTCGAGCCCGTTCCTCGTTCAACACCTCTTTTGCCTGACGGAGGGCGTGAATCCGCTCGGCCGCCACGTGTCGGGCGTCCTTCGTTCGCAGGGGCTTCTCCCCATCGAAGGAGAAGCCAAGACCCTCGAGGAGTGCTTCCCAACCCGCCGTAACCACGACGTCATCGCCCTCGTGGTGATGAGGAAGACCAAGGAGCATCATGGCGCCCTTGACCAACCCGTGTTGGTGAAGCGCCCATCCTTCGGGGAGTCCGTTGGCCATGATCGGTGCTTCGAGTTCGACCGCTATTCCCGGGAGTTGAACGGAGTCGAGTGAAGGGAGCGATTCGGGCTCGAGTTCGTCCATCATCTTCGGCGTCCAATTCCGAGCCCCTCCCGGCAGCCTCAAACGACGTTCGCCGGGCAAGGGACGGGCTCCCTCGGGCGCTTCGCTATCGGCCGGTTGGGCTTCAATGATCGAGGTTTCAATTTGCTCCAACAGGGCAGGAAGCCATTCAAGCGGGAGGTCCTTGAACCAAGGATTGTGAGGCGGGGGCAAGGACGTCGCAAATCGACGGGCGAAGCGAAGCGCTTGGCTCCACGTCAACTCGCATTGACGGAGACGTTCGTGCCAGTCGCATCGGACCCAAAACTGGGCGTGACCGTCTTCCGCCTCCGAGGCAGGTAGGCCTGGAGCGCCCGACGGCCAAGCTGACCTGTTCTCGCCCAGCACGTCGAGGAACGCATGGATGTCGTCCTCGCTCTCGAGGTTGTCCAACATATCGCTGGCCCACCAGTCCATCGTGTAGCCTGCCGGGACGAGGCGCTTGTTGTTCTCCATGAATTCCCCATAGCCGATCACCAACTCGCCGTTGTCCCACACCTGCTTCACACGGTGGCGAAGGACAGCGTAGGCCGAAGGCTCGTCAATGCGCAAAAATCGCCCGTCCTCCAGCACCACCCACGGACCCTCGGCCTCGTCGCATGGCGTGATGGCGCAGGCCTTCCCTGGCCGTTCGATTTTCATTTGCGTCCCGATGGTGATGAAATCATCCAGCGCCAGCATGGAGGCGGTGTTGGTGGAAGCAGCCGCCAAACCCGAGGGGCGTGCACGCCCGTAGCGGAGTCGGAAGCCGCCCGGTTGGAGCGGCCCACCAAACACCGGTCGTCCGGCGATGATGTCCTTCATGAACTTGGTAATCGGTTGAATCTGCTGACTCTTGAACGTGGCTTTGCCGGCGTCCTCCGATTCTTTTCCGCGTGCAGCAAACTTCGCAACAAAGTCCCATCCGGGCACGCTCAATCGTTCGGTGTGTTTCTGAATCTTCGGAGCCTTCAGACACATGCCTTCACCAATGACGAGAAGGACACCGCCTCGAATACGGGCTTCGTCGATGTTTCGGACGTTGCCATAGCCAGCGCACTCGATGCGTTCGGTGGATTCACCGTTGATCATCACCGGGCATGCTCGGACGATTTCGTCAATTTCCTGAGGTGATGGTCGATACTGGAGGTTGCCACGATAGAGACCGAATTCCTCCTTCACACGCTCAACTTCGGGGTCCGTCGGCTGATAGTGTCCGATGTTGAGCTCCCGACGAATCATGTCGGCGATGAGAACGGCCAGCGCTTGGGCGGTTCCACCTGCAGCGCGAATCGGGCCCGCGAAATGAACAGAAACGAACTGCGAGCCATCGATGTTGTTGAGCAGGCGAACCTCACTGATGCCTTCCAACGGGGCCACAAGAACGGCCTCGGTCAACACCGCAAGACCGACACGAAGACCAACATCGATGGATTTCTCCAAATCATAACCCGAATCTCGGAACCCGCGCGCCACCGACTGTGCAATGATGATCGACGTGGTTTCACGGTCGTGCTCTTCCAGCAGGTTGCGAATGTCGTCGGCGACCTCGTAACCTTCGAGGTGTTCGATGAGG
This sequence comes from Thermoplasmatota archaeon, assembly GCA_036160375.1. Classification (GTDB taxonomy): domain Archaea; phylum Thermoplasmatota; class Poseidoniia; order Poseidoniales; family Poseidoniaceae; genus Poseidonia. Next base: position 8,156 of record JAYYDY010000006.1, on the reverse strand, counting down.
AGTTTTTCCGTTCGCCCGGCCAGGTCGGAGGCTCGAGGGATTTCCACCCTGTCCTTGTGGTCAAATCCCTGTTGGCGGGCTTGTTCAGCGATGCGATACGCATCATCCGCTCGCTCGTCGAGCCATTGATGGTACGCCGCCATCTCACGCTCCAAACGCTCAACGTCAACGCCAACGAGGGGATTTTTTGCCCCCAAATTCACGCCCTCGTCCGGTTGGCTCATGGTCGCTCGGATTCTGTTCATGCCGACCCTTTATCATCACCTCGGTAGCAATGGATGGCCGTTTGAGAGAAGGAAAGTTCATGTCGTGTCCACCAAGGAAGTGACCATGGGCGTTCACGACACCGTTCGCAACCACGAGCGATGGCCGAGGCTGGCCGAATTGGTGCACGAGTTAGCCTTTCTCGACGGTGGGCACGATGCGGCGTTCACGCTCGCCAGCGGTCGAGAATCTCGTTGGTTCTTCGATACCAAACCGGTGATGATGCACCCCGAAGCCGCCGGCATCATGGGTGAGCTGCTCAACCTCCGCATCCAAGCCATGGACGCCTCCCTTGTCGGGGGGCTCGAGTTGGGCGCTGTACCCCTCACCGCCATCGTGGTGACATCACCTCATGCACCAAGCATGCTTCGCGGCTTCATGGTGAGAAAGAACCCCAAGGGTCGAGGCGGGAGGAAAACGAACAACCCTCCCGGCATTGAGGGCACCTCACTGGAAGCAGGCGGGAACGTGGTCATCGTTGAAGACGTGACCACCACGGGAGGGTCGTCGATCGTCGCCGTTGAGCGCATTCATCAGGACACCGCCTGCAAGGTCGTCGGCGTCATCAGTATTCTTGACCGAGAAGAGGGGGCGGAAGCGGCGTTTGCCAAGGCGGGTATTCCGTTCGAATCGCTTCTGACGCGATCGGACATCGTGGCGTTGTGAGGTGGTCCGTTGCATCGGAGCATGACCCCAAGCGAAACCACCACCGAAGGGTTGGTTGAACGAGCACAAGACACCACGGCCCCGGAGGGGTTGGTGTTCTATCATGCCGACGAAGGGCGTCCACTGGCCACGCCCTGGCAGGTTGCTGCGCTTCGTGCCGGGATGGTCGGACGTCACCGTCTGCCGGAGGGATGGGTGCTCGATTGCGCCTGTGGAAGTGGCATCCAACTGGCGGCCTACGCTACGGCTCTCAAGCGACCAGTGCTGGGGGTCGAGTTAGCGGAAGAACGGGCGAAGGCCAGCGCCGTGAACGTGCGTTCGTTGGTCGAGCACAGTCGCGCCAGCGACGAGGATTGGTACCGCTCCAGCCGCATCATCAGCGGAGACGGAACCGATGCGGTGGGCGTGCTGAAATCATTGGATGAGCCGTGGACCACCGTGGCGTTCCTCCACCTTGACCCGGCACGGCCTAGAAACAGCCGAACCCACGCCCTCGAGGAAATGCAGCCACCGTTGCACCGTGTTCTGGGTGCATGGGCGCCACACTTTACCCCGTCCGAAGGAGGGCCGGCGGTCCTGCTCGACCTCTCGCCTCGCCTGACCGCCGCTCAGCGAACGGAAGTCGAAGCCATCGTGGATGAAACGTGGCCCGGTATCGCTCGAACCTGGGAGTGGACCTCTCGGGGTCGAGGCCGTGTGGACCGGTTGGCGTTGTGGCTCGGGGGGGTGGCCGACCCGGACGCCACGCGCCGCTTCGTGCGTGTCCCCCCATCGATGGCGGACCAACCGGTCATCCTCCGGTCAACCACCCTCGCCACCGAACTCGAGGAGCGCCATCACCCGCCGAAGCGAAACGAGCACGTCAGCATCCTTGACGCCGCCTTGTTGGAGAGCGGTTTAATGGCCGACTGGCTGGTGCGCGTCGCACCGAACGATGAAGGGCGATGGGCCACACTTGAGGGTCGACGGCCTCAACTTCATCACGAACGCCCGCTCCAACTTCAACCGGGCGACCAACGACTCGTTCAGGCCACGGGCAGGGTGGTTGAACTTCTCTCGTTCACGCTCGACGAGACGACGGTCGACCGGTTGGTGACCGTTGCGCTGGACCATCGTTTGTCCTCCGTCAAACTGCGTTTCGATTTGGACCCGGCCCTGCAGCCAAAACTTCAGGGTTCACTCGACCGACAACTCAAGCGAAGGCACGGTGACCGCGTCGGATTTGTGGCCCGCCACCCTCACGGCGAGGTTCTCTTGCTCTGTGTTTCTCCCAACACCTCGGATGAACCCACCGTGATTTGAGGGCTTTTCGCGGCTCAGTGGCGCGGATTTCATCATCGCGGTCTTGATATATGGGAGGTTGGTCGGAGGGATGCTTGACACTGTGGTGTTAACGTTGAGGTGAACGATATGGCACGACCTAAGGATGAGGACCTTGGTGATGACTTTTCTTACATTCTGCGAATGGCAGATACAGACATGGACGGCTTGAAGCCGCTGGCTACCGCCTTGACCTCGGTCAAGGGCGTCGGTGCCCGCACCGCCGTTCAAATCTGCAAAAACACCGGGTTTGACCCCTACGCCCTCGCCGGTTTCCTCGACACCGACCAGCAAGAGCAACTTCGTGTGGCCATCGAATCCTACGCCGAGAGCGTCCCCCTCTGGATGCTCAACCGACAGCGAGATCTCGAGACGGGCAACGAAATCCACCTCACCGGACAACAAGTCCGATTCACCCTCCAAGACGACATCAACCGCCTTCGAACCATGAAGTGCTACCGTGGCGTTCGACACGCCTCCGGCAACAAGGTTCGTGGTCAGCGCGGTCGCTCCAACGGCCGTGGTGGCCTGACCCTGGGTGTCAGCCGAAAGAAGTGATGAGGAGGAATCAACATGGGAGAGCCAAAGTTTTCACGACCCAAGTACGACACGCCTTCGCACCCCTGGAAGGCTGACCGAATTGAAGAAGAGCACGCCATTCAAGGCAACCACGGTCTCAAGAACATGAAGGAGATTTGGAAGGCCAAGTCCCAACTTCGACGACACCGACGTCAAGCCATGCGCCTGATTGGAAACGTCGACACCAGCGAAGGCCACGGCAAGCGAGAGCGCGAAGACTTGCTTCGCTCGCTCCACCACAAGGGCCTCATCGAATCCGACGCCGAACTCGGCGACATTCTCTCGCTCAGCACGGAGGATGTGTTGAACCGTCGCCTCCAAGCTCAAGTGTACTACAAGGGACTGGCATGCACCATGAAGCAAGCCCGCCAACTCGTCACGCACGGCCAGATTTGCATCGGCGACCAGAAGATCACTATCCCATCCTACGCCGTGAGCCGGGACGAAGAGGGTGAACTCCGCTACCATCCCGCCTCCCCGCTCAACGACCCCAACCATCCCATTCGAAAGGCGATTGAGGGTGTTCGCGAAGCCGCCAACTACGAAGACGAAGACGTCAGTCCAGAAGCCACGGCCGAATTCGCTGAAGAGGTCCGTGAGGCTGCCGAAGCCTCCACGGAAGCCATTGAAGGAGGCGATGAATGATGTCCCGCAAAGCCATTGTCAACATCTTCAGTTCGTACAACAACATCCTCATGACGGCTACCGATTTGACCGGTGCCGAAACCATCACCACCTGCAACGGCGGTGAAGTCGTGAAGGCTGGCAAGGACAAGGGCGGCCAGTTTGCTGCAACCCGTTCTGCCGAACGCATGGCTGACGCACTGAAAGACAAGGAGTTCACCGAACTCATCGTCAAGTACCGTGCTCCCGGCGGCAACCTCTCCAACAACACCGGTCCTGGCGCTCAAGCCGCCATCCGTGCATTGACCCGTGCAGGCATGACCATCACACGAATCGAAGACGTCACCCCCATCGCTCACGATGGTACCAAGAAAAAGGGTGGCCGACGTGGCCGCCGTGTCTGATGAAGGAGTTGAACACACATGAAGACCGAGATTGTTGAAGGCTGGCCTCAAGGCCACGAGATTCGAATCCTCATCAGCGAGACCGACGCTTCCCAGGTCAACGCCATCCGTCGTGCGCTCATCGCCGATGTCCCCAAACTCGCCATCACACGCGTGGATTTCTCCCAGGGTGTCACGCAGGACAACAAGGGCGAAGTTGTGGAGTCCGTCAACGTGCTTCCCGACGAAGTACTTGCTCACCGTTTGGCCATGATCCCCATCCCCACCAACCTTGACGAGGGCTTGGTGTTCCCCAACGAGTGCGCCAACTGCCAAGATGTCGTTGAGAAGGACAAGGGTTGCCCCATGTGCCAGGTGCTCTACACGCTCTCTGCTCGCGGTCCATCTGCCGACGCTGAAGAGGAGTTCAAGACCGTCTACGCCGGCGACATCACCACCATTTCCGACCCCGTCTTTGACATCCGAGACGAGCACAAGCAAATCCCACTGACCGTTCTGTCCAAGGGTCAGTTCTTGGAATTCTATGCCTTTGCCGTGCTCGGCCGTGGTCGAGATCACGCCAAGTGGTCCCCCGTGGCCGCTGTTGGCTTCCGTCCGCACCGCATCGCCGTCCTCAACAAACCCAAGAAAGCCAACGTGCTTTTCGAACTCGGGTTGACCACCTCGGACGGCACGGCCATCGACGCCAAGCTGTTTGGTAAGGACAAGAAATTGACCGACATCAACCACGTGATGGACCTTGAGAAGGCCCTTCACCAAGTGGGCGAGGGTACCGGTCGAGAGGAAGCCTTTGACGACGCCATCACCCTCGAGCCTGTTGAAGGCGCCTACGTGTTCTCCTACGAAACCGACGGCAGCCTTGACCCGGTCACGGCCTTCAACATGGCCCTTGATGAACTCAAGAACCGATTCAACAACCTGAGCGAAGACTTGGCCTCCGCTTTGGCTTGAATCGGCGCGGGATTCATCAGCCGATGCCCCTTCGCTTGGAGGGATGACCACCGCTACCCATCGCTGCGGTGGCCACATTACCCTCCTCTTTACGGTTGACAAATCCACCACCTTGAAACGAAGTCAAGGCAGCAAGGGCGCAGGGTTTTCCATTCACCATGGCGTCGAAATCACCGGAACCCTCCACCGCAAAAAGGCCTCGACCGGTGAGCCCATGGCGGGAATCACGCCAGATCTTCGCAGCGAACTGGACGCACCAGAACCCCCCAAGGTGACGGTCAAGGACATGCATGGCGAACACCTTGAACGGGTGGACCTCTATCTGGATTTCATTGAGGCATGTTATGACGCCACGCTCTTGCGTTCGGACGAGCACATCGAGATGGACATCACCCTTGAGTGCCCGACCAGTCAAGGATTCGGCATGTCGGCCGCTGGCCTCATCGCCGCCGGTCGGGTCATTCACGCCCTCACGGGACGAGGGCGAGCGACGCAATACCTGAAAATCGCGCATCGCATTGAGCGCGCCCATGGAGCTGGACTTGGCGATGTGCTCGGAGCCTCCGTCGGGGGAGTCGAATTGAGGCTGGCACCCGGTGCACCCGGTTGGCCCGGCCACGCCACCTCTTTCGAAGCCAACGTACCGGTCCTGCTGGCATGGGATCCGCTTGAAGAGCGACACACGTCCACCTACATCGACGACCCAGCGTGGCAGCGGTCCATCACCCTGGCAGGCGAGGCCGGTGTCTCGGCGCTCGCGGCACGGCCGTGGTCGCCTGAGCGCTGGGGCGATCTTCTGCTGGCATCGAGAACGTTTGCCACCGCCTCTGGCATGTTGGAGGAAGAGGAGCGAGCGCGCATTCGCCGACACACCCTCGAAGCGGTCCAGGACGGAGGCTGGCAGGCTTCGATGGCAGTCCGTCTTTGCATGCTCGGCAGTTCGGTGGCCGTGCTCCCTCGTTCGTTGGACGACGGCATCAGAATGGAGGCTTTGGAAGACCTCGCTGAACGCATTCGTCAGCGAGGATTTGCCTGCCTCATCACGAATGTTTCACCGGTCAGTCATCTGGATTGAGCCGGGAGAGGTCAATCGGGCTGGCGTCGAGCATCAGCACACCGGGCAAGAAGAGGTTCTCAGAGAACCCGTGACGGAACATGATGGCCCCGCTGCCCCACTCCTCGATGTAGCGATTCATCTGTTTCTTCATCTTCTTTCGCTGGAATTCGACGTCAGCCCCGTAGAAGTGCTTGGCGTCGATCCAAGCGACGGGTTGTTCGTTGATGTAGACGTGATCCAAAAACAGCAGATCGGGCGTTCGCACGGGGCGACCGAGAAGTTCGGACTGCTCCTTGACCATCTCAGGCTGACGGCGCAGACGAATCCCCTGTGCCTCGAACCAATCGGCAAGGATGTCCTCAAACAGGTCGGCTTTGACTTGAGTCTCGGACTGGTCAACGCTTGAGACGCGGTCCACGGCTTCGGCCGCTTCGAATTCCTCTCGCTCTCGCTGCTTCATGGATGAGGGGTTTCGCAAACTTTCCTTGATGCGCTTTTTCGACCATCCCATCGCTTCGAGAACGACACGGAAAATGTTCACCGGTGGGAAGTCGTACTTCTTGGAAAGTTCGACCACCGAGGTGCCCTCTCGGTAAAGTCGGGCCAGTTCCCGGGCCTTTGATTTCAGCCGGTGGTGAGAATACACGGTCTTCTGCTGGAGAAGCGCAGACCGGAGGGAGAGGGCTTGGTCGAGGTTCATTTGCTCGGATTCAACCTGTGCGGCAATGGCGTCAACCCGCTCATCGCTGAGCCATCCAAAATCACCGCGCTTGACCACCAGTGATGCCACGCGCTCTTCGGCCTTCAACGGCACCGGTTGGGGCGTCCACGAGAGGTGAAACGTTCGAGGCGGTTCCATGTCCTTGGGAAACGCCATCGGGAGCGGGGTCCGCTCAAACCGCGATTCAGCATCGGCGTTCATCGATGCGACGTCGCTTGCAAATCGCTCCATTTGTTGTGTGCGCTTTGGTCCGCCATAGCGGCGTTTGGACGACGAACCACGGCGTTGCTGTTGCCGACGATTCGGCCGCCGTGAACCCTCACCCATGTGCTTCTCTTTCTGACGACACTCAATGAAGGCTCCCCAATCGCGCCCTCACGGAAACACGAGGGGTTCTTATGCAGAGGCACCTTGGTTGCCGTGTGAGAATCAGTCGCATCATGCCGTTCTTGGTCGTGAGCATGATGTTGCTCACCCCGTTGTCCATGAGCGGTGGACACGATGGCAAGCCAACCTTGACGCAGGTGAGCCCCAGCCACACCTCTGCCGAAAACGCCAGCGGTTGGTTGGCCAGCGCAGGTGGAGCGAGTTACGAGCGCGTGCGAGGCATGGTTCCCTTGCCCAACGGCAGCATGCTCGTGGGCGGTATGTTTGAGCAGAACGTGGAATTCCACGGCGACGTGGTTGGTTTCTCAAGCGACGACTCCAGTTTTGGCATTGATTTTTTCTTGGCATGGATCGATGAAAACGGCACCTGGACTCAAACCGTCGCCGGTACAAGCGATGGACTTGACGGTATTGACGCCATGGACCGTATGAGTGACGGGACCATCATCGTCGCAGGCACGTTCTGCGACATGACCAAAGGCGATGCTTGCAACATGACCCTTGGCGAACTCGCCCCCATCAACAAATCAGCTGACGAACACGAAAACGCCGTCTTTGTGGCAGGCATGACGTCGACGGGCGAATGGATGTGGGCCACGAGTTTTTCCAATCCCTACCAGCTCTCGGTCATTGACATGATGGTCGGCCCGAACGACGAAGTTCACCTTGCACTCCTTCATCGAGATTCGCTGACCTCGGGAGGCGAGTTGGCACCTGGAAGCCTCTCCGAGGACTCCGTGGCCATCATCGTGTTGGACAGCATGGGAGAGCATCGGCACATGCAAACGGTGTTCTCCAGCCAGAACCTCGAAAACACAGGGTCTCTGTGCTCAGACTACAACGGCGAAACCTACTTTGCGACCTCGTTCCTTGAACTCGTGAGTTTCGGAGAAAACGAACTCACCAGCGAGGGAACCTCCCACGTTGCCGTGGCCAAATACAACTCTGGTGGTTGGCTTTGGGCCGCAAGTGCCGGAGGTGCGGGCGATTCGACCGCTGCTGACTGCGACGGCCGCCATGACGGCGGTGTGGCGATAGTGGGTGATTTCCTCCAGAACATGACCTTTGGTGACATCGAACTCTCACCCTCGGTGTGGGTCGATTTCTACGAAGCCCATCTTTCACCGCAGGGCGAATGGATGCACGCCACCGCCTTCGGCGGCGGAGCAGCGGACCACGCCGT
>JAYYDY010000005.1:0-39757 GCA_036160375.1 Thermoplasmatota archaeon | reverse complement strand
CACGAAGACACCCAGTTCGAGGATGTCATAGGTGCCCTTCTCAACGGACTTGATGGGTTCACCTTCGGACCACCCCTTCACGTAAATCACGAAGGCGCCCGGGTCTTCAGAGGTCGGAACGAAAACTTCGAGATTCTTGGTGACCGATTGGCCGGGGTCGAGTTCGACACGGATGGGGAAGTTCACTTGCCATCCAAACGGTAGGAGCCATTCCTGTTGACCCTCAAGACTGTTCGGGTCCCAGAAGACAAAGGCGTCGTGAACGTTACCGGTGTTGGTGATGGTGATGGAGAAGATGGCGGTGTCGCCCTGTTCAATGTCAGCCATGCTGTGAGAGGTATCGAGGTTAATGCCGTGCACCACGTCCATCAGGGTCAGCGTGATGAGGTCGTTCTGAATGGCCGGGTCCTTGTACGACTGAGCCGTGACACGGATCTCTGCGAGTTCATCTCCGTTGGCCTGGTAAATCGATGGGGCTTGGACACGCATGTAGAAGCGAACATCCTCGCCACCTTCCAGGAAGATCGGAGTGTCTGGGAAGATGCTCGAGTGGTTGGAGGCGAAGTAGAGGTTTGCCGTCCAGTTCATCGGCACGCCGGAGATGTTGAGGCCGTAGGTGTCAGCCACGAGGTCCTTTGGACCGGGTGTGGAGTTGTTCATCGTCATGTTGTAGATGGTTTGTTGGCCGGGTTCAATCACGTGATAGAAGGTCTCGCCTTCATCAAATTCGACGTCAACTTGGCCGGTCAGCACGTGGGAATAACAGATGGTGAACCGGTTGTTGTTACCTTCGTCCCCGCACGTGTTGGTGTCGGACCACGCGATGTGCGCGCCGCTGCCCAAGTCGTTGGAGAACGCCGGCGGCATACCGATGGCCGGCTGCCGGCCGCTGTTCGGCCCGAGTTTGTTGGAGTTCCACGACGTAACCGCCACCGCTTCCCATGGGTCAAGGGCCGTCAGGCCATCGCCGGTCAAGTCGGTTTGATTCAAACGGGTGTAGAGAATTTCTTCGTTGGCCGAGAGGTTGCCAGAGTCAACCCATGCGATGTGGACGTTGTTCTGGTCGTCGGTCAGCAAGGAAGGGAAGACCGAGTTGCCGGAGTATGGCGAGGCTGGGGGCAGACCATTCCTGCCTTCGACGTTGGAGATTGGCGTGTCGTTGATCTTCTTGATGGCGTAGGTGGAAAGACCTTCATCGGCACCGTCCCAGGCGCCAGCGCCCTGAAGTCGAAGTTTGGTGTAGTAGACTTCGTAGTTCACGTCCTTCTCGAAACCGTAATCGCGGCCGTCCATCCAAGCGATGTGCGTGTTGCCTTGGTTGTCCACGCCGATAGAGGGGTGGAAGGAGTAGGCGTCGTCGATGGTGACACGGGTGTCGTTCACGACGACCAAGTGTCCGTCAGCGCCAGCGCCGGTGTCTTCGGTGTAGCCGCCACCCGACGAGGAGTGGCCGGGCAGACCTGGGGTGAAACTTGGGTCGTTGTTCATCTTGGCGTAGGGGTCAAGAACGGACATGTAGATCTCACGGGAGTTGTTGGTTGAGATGTAGACCATGGCTTCGACGAGGAGGGCCATTTGGTTCGTGCCGGTTCCCGAGGGGAACTCGTAAGCCTGACCACCAGCGTCGGTGTTGGCCAAGGTGTTGCCCGGGCAGTTTCGGGTTTGGGTCGAAACGATGCCGTTGGGGCACTGAACGAGATCCATGAAGTGAGATTGGATGTTGCCTGCGCCACCGTAGCCCTGTCCGTAGAGGCCGACAGGAATCACGCCGGCAAGGAGACAGTTGTCGTGGGCTTCCTGGATGGCAGCTTTGTCATCGGCTTGTTGCGATGGGTCGCCGTCCTTGGGCCCTTCGTCGGACACGGGAATCACGATCTTCGTGGCGTTGGGGTTCCAGCGGTGGTCGGACTGGGTGGGCGGGTTGCCTGGCACGTTGCCGGCAGCGTCCTTCCAAGACAGGCACGCCCAGTTGGACCCGGGGCCCCAGTCTTCGCCAGAGTAGCCAGAGTAGGTGTTGCCGTTGTAGATGGTCCCGGGCAACTTGCGAATACCGCCAGAGTCATCGCCAGGGGTTTGTCCAAGCGGCGTGGTTCGTGGGCCAGTGTTCTTGTTGTAGCCCTGACAGTTGCCGGAGCTGGCCGCACCGGGGAGAGTGTTGCCAAGACCGTAGATGGTCTCGTACACCGTCATGTTACCTTCTTCGAGCATGGGCTTGATGCCTTGGAAGTAGGGGCCGCTGGCAAAGTTGCCACCGTAAATCACGGTGCAGATGTCAGCCCATTCCGAGTACATTGAACCGGAGGTATCGACGATGAAGGCCAACTCGACCTTACCGCCACGGGTGTCGTCCCATGCGACCTGAACGTAGTCGTTGGCGTCAACGACCACGTCGGGGTGGCCCTTGTGACCGATGATGGGCGTCAAGAGGGTGTCGTCAAAGAGGGTGACGATGGCGCCGGAGCCAATGTCAGGCTGAATCATGGAGTAGTAGATTTGAGGCTGGTTGAAGAAACGACCGAGCTCGTCGTAGTTGTCCTGCCACACGATGTGAACGTTGTTTTGGCTGTCGATGTCAAGGGCAGGCCAGTCGCGGTTTTGAGAGCGGCGAGAGATGATGGTGTCGTCGATGGCCGTGATGGTTCCGTCGTCGGAAGCCATGCCGTCCATGGGCGCAGCCCACGGGGAGAGGGCCGTGTACATGATGGCGTGTTGACCGGCTTTGTCAGCCCAAACGACGTGAATACGGTCGTATTCGTCAACGGCGAGATCGGGGTGCCAAATCTTGTGAAGTCCAGAGTTGGTGATTTGGGTCGCATCGATCAGGGTTTCGCCACGAGGCGAAATCATTGAGTAGTACAGGTGGAGGTTGTTTCGCGTCCACACAACGTGCACGTTGCCGGAACTGTCCGAGCCAACCGCTGCCTGTTGGTCGGACGACGTGCCGCCGTCCACGATTTGGATGGCTTCGGTGATCACGACGGTGCTGGCGCTGACCGACACGGAGGCGATCAACAAGGATGACATCACGGACAGGACCATGATGGATGCTAGGCTGATGGATTTCATTTTCTGACGCATAGGTATACCCCGGACTTCTCTGTTTTCTCGTGAATCTAATCATACTTAACCGCGCCCCCTATCGGTCATGTTTCGGGGGATTGCGCCACCAAAGCGATGGCGCTGAACACCTCGTTCGAGACGATTGGTGAACGTGGGTTTTCAAGCCCATTCTGAGGGGTCAAAACCTGAGCCAAACGACATCTTCTCGTCGAACTCGATTTCTGCTGCGGGCCGGATGTCTTCTGGGACGGGTTGCCCGTCGTTGGTGGGTTTGGATTTGGCCCAATCATCCACGGGCCCGGGCTTTCCGACACCGGGGCCGTAGGAGTACTTGATTTCGTGAATGAGAGCGAGTTTAGCCAACCAAAGTCGGCGAAGGCTGTTCATGAATTCGTGCTTGGTCAGGCCGTCAAACCAAATGGGAAGGCTGACGTTGAACGCTTGGAGTGGCCCGGGTTTCTTCTCGCCGGCATGCCCCATGTGAATGACCCAGTCAACACCCGTACGGATGAGGTGAAGGCGGCTCTCATGAATCCATTCGGACCAGTCGCTGTCCTCATCGTCCATGTGGTCCTTCATCTCCTTCTGTTGACCTTCATCGACCCGTGTCATGCTGGACACGGCGACGAGATCTCGTTCCTTGGGAACCACGATGGCGAACATGTGGCCCTGCTTGCCGCTGGGATACCGGACGAGAAAGTGGGCATGGGCTCTCCGGTCGTTTTGCGCCTTGGCCGAGAGTCGCTCCTCAGAAAGCCATTTTTTGAGGAGGTCGACGGTTTCGTCGGGCGTCATGCCTTACCCGATATTCTCATCCCGTTTGAATCAACCGTTCAAGAGGTTAATTCGTTGACCAATCGCGCAAGTCGCGCTTTTTCTTCGGCGGGGAAACGGAATCGTGTCCACGCCTTCCGACTGTCCACCCAGACATCCCACGCCGCTGCAAAGGATTTCCCGCTCGCCCAAAACACAGGGAAACACAGGATGTACACCAATGCCAATCCAACAGCAGATGAGCCACCGCTCAATTCCAACCATCCCGTACTCCAGCCCATGACCGTCGCAAGGTCGTCTTGAACAAACCATACGATGCCGGTCCACAGAGCAGCAATGAGCGGCCAGACCAAGAGCGAACCGAAGAACGCGGCCAAAAACTGGAAGCTCGTTCTCGCATCCAAGCCTTCATCGGTCGAGTCACCAAGAAGACGACCAAGAGCGATTTGAAGGCCGAGCGACGTAGCGGCAAACGGGAGAAGGGCCAGGAACACAGCTACGGACAACAGTGCTGAAGGGAAACGTCCCCAACTGGCCTTCCTCAACACGCGGCCGCCGGAGCCCAAATCTCGGCCGTCCAAACCATGCATTTCGAGGAGTTCTGCTGCTTCGCTCGCCTGCTCAAATCGTGGACCGGTGATCGGCTCAGGTGGGAACGTGCGTGTCCGCCCTGGCCATGCGTCGCGGACTTCACGGGCTGCGTGCACCTCATCCTGCCATGACGTCAGGCGTCGACCGGCTGCAAGGGCCTCAGCGTGTGCGGTCAAGTGGACGGCGCGATGTTCTGGCCAGGAGGCGGCCTCGGGTGTCATCGGCGGAAGGCGAGCCTGCAGCTCGTCTCGAAGGTGATGCACCGTTTCTGCAGGAGGTTCAATCCACCCGCCTTCGCTCACAGCGGCGACCATCTCGTCAGGCAACATGTCGTCCGTCAGTTGAATGGGGTCGCCAAATTCGATGTACTGGTCGGTGCGAAACAATTCTCGCCGACGGAAATGAAGGCCGACCGGAACCATATGAGGAAGGGGGAGGTCATTCGCTTTCGCCAGAGCGGCCGCTGCCAGCACCGTTCGGGCAGGACCGGTTTTGAAGCGAACCATGTGAGAGAGACTGTGGCTCGTGCCCTCCGGAAACAACACGCACCCGAAGCCGTGTGCAATCCCGTTGGCCAGCGCCAACAAAGAGCGCCCGTTGAGATGCATAGCTTCTTCCTCGGTGCACCCGCCTCGCAACAGTTCCGCCTTGCGAACAACCGGTTGAACCGCTAACTTTCGAGTCCACCACCCGAGAAGGGGGCGGGTGACGAGATCGTGACGAGCCCCGACAACGAACTCCTTCGGGTGTTGAAGGAAGATGGCAAGCGGGTCCATCAGTCCGTTCGTGTGCCACCCGCAGCACATGGCACCGGAACCCCGTGGTAAGAGCGGCGCGAGGGTTGTGGATGACGTGGTTCGAAATTGAACACTGGACACCCGCCTGCACATCCAGAACGCGAGTTTGGTCCAGATGAACGAACCCGGAACAGAAGCATCGTACGTGGGCAACGGAGCGGAGAGGAGTTTGTCGATTTGCAGGTTTTCAGCCGAAGCGGAAAGCACAGGGACGGCATTGGGGTCAAGTGCAAGTTCAATTTCACCCGACGGGTCGTACGCCGCCATCATGCTCCCTCGCGAAGTGCCGTGGCCAGCGAACCAAGGCTTCCATGGTCAGGTTCAGCGAGGGGCGTAGCGGGCCACATGGCCATCAGGGTACCACCGCCGTCTCCCGATGTTCGAGGAAGCACGTGGACGTGGACATGAGGGACCTCTTGGCCAGCGAGCGGCCCGTCGTGCACGCAAACCGTGAAATCTGTGGTTGAAAATTGCCGCCCGAGGCGTTGTTGCACTTCGGCCACACCGTCCATGAGGCTTGACCGCTCGGCTTGGGTCAAGGCTGCCAAGCGCTGCACCGGACGGGTTGGAATGACGAGAGTGTGACCTTCTCGTCGCGGAAAAATGTCAAGAAAGGCATACCATCCCTCGCCTTTAGCAACTTCGTGAGAGGGAATCTCACCCGAAAGAATGCGCTCAAAGAGCGAGGTCATGCCGTAGGCTGCAGGGCCGATGTCTTTCTTCATTGTGGAGGCAGGACCCAGTGGCCACCCGCTCCTTTCTTGATGGCCAAGGTTCCAACCGAACCTTCGTGGTCCACCGTGATGTGGTGAAGGAATTCGTCGTTGGCGTCCGGGAAATCTTCTCGGACGAACGAACCACGCGTCTCTTCTCGTGCCAGGCCGCTCTGCACCGAAGCGGTGACCAAACGGACGGCGGCTTGGGTTCGCAACACCTCGAGAAGGTTGGTGTTCGCGATCAGGGAGTGCTGGTCGAGGTGAAGGGATTCGGCCGTGATGCCGATCTGTTCCAACTTGGACAGAAGGCCCGTCATGCTGTCAGCGGTGAACGTTGTCGTGCCAGCGAGCGCTGCCTGAAGGTTGGCATTGACCGTACCGCAACGCACCACGTGGGTCGCATCACCGCTCTCCATCATGGCCGAGAGGTCGGCTTCAGCGTCTTGGAGCGCCGATTCAAGGCCCGAGGCCGTGCTGAACTTGCGGTCAGCCACCCATTCGCCTGCATGCCGGCCTGCGGCGGCACCCGAAGTCAACGCGTCGAGAAGTCGGTTGCCGCTCAAGGCTGCAGCACCGTGAAGGCCGGTGCACGACGCGCCACCTGCGGCATAAAGACCGGTGAACCAGCGAGCCCACGTGCCGACCACGCATCGACCGTTTCCGTCAACGGGCAATCCACCAATGGTGTGTCCAACAACGGGTCCGAGAGGAACGGTTTGTCGGTTCATATCAATCCCCGTGCGTTGCTTCACAAGGCGGAACAGGGAGCCCCACCACGCCGCACTTTGACCCATGTTGCGGGCATCGAGCACCGGTTGAACGGCAGCGTTGATGGCTTGTGTCATGGCGAGTGAAGATGATTCGTCCGCTTCGATGGCGGCACCGGACGCTTCGTGGAGTTTCGCTCCGTCAAGGAGGAGGCCGGTTGGCAAGAACACGTTGGTTCCCTTGATGGTCAGCGGGTGGTGCGTCATGAATTCCATATCACGGAGCGCAACGCCTGCCCGGAAGGCCATGTCCATACCAAGGCCAACCACACCGGAGGAAAAGGCACCTTCGAACCCTTCGTCAGCGATGATGAGGGCTTTGCATTGAAGGCCGATGATTCGACCGTTGACCATGTCAAGTGCGACCAAACCCTCGACCGACTGATTGGTGTGAACGAGGGTGAGGGGGACTTGGTCACCGCGACGGATGACGCCGTGGCGCATGCACTGCTCTTCGCCGACCTGTTGAATGGCAAGTGCCGTGGCGCTCCCTGCATCCGTGGTTCGGGGTTGTTGATGGCCCGGGCCCTTCCGCACGATGGGGAGACCTTGCTGGTCTCGGCGGAAGTTAACGCCGCGGCGCTCGAGCAAGTCGACGTGCTTGATGGCACCGGCCGTCGTTTCAGCGACCATGTCCTGGTCACACAGGAACGCGCCGCAACGGATGGTGTCCTCGCGATGGCTCCGGTTGTTGGCTTCCTGGAGCGGCGCGGAAAGTCCCTCCAATGCGGCCATCCCAGGGGTGCCCAAACCGGATGAAGACATCATCAAGGTGCTCGCGCCCGATTTGGATGCTTCGGCGGCGGCGTGCAATGCGGCGGGTCCGTCGCCGAGGACAATGACATCCCATGCTTCCATTCTCAAACTCCCCCGTTCTCGCCGAGGTGGAGGACTGCCATAAGGTGCGCGCTTCCACCATCAGCGCAGCAGGGTCAACATTCAATGGACTGCGTTCCATTCAGACTTTCGGAAGTGGACGACTTGCCCACGAACGCGCCCGCTCCAACCGGCGGTTTTTGCTTCGAACTTGGAAGCCAGAGGCTCGCTTCACCGTGGTTCTCAGAACACGGGATTCAATGACGACGCCTTCCTCGTCACGGAGGATGACTTGCACGTACCGGTCCACTTGGTCGCGCTCTGGCCACGCGACGCCCAGCCACAACACGATGCCTTGCTGGAGGTAGCGTGGCACCCAGTCGAGGGCGTCATCTTCGCCTTCGGCGTTCAAACTCACCGCTTGCCTCGGTGGCGGGCATGCCTGGAGTTCGAACCGGTGGTCGCGAGCGAAGGGTTCGCCGCCGGGGCAGACCACTTCGATCCTCGCCACGGCGTGCTCAAACGTCTGGTTGTTCAAGGCGATGAAGAGATGCCCCGTGCCGTCTTCGCATTCAGGGTCGAGGGCCACGTCCATGCGCCAAGGTGAGCGAAGCATGCTTGGGGTGCCCGAAAGCAAATCCAACTGTAGCCGTTCAAGCAACCGAAACGCGCTGGGTTGCCAAACCCGTGCGTGAGCCAACAAGCGTTGAAGCGAACGCCAATTGAACTTCGCCTCCTCGTCAAGTAAGACATCCCGAATAGCATCTGGGCGAATGAATTCGCTCAGTTCGCCCATGGCGATGCTGTCACTCAAATCTCCTTTGGCGTGGAGGTGGAGGATGTAGAGGACACGTTCCCAAGATTGGTCTTTGTCGTATCCGGGCAGAATGCTTGCGCGGAATTCATTCAGCCATGTACGCCAATCAAGATGGAGGTCGGGGTCCAGATGGAGGACGATCAGTTCACCCAGAATAGAGCCCAGTTGCGTCGGGTGGTGGGTTGGGGCGTGATGGACCAAACATGGCATGTGGTCGCCTTGTTGACGAACAGCGTCGCTGGTGAAGAAGGAATGGAACGTATGGGCAAACCCAAACGTCATCGAAATCAGGACGGAAAGGTACCACACGAGGGTTGATTCGCTGATCACCGTCGCCAAACCAAGCAAAAACACCGAGGTTAGCGCGAGCAGGCTGTTCAAAATGTTATGACGGCGTACATCGGTTAGCCCTTCCAAAATTCGGTCCATCCCCGGTTGTGAGCGCAACGAGAGTTTTCCACCGGTGCTCTCGTCGTCGATTTCACGAAGTGAAATTCGGGCTTGAATCGACTGCCACATCGCTTCGCCGGCAAGCAGAGCAGGCACGGTCGTGATGAGGAGTGGGATCAACCAGAACAGCATCACGTACCCCGGATTGGGCGGGGTCACGCTGGGGAGTGTGATGGACAACAGTGCCATGATGGCGACGCTGGCACCGAACAGTTGCCGCACCACCAAGGTCGCTGGATGTCGAGCCACCACGCCGAAGCGCATTCGAAGCGCTTCTTGTTGCTGCCATTTTTCCATGGTGCGCTCGAGCGGGTTTTCGGTTCGGGCGAAGCCGTGACCGTACGGATCGGGGAGATTGCTGCCCGCCTCGACCTCGTCCGCCATGCCAACCCCGACCATGTGTAAAGCGGCCTGATTTTTGGCTCTTGTCCAATTTCATGGCGGGCGTGGCAGGATTCGAACCCGCGATCTCCGGCTTAGGAGGCCGGTGCATTATCCAGCTGTGCTACACGCCCAACAACGGCTGATGTGCGACCTTTCAAGACGGTTGCGCTGTGGGCGAGCGCAGGTATTGGTCGCCGATTTCTGATAATTGATGGAGGAGTTCCTCGAGCTGAATACGCTGTTGTGCCGAGCGTTGAAGGCGCATGTCGCACGCTGAAATCGCGTTCAACAAAGCAGCCAGCAGATCATCGGGATAGTGGGTCCGGCCTGCGACGAGGAAATGATGGAGGCGGTCCACCACACCTCGTCCGTCCAAGTCATGGGAGGCCATCATCTGGTCCAACGCGCCCATGGCGCCCTTCAGAACCCTGGTGTTCTTCTCGCCCTGGCGCTCCCATTTCCAATCATGAACGCGCCCCCGAAGGGCTTCTTCCATGACCAATTGCACCTCACGGCGGCTGCTGTTCGACATCAACAATTGGATGTTTTTCCGCTCACCGAGCAACTCCCGTTGAGCCAACAACTGAAGCGTAAAAATCGATTTTCTGAGGTTACCGCTCGCCACGTGGGCAATGTCACCCAAGACACCGGGTGCAGGCACCAGTTGTTCCTCGGTGGCGATGGCTTCCAAACGCTGTTCAATCATCAAGCGAGTAAGGGAAGGCATCCGAACATGTTGAGTTCGACTGCGAAGGGCTTCAATGATCCGTGATGGTGTGTGGGTGGTGAAGAGAAAGCGCGCGCTCCGGCTGCTCTCTTCCATCATGCGACGCAGGTAGGATTGTCGAGCATGACCGAGATAGTCAGCATCCTCGATGATGATGATACGGGAGACGGCGGCAAGAGTCCCGGCTTCGGGTGGCGCTGACTCTTCTCCGGCAGGAGGTGGTGATGCATCAGCTCTTGCGCTGATGTTGTGGTCGAAGGCGTCCAAGCTCGTTCGTCCGGCAAGGGTGTCTTCGGAGCCGGCCCCCTCAGGGCGAAGAAAGGCTTCGAATTTGGCCATCGCTCCGGAAGTTTTGTCCAAGTCACGAGCCTGTAGCACGTGGGTGGTGGCTCGCCACGACGGGCCGAGCACCTGCCGACAGACCAATTGAAGCGCAGCGGTCTTTCCGCAGCCGGTTGGGCCGGACAGAAGAAGATGGGGCGGATTGGCCTGGAGCGAAAGATGCTTGAGGGCGTCAATGACCTGTTGTGAGGTGAGAAGGTCATCGAACAGAACCGGCTTGTATTGCTCAAGCCAGACGCTCATGCAGTGTGAGGTCGGACCATGGTCTTTGAACTCTGCGAGCGAAGGTCATCACTCGGCGTTCAGGCGCTTGGTGCCGTGGCGGCGGAGTTTCATGAAGATGCGAGAACCGCAAGCCTTGCAGCTGATCCCGTTTCGCTCTCGGTGGAACGATTCGAGGTTTCCGCAGTTAGCGCACTTGTAGTCGACGAGTTCAACCATGTGTCTCTCTCCAGCCTTCGCGACCTCGCATCCTGTTTTGAACCTTTCATTGCCCAATGCGTTCCTGTCCAGCCTCGTACGTCGGGCCGGACATGACCACCAGCTCACCGCGCTGGTAGAGTTGGACCATTTTCATGCCCACTGCTTGAACGGACCGATGGAGCGCATCGGCGATGAACGCCAAACTGCAGCCGAGTTCGAGGTGCTCAACGAGAAGATCCTCTTCCTCGGGCGTCCACGGGCCGAACATGGGGTTCAGCAGGCACGTCCACCCACAAGGCCTGGCATCAAGCGGATGCGGCTGCCGGCGTCAAGGTTCATGTCAGCGATGTCAGCGGCGCTGACGAGCTGGTCGTTCACGAACACCCAGGCGCCTTGGGTTTGGTTGGCCTTCTCGGCCACCTCAGCCTGCGACATCTGAACCGTGGTGTGGCCGGTCGCGTCAGCAATCTCAACCTCGAACAGCGGAACGTCGCTGCCACCCACCAGACCGGGCATGAAGCGGATGCGGCTGCCGGCTTCCAGGTTCATGTCAGCAACATCAGCCGTGCTGACAAGCTGGTCGTTCACGAACACCCAGGAGCCTTGGGTTTGGTTGGCCTTCTCAGCAAGCTCGGCTTGGGTCATCACGGCTTCGGAGTGACCGGTGCTGTCAGCGATTTCGACCACGAAGGTCGGTGCGTCTTGGCCACCCACCAGGCCGGGCATCAAGCGGATGCGGCTGCCGGCTTCCAAGTTCATGTCCGCGATGTCAGCGGCGCTGACGAGCTGGTCGTTCACGAACACCCAGGAACCCTGGGTTTGGTTGGCCTTCTCGGCGATTTCGTTTTGGGACATCTGGACCGTGGAGTGGCCCGATGCATCTGCAATCTCAACTTCAAACAATTTTTCGTTTTGCATGGTAGTTCACCTCTGGACGTGTGATTTGCCAACAGTATATGAAGGCGCGAAGCGAAGGCGTTCCGACAACCATCGGGGTTGTTTACGCATCGTACCTGGCATCATCTCACGACCACCAGTCAAGGCGGATGAGGTGGTATAAAGAAATCAGATTTTGAGGTTGGCTTGGCGCGCCAGCAAGTGAATCTGCATGCTGTGTTCAAGCATGGCGGCGTTGGCCCAAGCCTGATCGAAATCGGCACCGACGGCGTAGGCACCGTTGCCACGAACAACCACGCATCGCATGCCACCTTGATTCAAGGCCTCGGCCACCTGTCGAAGGTAATCTTCGGGATGGTCGAAGTCAGGATCGACGATGATGATCTTCCCGATGTGTTGCTTGCCAAGTTCATCGATGGGAGTGAGAAGGACGAGGTCTTGTTCGCAACTGGCGGCCGTGGTGTGGGGGCCATGCATGTGAATGACGGCAGCCGGTCCACCGGTCACCATCGCCACTGAAGCCAAGACCACTTCCAGCACATGCCAGTCGGTTGGCGCGCCGCGTGGAGATGTAGAGCCCAGTGGTGCGGCGCAAAGGCTGCGCTCGTTCATCCGTGGGAGGGTGACCATGTGCTTGGTGGAAATCATGACGTTGGGCTGCTCGGGATGAATCATCGCCAAGGAACCCATCGTGGCCCGCACCAAATGATCCCGATCGAGCTGTTTGCCAAGCCGGACGAAGTCTGACACGATGTAAGGTGCAATCACGATGTTGTCCTCCACCAACGGCGGCATCGGTGGCTCCTCGAGTTCCTCAATAACTTCCGTCGCCCCGACGACGGATTGGCGCAGGCGAGCGTTTTCCATGTGAAGACGTTCGAGTTCGGCCTCCTTTTCTGCAAGCAAGTCGAGCGTTGCCTGGTCAACCTCTGCTGGAGCAGATGTCGCATCGGCAGCGGCATCCTCGCTGTCTTCCGATGAAGATTCAGTTGTGGATTCGACAGTGGCATCGTCCTCAGCGGGCGCTGGGTCATCGGCCGGCTCTTCCGGTGCCGACTCAGCAGCGGGTTCGGGCGCTGCCGCCTCTTCAGCGGCAGCCAGGAGGGGGTCGGCCTCAGCGGGCTCTTCCGAAGCGGTTGATTCATCCTCGGGTTCTGTCGCCTGTTCGACGGCTACTTCAGCACCTGCCTCGTCCTGAGCAGGATCGTCTGTGGATGCTTCGGCCGGCGCCTCGGCGGGTGGGCCAGACGGAGGACCGCTTGGAGGGCCAGAGGGTGGACCAGATGGAGGACCGGAAGGCGGTCCGCTTGGAGGACCAGACGGAGGACCAGTGGGGGGGCCAGATGGAGGCCCTGCAGGGGCCGATGATTCCTCAGGTGAAGACGGTGCTTCTTCCGGTGCTTGTTCAAGGGCGCCAATGTCGCCAAAAGCATCGCCCAACATGTTGTCGAGTTGCGATTGCTCTGCCTCATCTCGAGATTTTTCTGCAGATGTCTTTCCTTTCACCACGGTGGCACCCATTTCACCCACATGGCGCGGCTTAAATAGCGGTTGCGTCCCCGACAAGGTGCTACAGCCCGCTTGGTGTAGAGGTTATCATGCAGGATTGTCATTCCTGCGACCCGGGTTCAATTCCCGGAGTGGGCGCTCACCCCTCCTCATCACCAGCGAAGCCCTTCATGGATTGGCCAATGGGAAGCGCTGGCATCAGGTACCACATGAACGGTAATACCAACAGCGAGTCAAGGTTCTTGCCGAGTTGAACGTTGAACGAAGACTCGAACGCAATGAACGACCTGGCGTCTTTAGTCCCCGGTTCGGGCACCGCTTCAGCAACCGCCGATCGATTTTCAGGAGCAACGAGGCCAAGGTCGTAGCCAGAAAAGTCTGCTTCCAACTCAAAGCCAAGCCAGGTAAAGGATGCATCCGACGAGGCATTGGTGTGAACGAAGGTCACGGTTTCCAAGTTAGCGCCCGGTGTGTTCGAAGCCGCAGCGTCCTCGTCGTCATCCAGCCCACCGGTCAATTCAAGCATGTAACTCGCTGGAAAGATGACCGCAAAGGCAACAATGGCCGACAGGAACCCCAGCGTACGAAGATGATGACGCCAACGAAGCCCCGTGAGCATCAGGGCCTCGCCCAGCACCATGAGCACAAGGGCCACCGTCACCGATTGGCGGCCCAATTCCAACCACTCACGGTCTTGGCTGCTTGCCGCGTCGCGTTCACCCTCGTAGTCATGGGTCGTATCGGACGAACCGTTCGAGGTTGAACCATTGGAAGTGGACTCGCCATCGTTCACCGGGACGGTGGCCTCGGCGTCCCGTTCAAGGGCGTAGAAGAAAAACGAGGTCGCTTTCTTGATTTCAACATCGATCATGGTTTGGTCCTTGTCAATGGCCACCAAGGAATGGACCTCGGTCGGGGCGGGTTTCCCTTCGGTGTAGGTGCCCTCAACCGTGGCGACCAACCAAGCTGAGATGAACACATGAACGGCCAACAGGGCAGTCACGCTTAACCGCACAACACCAAATGCACGGTGGGGGCTTGGCCGTGGCAGCACGGCTCACCCTCTCCTCCGTTGCTTTTGACTTCACTCGTTCTCGTAGCGTCGGTGGCCGGCAAGTGCAGCCAGACCAATGAGGGCCATGACGGTCAGCGGTGAGGTGAACGGCAAAAGGCCGGCATCTTCAGCGATGTCCTCTGCTGTTTCTTCGCCGTCGTCGCTGTCATCGGTGGTCTCACCGCTGTTGCCTGTACCGTCGCCCAGGCCAAGGTCGGACGTGTCGGCACCCGCTTCTTCGAGGTCGGCCGCCAACTCGGACAGGTCGTGGTTCTCAACGTCCACGATGTCTTCGAGGTCGTCAAATTCAGCCATCTGTTCTTGAGCCTCTTGGGCGGGCACACCGGTGATGTAGCGAATGCTGGCGAAGGTCATGGGCAGGTCCTGACTGTAGCCGGTCGTTTCCGGTCCGGCGATGACGTAGGCGTTGCCGTCCTCGTCCCAAGCGTACACACCAACACCAACGATGGTGGCGTGCTCGTTGCTCCAAAGCGGTGCCCACATGCCGTCAGCGTAAGGGAAGACGGGAACTTCGTAGTCCTCGTCAAGTTCCTGGAAGGTCGTCTCAAGGTTGTTGCCAAAGTTCTCGAGCACGTTCTCAAGGCCGGATTCGGCCAGTGCGCCGACGATCTTCTCCACACGCTCGCTAACTTCAGGACCGTCTTCAACGGTCATGCATTCCTGATGGGTGTCAAAGGGTTCGGTTTCTCCGTTTTCAATCAGTTCAACGTTCAAACAGTAATCGCCGGGGCCCGAGATGTCCACCATGTTTTCAACATACACGGACTGTTCGTTCTGGAAGGCTTCAGCACCTTGGCCAACGACCGTGCCGTCGGCGTCGGTGACGTCCCAGTGCATGGTGATGTCGTCGTAATCGCCGCTCCAGGTGCCTGCACCCGCTGTGACACGGAGGGTGTTGTCGCCTTCGTTGCCCATGTTACTCTCCCAGTCTCGAATCTCTGGTCCAGCCCACATCGAGTCGCAGTTTTCAACAGCGGAGACCAGTGAGGTGCCATCGGGAGCAGTGATGCTTCCACCGGCGCACAGCGTGTTCTCACCGTACCCCATGTCGGACGGCACTTCGGTGTCGACCGAAAAGGAGCCGGAATCAACGTCGAAGGGCACGTCGCAGTGCCAGGCGGCACAGAGCAGAAGGTCGTCGCCGGAGGCGATCACGCCGCCCTCGCCGTCGTTCATGTAGACGTCCATCAAGAAGTAAATGCCCTCGCCTTCGTCCGAGCCGTCAGCACAGTCTTCAGTGCCGTCATTGACAAGATCAAAGGAGACTTCGCTGCCATCATCGCAGTAGAACATCGTCGCAGACGGTGTTGGACCTACCGTTTCGTCAGAGCCGTCATCGCACTGCGCAGCACCGTCGTTAATCCACTGCCAGGGCACGGCGCCGTTGTAATCGGCGCAGTTGTACCAGTCACCCTCGTTGTCAACGGGTTCATCGGAAGCGTCAGCGCAATCCGCCGTGCCGTCGTTGACGAGTTCAAAGGAAATCTCGGAACCATCCAGGCAAACAAAGGTGCTGGTGAGGCCGTTGTCGTACTCATCCGAGCCGTCATCGCAGTTCTCGTAGCCGTTGTTGACATCGCTAACGGGCAACTCGAAGTAGCCCTCCCATTGGCTGTAACATTCGATGGTTGCATCGGATTCAAGACCGAGGGTGGTGGTGTCAACGCGGCCGTGGAAGACGTAGTATTCCTCGCCAGTGTTCCAGTCTTGGTTGGTGCCGCCACGCAGGTAGAGGTCGTCTTCATCCGAGCCGTCCATGCAGTCTTCTGAACCGTCGTTCACGTACCAGGATTCGATCATCTCACCGCTGTCGCACATGAACCAGTTGTCGCTGTCGTCGTAATCATCCATGTCGCCACCCTCGTCAATGCCAAACCAATCCTCAATGAGTTCACCCACCGAGTCCTCGAGTTCAGCCTCAAAGTCTTCTGCCACTGCTTCACCAAAGGATTCGCTGGCGTGAACCAAGACGTTACCCATCATGATGAACATGACCGGGTTGCCAGGCGGGCAGGAATCACAGGCCGTAACATCGAGCGTGTTTCCATCGCCGAGGTCGACCTCGAGGGGTTCGTCGGTGCGCATGCTGAACGAGACATCGTCCATGTCGGCCTCGCCTTCGTAGTCGCCTTCGCTGGTGAGTTCGTCGCTGATGCTGATGTCAAACTGACCTGCATCGAAGCCAAACTCTTCCATGGGCAGACCGGTGAGGTAGACGTTGTAGTCGGCCGAGCCGATGTAGGAGCCGTCGAGCATGCCGCACATGTCGTAGACCTCGGCATCGTCCCAGCCATCGTCAACACCGACGGTGTCGCCTTCCTCAACGCACTCCCAAACGGTCCTGTCGTTGGCAGCTGCGGTGACGTAGATGGGGCTTGGGTTGCCAAGGCGCCATTCGGCCTGAGAAGCGATGGAGTAGCTGAAGTCCATGCCGGTGTCGAAGTCGATGTTGAGTTCCTCGCCGTCGCCCTCAAGGGTGATGTCAATGCCGAGGTTCATGTCGTTGCCCACGGTCATGTCAAAATCCATGTCGGCGCCGATGAGTTGGTACTGGTCGTCGAGGTATTCGGTGTAGAGCATGTCCACGGTTAGCACGTTCTCGGCTTCGGCGATGACATCGATGTCAAAGCCGGTGGGTTCGCTACCGAAGGTCGTCTCCGACCAGTCGGTCATGATGACGGCGTTGGACAGCAGGCCGTGGCGAAGCACCACGTCGCTGGTGCGGCTCCAGACCTGGACATCGTTACCTTCCAAGTCTTGGATGGTTTGGGGCGTGATGTCCTCGGTTTGGTGGACGTAGACGTTGGAGGCACCGGTGGTCAACTGGCCGATATCGAGGTTGAACCCTGCGTCGTCGGCGTCCTCCATGATCTCAGAGAACAATTCCTGGATGTCCAGGCCGGTCACGTTCTGAAGATCGCTGTCAAGGCTTGACCAGTCGTATTCCACACCGTAGTAGTACTCCGACGGTTCGTCGGGCACGGCTTGGACCAGGGCAATCGGGGAAAGGGCGGTCAGCAACAGCAGGGTTGCGAGCAGGCGGGCAGGGGTTCGTCGCACGGTGGACATCAACCCAAACTGCATAATTCTCCACTATAACGCTATGGGGGCGGCAGCGAGGTTCATTTCACCGCCAAATAAGCAGCGTTGAACAGTCGACGAGCAAGGAAATAGTCCATGCGTCGGCGCCGAACACCTGTCTTGGTGTTGCCCATGAAGGCCGTCAAAAACACATCGTGCGTGGCCGTTCTGTAGGCTTCGATTTGCCGATTTGCTTCCTCAATCACCGCTACGAGCTCCTCGCCTTCCAGGTCGACATCGATGTACGTGAGGTGGCGACTGCTCACCTTGATTCGCTGGCGATCATAGCCAAGTTCATCGCCCAGGCAAAATCGAATGCGCATGGAGCCATCCGCTTTGGTGCCGTCCACGGCCCGGTAGCCGAGGTTTCCCGACGGGCTGTTGAACCGCATGGTCGTTGCATCTCTGGGGTAGGCGCGGGTCTCGTTGTGCCGGTTCCAGACGTCCTGGTATGAACCCAACCGGGTGTCGTTTTTCCACAACTCGCCGCTTGCCTGGGAGGCTGAAAACACCAGAACGCAAACCGGGTGTTCGGTATCCGTGAACGGGTTATCTTCCAGCACCGTCAAGGAATGAAGGCGAGTCTTCCAATGAGGCAGGTGCTCCATGTCCTGCACCACCGATTCAGGTACAATCCACACCGAATCATCGTACTGCGCCAGGGTTTGCTCGATGGCCAATTTGAACAAATCATCGAGCGTGCTGGTGTGTTCGTTGGTCAATGGAAGAACGGCCCCTGAGCGAAAATAAGACTGCGCCGGGGCATCCATTCGCTTGGCAGAATTTTTCGCAAGGTAGGGTGGATTGGTCAACACGAAGGCGTCGGCATGACGGGGGACATGGAGAATGGAATCGTTCGGTTCCCCCCATCCGTTGGCAGCGCAAATCGCACCGTCCACGTCGTGGCCTACAACGCCAAACCCCAACGAAGCGGCGACGTTCAGCAAATGCCCGTCGCCTGCAAACGGATCAAGACAGGTGGTGTATCGAGCGTGAAGGGAACGAAGGTGTTCAACAACGTGAGAACGGAGCCATACGTCATCTCGGGTGAAGTACTGTCCGAGGTTCCGTTTTGACCGGCCCGACATGACGATTACCCATCACGACGAGCGCGGCATACCGCGACAAAATTCTCGAACATCTCTTTGCCAAATTCGGAATCGTTGACCTCGGGGTGGAACTGAAGGCCGAATCGGTCGCCGGCTTCGTTTTCCATGCCTTGGACCTTGCACGACGGGCTGCCGGCCGTGATGAAAAAGCCCTCGGGGACGACATGAACTTCGTCGTTGTGGGACTCCCACACCGTTTGCGTCGGGTTGGTACCGGCAAAGATGGTCCCTCCGCCGTCCACGAGTTCAATTTCCATCGCCCCGAATTCTGGTTCAGGGGATTCGCGGGCATCGCCGCCGTAGTGGCGCGCCATGAATTGGTGGCCCGCGCAAATACCGAGGATGGGGATGTCGAGTTCGAGAAACGCGCCGCAGTTTCCGAGTTCTCCGGTCAAGCCGACTCGCGCCGCGCCGCCGGAGAGGATCAAACCATCCAATTCACGAAGTTCCTCAACGGGCGTCGTGTTGTCGATGATTTGTGTGTCCACCTTGAGGTAGCGAAGCATGCGCCATTCCCGGTGCGTCCACTGGCCGCCGTTGTCAACGACATCAATCACAAGGGGCCTGTCCGACATGGTCCTCACTCCCTTTGTTGTGAGCGAGGAACGACCATGAACATGCCGATACGAAAAGGTGAGGGGCGTGGACCCTCATGGAAGCCGAGCGCGTATCAGCGCTGATGAACGGTGATGGTCCCGCAGACTTTGCACCAGACCTTGATGCCGTCCTTTCGAGGGGGAACGCCTGCGATGTTGATGCTCGCTCCGCACGTGCACTTCACGATGTTCTCCATGACCGTGGCGAGATGACGGTGCTTCATGAAGTGAACGCTTCAATCCCATGTGATGGTGGTCTGAAACACCACGAAACAACGCGTGGTTGAGAAGCCCTTGATCTCCGAGACGTGGGTCTCGCTTGCCGTGCCGCCAGCCGAAGTCACCAGCCGATTCAATCGGTCAACACGGCCCGGGAGGCTGTCCCGTTCAACGATGGCCCAACCCCGCAAGAGGCTCGTGTTCGAGCGGTCAAAGAGCGGGAACAGGTCGGGGAGGTGCTCGAAACTGTCGTGAGGCAGATTGACCAACAACGCATGGGCGCGGCCACACAGGTGATCCTGATGTTTCCATGCCCTTGCGTCTTCGCAGACGACGACGGCTGGAGTGAGCGGTGTGTCTCGTTTCGTCGTCCAGCGGTTGAGGTTCGCCTCCAACAATTCCACGGCCGATGGATTGAGGTCGCCTGCCAAGATGCCGGCGACCAGACCCTCCTCTGCCAAGAGGAGTGGGAAGGCAGGGCCTGCACCGGCGTAGGGGTCGGCCACAACCAACGGCTGTTCCAGTTTGTTTGAAAACGCCCGAAGCTGCTGAAGCGTTTCCATTCGTTGCGTTGAAAGGCGACTTGAGAAGTAGACCTTGCTCGGATCGACGAGGATTCGGTGGCCGTGTTCTCGAATTTCGGTCTGCGTGCTCGGCTCGTCACCTCGCCAGGCCAGTGGCTCCAACTCACGAACGCGGAAATCACCTTTGACGCCCATGTCCGCGCACACCAATCGCACGCTGGAAAGTTGGTCCAGCATCGCTTGACCGACCGCTTCCTTGTGCGCCATGGCGACTTCTTCGAGTTTCACCATCAGCACGTCGCCCTGAATTTCGTAGGCTGACGGCCATGTGTCGTCCGGAAGTTGTTGCAAGGCTGGTGGCAGACGTTCCCTCCAGTGGGCAGGGCCTTTGGGCACCGGTTCAAGTTCGACGACGGCCAAGCCGGACCAGCAAGGGTCGTTCGCCTCGGGCGCATGCTCGTTGAGGGGAACGGCTCGACGTCCGTCCTCCAACGCCATCACGCCGGTTGGGGCAAGCCACCCCTTTGCCCTGCACCGCTCCAACCACACCTGTGTTTGGTCGCTCGGCACGCTCAAATGACGCATGGCCCTCGCCCTGTCCAAGCGTCTCGGAGGTTTGAGCATGGCGGCAGAAACATCCCAAGCACCCGGACTGCCATCAACCGGCTTGCTCCTCATTGGAATGGGATTGGGTCGCCTCGAAGGGATGACGACCGAAGCGCTGCAGGCCGCTGCGGCCGCTGACCATCGTCGCTACGAAGCGTACACGGCCCTCTGGCCAGAGGCGGAACTGGCACGATTGGAAGCACAAATAGGAGCCATCCAACGCGTCATGCGCCCAGAAGTGGAGGAACCCGACGAACTTTTCGCCCTCGCCAAGACATCACTGGTGGCCTTGCTCGTGGTTGGCGACCCGCTTCAGGCCACGACGCACGTTGACCTGCAACTTCGAGCCATGAACGCCGGTGTTGAATGCCGTGTGTTCCACGGGCTGTCCATCACCACGCTGGTGACAGGGGCCGTGGGTCTTTCGAACTACAAGTTTGGCCGTCAAACGACTTTCACGTATCCCTACGGCGGTTGGGTGGCGACGTCGCCGCTGGAAGTTGTGGCCGTCAACTGGGCTCAAAACCTCCACACGCTGGCGTTGCTCGACCTCGACCCGACGGGTCAAGGCACCGGCGATCAGCGCCCCATGACGCCATCCGATGCTGCCCACGCCATGCGATTGATGTGGGAGAAACTCCGTGATGCTGACGTCGATGAAGCGTCGCTCGACGATGGTGTTCAGGCCTCAAAGCACGGTATGATTGCACGTTATTTGGAACAATCGATGGGCGAGATGCCCGTCGTGCTGTGCTCCGACATGGGCACGCCCGACCAGGCGATGGTGTGCACCACGGTGGGCGACCTTGGCCAAGAGAAGGGGGGCCGGTTGAACTGCCTCGTCTTCCCCGCAAGCACGGGTGAGATTGAAGAGAAGGCGCTCGCTCGTTGGAAGAGAGGTGCGTGAAGATGTTCGGCCTTTCCGATGAAATCGTCCTTTTGCTCTCCTTCCTGCTGTTCATGGGCTTTTTCGCCGGGGTGGGGCTGGCGTCCATGCGCGTCAAGCAAGACACGACCGACGATTACCTCGTAGCCGGCCGAGGCATGCACCCTGCGCTGGCAGCCTTGAGTGCCGTCAGCACGTGGAACTCGGGCTACATGTTCATCGGGTTCATCGGGTTCATCTTCGTGCAGGGCTATTCGGGCATCTGGATCGGGTTGGTTTCCACCCTCGGTCAGGCCGTGGCGTGGATTTGGCTCTACAAGTTCATCCAGAAAGAAGGCAACGAACGAGGCGTTCGCTCGCTCTCATCCCTTGTTTCCAAGACCACGGGCGCCCCGGAAGCCAAACTGGCCGGCATTCTCTCCGTCGCTTTCCTCTCCATTTACGCTGCTGCGCAACTGGTGGCCGGTGGCGTGGCCCTCCAAGCCATGCTCGGCTGGTCCGAAGTGATCGGGATTCTCATCGGTTTCGTCCTCGTGGTGGCCTACTGCTATGCGGGCGGTATTCGA
The DNA here is from genome assembly GCA_036160375.1 of Thermoplasmatota archaeon. Lineage (GTDB taxonomy): Archaea > Thermoplasmatota > Poseidoniia > Poseidoniales > Poseidoniaceae > Poseidonia. Next base: position 18,025 of record JAYYDY010000005.1, on the reverse strand, counting down.
GCCTCCATTTGGACGGACGCGGCCCAATCGTGCGTGATGATCGTCGGTTCAACCATCCTCTGTTTTGTCGCCGTTTCAGAAGTAGGCGGCTTTTCCGGCCTTCACAACTCGCTCAAGGACATCGATCCCGGGATGGTCAACATGTTCCCGGCAGATTTGACCTTCGGCGTGACGTTGTGGATCGGCGCGTTCTTCCTCGGCGGTTTGGGCGTGGCAGGCCAGCCGCAAGTGGTTTCCCGAGTGATGACACTCAAGGACGACAAGGACCGGAAGGAGGCCGCCATCTGGTTCTTCGTCTGGCAAACCCCCTTCATCGCCCTGATGTTCATCATTGGATTGGCGTGCCGAGCCATCTTCCTCGACCTCGACGCCTCCCAAGCCCAGGACGGTTTACCGCTGCTGGCGATGGAAGTGCTCAATCCCTTCCTGGCAGGCGTGATCCTCGCCTCCATCTTCGCCGCCACCATGTCAACGGCCGACAGCCAAGTGTTGGCCTGCACGGCAGCCATCACCGACGACGTCAAACCCGAGTGGGCTCAAGAGCACAAGACCACCAAACTGGTCACGATGGTCGTCGCTGTGTTCGTCACCCTCATTGCGCTGGGAGGGCAACAATTCCCCGGCTTTGGCGACTCCGTGTTTGCCCTCGTGGTGTTGGCCGTCTACGGCCTTGGCGGCATCTTCGTTCCGCTGTTGTTGATTCGCATGATGGGGTACGAGCCCGACACCGAGCACACCATCTGGATGATGGTGGCTGCACTGAGTGCCGTCATCGTCTGGAGTTTCAGCGGATACGGCGAGGACATCTTCCCGTCCATTCCAGCCATGAGTTCGGCCTTCGCGACCCACTTCATCCTCTGCTGGCGACGTGCAGAATCCAACCCTAATCCACTGGGGCGCTACAGCCTGCCAACCCAGCAAACAGCGACCATCGGAGCGGTCGTCATCCTCGTGCTCTTCGGTGCGCTGGAAGGCACCTACATGGCCGTGGCGCCCGACGGCGACACCGCCTCCGGGAACGACCCGTACCAGCTGTCCTACACCGTAAGCGAGTGGACCAAATCCGAAACCCTGAACCTCAACGACGGCGAGACTCAAACCTTCCAGGTGGACATCGATGAATCGATGACGGCCGTGCTAAGTGCCGTCCTGACCATCACGTACACCGATACGGGCGAGACCGTCACGTCGGCTTGTGACGACATCGTGACGAGTCCTGACTTCAGCGGCTTGGCCGGCCCCTTCTCAGAGAGCGATGATGCGGAGCGGAGCACCAACGCTTGCGGTAGCACCACCGAAGTGGGCGGTATCGTGCCAAATGCGGCGCTTTCTGAGTACGCCAGCGGCGAAGGTGACTACACACTCAACGGCACCGAGGACGACCTGATCGTGGTGCTCAACATGCTTGGAAAATCACCGGAAATGGTTGGCAGTTTGACCATGGATGTGTCGTTGAATGCCAACAATGGTAATCTGTTCGGCGGCGACAACAGCGAAACGGTGACGGTCACGCTCTCCATGTTGGTGTTCCAGCCCAGCGGCATGACGCCTATAGCGTGAAGGTCATGCCTTGTGCGCCCACGCTCCAGCCAAGCGCCTTCACCTTCGCATGCTCATCCGAGTCAAGTCGGTGAATCGGGTTGGTGTGGTTCATGTGGATGAAAACGACCTCGGGGTCTCCTTCCAATCGTGGCCCCAACCGTTCGAGGGTCTCGCTCACCGGAGGGTGAGGAACCTCGTGTTGGGTCCGGCTTGACAGTTCGTCAGCGCTCCAAAACGTGCCGTCAATGAGGGCGATGTCAACCTTGAGCGATGTCAACCAACTTCGAATGGACGGTGCGCCGTGGTGGTCCAGTGTTTCCTGCCAGCGGTCGTGGTCTGGAAGGAACAACAGGGACCGGTCCGGTCCACGCACGATGAAGGCGTGCATGTCGGAGAGTTCGGCTCGATGCGGAACCGCCACGGGAACGACGGTGATGTTCTCTGAGAGCGCATGTTCACTCCCGGTTGAAACGGAAATGGGCGCGAACACCCCCTGCTCCATCATCAGCGCCCATTGAGGCGTGTTATCGATGAGCGATAGCATGGAGGGTGATGCGTAGAGGTTGAGTCCTCGAGCGTTGAGGGTTTCACGGCCAAACAACCCCAGGCCATCGACGTGGCCAAAGTGTGCGTGGGTGAGCAAAACGGATTGGAGCGGTGGGTGACCCCACATCTTGAGTTGCTCGCCCATGGCTCGCGTCGCTTCGATCAGATGCCCTCGGCCGTGCTCGTCGGTGATGCCGAGGCTCACCGGATGGCGGACATCGTCGGCCTCCAGATCAGCACAACACGGTCGCTGACAACCCGGCTGAGGACGACCCCCGTCTTGGGCCGTACCGAGCAAGGTCACCGTGGGCATGGATGAACCGATGGTGGTCAACGACATGAGCCCTTTCACGCGAAGGTCTCAAACGCCACCACCCGGCCAGCGAAACCGAGGGAGTTCCGTGCCAGCACCGTCCAAAGTGGAATTCCCCGGCCAAAAAAAGACCAAGGCGAGGATGCGAGGGACGAAACAAGCCAACGAGGCGACGGCGAAGAAACTCGCCAAAGAGCTGGGTCAATTCCGTGAAAATCCGCGAAGCCATCTTCCTGCCATGGAATTCTCGGGCAGAATGCGTTGGGGTCGGACAGATCCCGTCACAAAAACCCTGAGTGAAATTGAGAAAATCATCAAGAAAAAAGACGACTTGAAATGGCTCTCAAAGCGCATGATGGCCAAACGTGGCGACGACGTGGCCAAAGCCTTCGCTGGTTCACTCCATGCTTCGCACGACGAACAGTTCACGATGGTGGGTCAGTTCAATTCAGGGTCGTTCGGCTCCGGCTCCTATGTCCGACGAGGCGATGGAAAACCTGGTTACCTTGCTGGGATCCAAAATTATGCCAACCTTACCCTCCGCATGCTTCCCTGGGAGGACCACGCCAAGCGTGGCATGTACTTTTTCAGTTGGGAAGGCGGATTTGTTTGCACCGGCCCGGAACCTCGACCTCCCAAAGACTGGCTTGAGGACGTGCTCAGTCGGTCTCGATTCGACCTCACGAAATCCGAAATGAACGGACAGTCCGTGTGGACGACCGAAGGCTTGGAGGCGGAAGACGTGATGAACGGCAACCCCTCTGCGACCGGCTACGTTGCCTTCCGATTCCACAACGGCGCCGTGGTCGGTCTCGGCTTGGACGCCCTGGCGACGTTCTCAAAGAAAGACGCCCCGTTCGTCCACCACCTTGCCTTGTCCATGCTCCCGCCGTTGTTGCCCTCCATCCTTGCCCTTGACGCTGTTTGGACACCGGAAGGATGGCCCGAAGACCGACCGCTTCCCGAAGCCAGCCAAGAAGGCATTGACAAGGTCGTCGATGCCTGGCAAGGACTCACGATGAACGAAGGCATCGTCGCTTCGGCCATGAAGCAGACCGTGATGGAAGGCATCGATGACGGCATTCTCGTTGGCGAAGTCTGGCTCGAAGGTTCGGCGACCGACGTCCTTGAATCTGCTCTTGAAGACCACAACGGTTCTGCAGAGGAGCGATTGCTTGCCGCAGAAATCCTTCGACTGGCCGTCGCTGAACCCCACGAGGACACCATCGGCTTGCGGGTTGAAGCGAAGGGGAGTCCCGAACAACGAGAAGACCGCTGCATTCGAATCATGCCGTCGGCAACGTGCGGCGATGTCCTCACCGCCTTTTGGCCAACCCACGGGAAGGATGCCTTGGCCGTGTTGGGCCTTGAAGGCGACGACGCCGAGGCGATATGGGAGCAACAGCGAGACAGTCCCAAGCCGTTTGGAAAATTCCTGAAAGGCCTCGACCAAGCCAAAGCCTTGGCTCAGCAGAAGGCACGGTTCCCGCCCTGCAAAGATGCTGGTCTTGCTTCGACCATGATTCACGATTACATCGTGGCTGGCCTAACACAAGGCATGGGTTCGGTGGAACGCAAAGCCACGGCCCGCCACGGCTCGGTGGACGAAGCGGCCGCCTCATGGGCTTGGCTTGTGGCCGTTGGTCGCTCGGGCGGACAGGAGTGGCACTTTGAGACCAACGCCCGCGACCGCGGTGGCGTGTGGGCGGTGCCGACCGGCGTCCTGTGGAGCCTTGGAAAACAACTTTTGGAAGCCGAAGACGACGAAGTCGCTGACCTGCAGACCGACTGGAACGCTGCCTTCGACGACCTCAAGACCACGACGGGTCAGTGAGTGCCATCAGGCCAACGCCTGCTCGATGTCGGCCCAGAGGTCTTCAACGTCCTCAATGCCGATGCTCAGTCGAACGAAACCCGGCACCACACCAGCCGCCACACGAACATCTTCGGGAACGGCACCGTGGCTGGAATTGAAAGGACATTCAATGAGCGATTCAACGCCGCCGAGGCTGGTTGCTTCGTAGATAATGTCCAACTTTCGCATGAAGGCGAGGGCGGCTTGGTCACCGCCTTTCACGACGAAGGCGATCATCCCGGAGCCGTTGGGCAAGATGCGTTGGGCAACCTCGTAATCGGGATGGCTTTCCAGTTTGGAATGGTAGACGCGCTCGATGGCGTCGTGAGCCTCAAGGCGTTGGGCCAACGTGTGGGCGTTCTCGCAAATTCGGGGCATCCGCACGTCCAACGTTCGCATGCCGCGTTCGAGCAAGTAACACGAATGTGGGTCGGGAGCTGCCCCGAGGTGGATCTTTCGCTGGAAAATTTCAGCGATGAGTTCCTTGGAGCCCACGACAGCACCACCCAAGATATCGGAGTGGCCGCCGAGGTACTTGGTGGTGGAATGAATGACGAGATCAACGCCCATGTCCAAGGGCTTGCAGCCCCACGGTGAGGCAAAGGTGTTGTCGATGATGAGCAAGAGGTTGTGTCGCTTTGCGACGTCTGCCATGGCTTCGATGTCGCACACCTTGAGCACCGGGTTGGTCAGGGTCTCGATGTAGAGGATCTTGGTGTTCTCTTGAATGGCGGCTTCGTACGACGAGGCGTCGCGCATGTCAGCCATCGTCGTGGAAATGCCAAAGCGGGGGAATTCTTCGGTCAGCAGACCGTAGGTGCCACCGTAAATGTCCGTGCTGGCGACCATGTGATCGCCCTGGTTGAGCAATGCAAGGAGCGTGGTTGAGATGGCGCCCATGCCCGAGGAAAAGGTCTCGGCGTCTTCCCCGTTCTCCATCGCTATCAATTTCTGAGCCACGGCGTCGGAGTTGACCGTCGAGAGGCGTGCGTAGAGGAGGGTGTGTTGCGCGCCGGCAGCCCAGCCTGCATAGCGTTCGTCGGTGAGCTTGTAGGTCGAGGATTGGAAAATGGGTGTGTTCACGGCATCGCCAATGTGTTGTGTACCGCTGTGAACGGCGCGGGTGGCAAAGCGGCTGGGGTCTTTTTTGTCCGACACGTGCATCTCCGCTCTTCCGAGCAAAACTCGCACCTTGAACGCTTCTACACGACGGTTTGATTTGCGGGCAGGTCCTCGTTTTCAGAGGATGTAAGTTCCACCACAATGTTTCCTAACAAGAGGACGCCGCCGCCGAAGGGAATCCACCACGACCACGCCACCAAACCAAGCCCCAAACCGAACAACGTCGCCCATACGGGCTCAAAGGCATAGATGATGGCCGCCTGAACGGGATGCATGTGACGCTGGAACATGTTCAAGGCCACGAGGCAGAAGAACGAACCGCCCACACCAAGCAAGACCACGGGGAGCAGAACGCCTTCTCGTGAGACCACCTCAACAACCATGCTCGCCGGTGCATCGCTTGACCCGAGGGCCAGGGCAAGCGACGCAAAACCCACCACCATGAACGAGGTGAGGGTCAGCATCAACGGGTCAAACGCCAAGGTGAGCCGTTGCGTGAAAATGATGTGGAGGGCGAAAAACAGCGCACACGCCACGGTGACGATCTCGCCCCAACCCCACGATAAGTGCGGGGGACCTTCGATGAACCCCGCCCCGACGGTGGCCATCAACACACCCCAGTACAGGGCGCGTCGAGGCGCTTGGTCGCTCATCCACAAGGTCAGTACGGCGGTCATGACGACGTAAAGCGATGTGAGGAACGCCGACGTGGAGGGGTTAATGTCGTTGAGTGCCACCATCTGGCTGACAAAACCCACGAGCATGAGCCCGCCCAACACGCCGCCACCTTTCCAAATAACGGGCAGACGGAGTCCGGCCCGAGCCTTGGGGAAGACCACGGCGACCAGTGCGGTGGCGATCAAGAAGCGAAGGGCCACCAGGTAGGCCACAACGGAAAACGTCCCAAAGGTCTCAATTTCGACCTCAAGGGCGTTGAGGGCCTGCTTCATCCAAATGAACGTCGCACCCCAAACCAGGGTGACGCAGAGGAGGACGAGGGCGGCTTTTCGCCGCTGGGGCACAAACGACGAAACCGCCGCTTGTTCGTCGGCATCCATGACTTCGGGACCGGCTCACAGATGATGAGTGTGGTGGTTGCCATGGCCCGTGAAACCATATCCTCAAAGGGTGCCCATGCTCCATTGAAACCATGGGAGAACCACGGACCGGAGCCGACGTGATGTGGAAGCAGCCCATCGACTCCGGGCCCGCTCCAGCAGGCGGTGAAACCTACGATGCCATCGTCGTTGGTGGAGGTCCTGGCGGATCGGCAGCAGCTGGCTACCTCGCCATGGAAGGAAAGCGCGTGCTGCTCATCGAAAAAGAGACGTGGCCACGCGACAAAATCTGCGGTGACGCCGTGGGTGGAAAGTCCCTCAGCCACGTGAAGGAACTTGGCGTGAAGGAAACCCTCGAGTCCACGCCGCATTTCCGTGTGACGGGCATTGTCTTCTCCTCGCCCAAAGGCCACAACGTTCGTGTTGCATTGCCCGAAGAAGACGTTCAGCGGCTCGAGGCCGGGTATTCGCTCCCTCGCCAACAATTCGACTACCTGCTCTTCAACCAAGTCCAGCAACTCGTGCGAGACGCTGGAGGCGACGTCATTCAGGGTGGCGATGTTCGCGATGTGCTGTACGACGATGGTGCGGGCGGTGCGGACCCCGGTAAGGGCTCGGGAGCGCAACGCCACGCCAGCGGCATCGTCGTTCGGATTGGAGGGCGCAACGGCGAGGAATTGACCTTCCACGCTCCCAACGTCATCGGTGCTGCGGGTTATCGCTGCCCGGTGGCCAAATCCATGCTCGAAGAGACCTACGAAGAACCGATGATGGACCGCGACCATTACTGCGCTGGCTACCGAGAGTACTGGCGAGGCGTGAAAGGCTGCGAAGACAACGTCGGCGACATTGAAATCCACTTCGTTGACACGGTCATTCCCGGCTATTTCTGGCTCTTCCCCGTCGCCGAAGGCGTGGTCAACGTCGGCATCGGGATGGTCATGTCGCTGCTGGACAAGCAGTCCAAGAAACTCAAGGCGCTTCAAGCCGAAGTCATCGCCGAGCACCCGCTGTTCAAAGACCGCTTCGCCGAAGCGACCATGATTCCCGGCACCGGCAAAGGATGGCAACTGCCGTTTGGCTCGCCGCGAAAGAAAGCGAGCAAGCAGCCCCGACGGTCCGCCAGCAACGGGATCTATCTCGTGGGCGACGCGGCCTCACTGGTCGACCCGTTCAGTGGTGAAGGCGTGGGTAATGCGCTGGTGAGTGGGGAAATGGCGGCGAAGCACATCATGGAAGGCAAAACACCTGAAGACTACCAGGAAGCCCTGTGGAAAGCGCTTGGACCCGAGCTCACGAATTCCTTCCGCATGCAAAAAATGAGTCGTCGGGCGTGGCTTCTCAACTGGTTCGTGGGGAAAGCCTCGAAGAAACCCGCCATTCAGGAAATGATGACGGAAATGATTGCGAGCAAGGAAGCGCAGGAAAACCTCCACTCTCCATGGTTCATGTTCAAGACCTTGATGTTCTAAGGTGGCACCATGGACGCCTCGCTCTCGGGCATCGACGCCGTGTTCCTCGACTTGGACGGGACCATCTACCTTGGCGGTGAGCTCATTGAAGGGGCCGAGGCGTTTCTTGACAGGTGCAAAGCGCAAGGTGTACAGCGATATTTCCTCTCCAACAACTCTTCGAAATCGGTGTCACAATACTTGACCAAACTCCACGCCCTTGGTCTTGAAGCCAACGAAGACGACGTACTGCTTTCCACCCACGATCTCCTGGCGTGGCTTCAGAAGAACGGCATCACCGAAACATGGTTGGTCGGCACCGAAGGCATGCGAAGCATGCTCGAAGCCATCGGTGTCAACACGAAGAGCACGGAGCCTCAATACGTCGTACTGGGCTACGACACAGAACTGACCTACGAAAAAATCGCTCAAGCCAGCATCCACATGCACGCTGGCGTCCCGCTCGTGGCCAGCCATCCCGACATGGTCTGTCCGAGTCCCGACGGCGGACTGCCCGATGTTGGTGCCTACCTGGCGATGTTCAAAGCGACCACCGGTGTGGACCCCGAACACATCACAGGCAAACCCAATGCGGGCATGATCCTGCACAAGATCGAAGCCTTGGGCCTCAAGCCCGAGCGATGCGCCATGGTGGGCGACCGACTCTACACCGACATGGCGATGGCGACCCGTGCCGGGGTGGTGGGCGTGCTGGTGCTGTCCGGCGAAGCCACTCAAGCCGACGTTGACGAATTACCAGAAGGGGCTGAACAGCGTCCGACCATCATCGTCAACAGCGTGGACGAACTTCTTCGGTGAAAGCATGAAACTCGGTACGCGCTGGACGTGGTGGCGGGAACGTCGGCGCTTCCATCCTCCCGATGAAATCCATCGCGCCGGCGAGTTGGCAGAACAACGGCTCGCTAAAATCAGCCGCGCCGCCGGGAAAGCCAACGGCTGGCATGTGTTTGAATCGGTTCGCATCCCCGATGCTGAACAGGGTGGAAAGCGAGAGATTGACCTTGTCATCGTGGGTGGCAACACGCTGCTGGTGGTTGAACAGAAGCACTGGTCGGGTTCCTTTGAAATCAATGCGGAAGAGGAATTCATTCAGCACCGAAAAAACGGCACAACGCACAATCACAGTACGGTTAACCAGCGCATTACGCGGAAGGCTCGCATGCTCGTCGCCATGCACAACGAACGAGTGGGCAAGGACGACGGCGTCGACGTTCGCGTGGTGCTGGCCTTTACCAATCGCAACCTCGACTGGCCAAGCAACGTCATGGACTTGGGCAGCATCGTCAAGGACGAAGCCGGCTTCATCGGCCTGCTTGAGGATGAAAACCCCGGCGAACTGAACGAGAGTTTGCTCGAAACGCTGGCCGGTTTTGGCACTTGGGACGAGGTAGAACTCAACGGCGGGCTGATGTGCAAAGGCGATGTGTTGGGTCTTGGATTGGGGGCTTCCGTCGAATCATGGCAGTCCGGGCGGCGAGTGCCGCTGACGGGAACGGTTGCTCATCCCGGAGGATGGCGTGCGTTTCTTTCGTCGAAACCAAGCAAACTCAACCTCGCCGCAGGGGAGCGCGGCATTGAGGCCAGCCTGCCCTATGGGACCACCATGCGAATGCACGTGGTCGGCAAGAAATCCCCTGAAGACATTCCGTGGTCGACCATCGCTTCCATCAACCTCTCCACCCCTTCCCTGAACGACCATCTCGGACAGTCGTCCCAGAAGCCTTGAAACCGATTGGAAGGAGCCGAGGGGCATGGCAGAACCGTGGATTGAGGCCATCGGGCTCGTCGCCGGTGCCTTGGGTATCGTGGCGTGGGTTCCACAAATTCGAGACGTGTGGGTTCACGAACAGCACGAGGGGATCTCACTGACCACGTTCAGCATCGTCACGGTTGCCCTCACGCTGTGGCTCATCTACGGTGTCTTGGTGGATTCACTGGCCATGATTGTGGCCAACGTGTTCACCCTCGTCGTCATCCTGGCGGTTCTCATCGGCGTACGCCGGTTGCGGCTGCGTGAAGCAGCGGCATGAGACTCAGCAAACCGACTTCGTGGTCGAGATGATCACGGAACCGATCTTGTAGGGGTCGCCGTTGGACGCCGGTCGGCGGTCCTCGAGGCGGCCAACCCAGCCGTCGGTGGGGACGGAAGCGGGCACGCGAATGGAGGCGCCGCGGTCGGACACACCGTAGGAGAACTGGTCGATGGATTGGGTCTCGTGGAGACCCGTCAAGCGCTCTTCGTTGTGAGCGCCGTAGACGGCCATGTGCTTCTCGATGTTTTGTCCAAAGGCTTCACAGATGCTGTCAAAGAGTTCCTTGCCGCCCTTGTCGCGCATGGCGCCGTTGGAAAAGTTGGCGTGCATGCCCGAGCCGTTCCAATCGCCCTTGATCGGCTTGGGGTGGTACTCGATGTAGTAGCCGTAGCTCTCCGTCAAGCGGTCGAGGAGGTAGCGAGCGACCCAAAGTTCGTCGCCGGCTTGCTTGGCGCCCTTGGCAAAGATTTGGAATTCCCACTGGCCGCAAGCGACTTCCTGGTTGATGCCTTCGAAGTTGATGCCAGCCTCGAGGCAGAGATCGGCGTGTTCCTCAACGAGGGCTCGGCCGTGGGTGTTCTTGCCGCCCACGGAACAGTAGTAGAGGCCTTGAGGACCAGGGTAGCCACCGACGGGGAAGCCGAGGGGGAGTTGCGTCTCAACGTCCATGATGAAGTATTCCTGCTCGTAGCCGAACCAGAAATCGTTGTCATCGTCGTCAATGGTCGCGCGTCCGTTGCTGGGGTGGGGCGTGCCGTCGGGGTTCAGAACCTCGCACATGACCAGGTAACCGTTCACGCGCTGGGGGTCAGGGAAGATGTTCACAGGCTTCAACAGGCAGTCGGAGGAGCTACCGTCGGCTTGCTTCGTGGACGAACCGTCAAACATCCAGATGGGGCATTCTTCGACCGTGCCGCCGAAGTTGTTGCGCACCATCGTTTTGCTGCGCATGTTCTGTGTGGGTTCGTATCCGTCAAGCCAAATGTACTCCAGTTTTGCTTTCTCTATCATGGGTATCAAACGCCCCGCTATGAGGACGGTATATGAATCATACGCACATATTTCTTGCATTTTTATCATTCAAACGCGCATAATTCTGTGAAATTTACAATCATACGCCATATTTTGATGGCCTGATGTTGCGCGTTGTTCAACAATTGCTTGCCATGTTAGGTTCTCTTCGCGCATTTGCACAATCTTGCTCGCCGCGAAGTGCGCGAGTGATTTGAGGTTCGCCGAACCAGCTTACTGGTTGTTGGCGGCGTCTGCGCCCTGGGGCGTGATGAGGACGGTGGAACCGTCTCGCTCAATCACGGGGAGCGTAAGTTCGCCCGAATTGACGGTGATGGGGCACGCGTTGCTGCAAGCGGGTGGAAGGTAATCCTCGCCCGTCTGTGTCAGGACGATTTCGAGGGCGTGACCTGCAGGGAGAATGACGTCCATGCCTTGGAATTCCATCAGCATCGTGATCGGGGCAAAGGGCACCACGGTTTGAGCGTCGTAGCCACCGGCGTGGTAGCGAACGTCCATGGTGGCATGGCCGAAACGAAGGCCCGTCTCAGCGTCCCGGAGTTCAGCGAAGATTTGCCCGCCGTCAAACGAAGGTGTGACGTCCAAGTGGAGAGTGGGTAAGCCGCTGATGTGGGTGTCGTGGTCCATCGACATGGGATCGCATGCTACGGTGACGGTTGATGATGAGCCGACCGAACCGCTGGCTGAACAGGTGGCGGGTTGCCATTCTGCATCGAGTGGGGGCCATGTTTCCTCAATGCGCCACTCGCCGTCGTTCCGCTGGATTTGAGCGTGGAGAGCAGGTGGGTCGCCCACGCCCTTCAGGTAGTACTCCATCCACTCAAACAGGTCTTGGCCCCAGTCCCATCGCGTCATGTTCTGAATCGCTTCACCGCCGTAGCCTGAAGCCTGGGCGTTGTGCTTGGTCCACTGGTCGGGATAGTTGTGTTCCCACTGCCCCAGCATACCGCCGACCTCGTAGCCTTCGTCGATGTAGGTCTGGTACCAGTGCGTGCCCGGCGGCCCGCCAAAGACCTGGTGAGGGTCCACGTTCCAGTCTTGCATCCCCTGCACCCAGTAGATGCTCCCGTTGTATGTCCCGAGGGCTTTGTCGATGTGGCTTCGCTCGTCGTAGTAGTTGTCCATGTAAGGATCGAGTTCACCCAACCCATAACGAGTGGGTCCTGCAAGGAACCCTTCGACGACGTCCCCGCACATGTTGTCGAGGTCGTTGCTGTCGTAATCGAGGATGGACCCGCCATAGTTCGAGTGCATGACTTGGCTGCGCGCCTCGGCGCTGCCGTTCTTGTAGAGGAGTGGCCCGAGGGCGGTCGTGCCGGAAATGGGAACGATGGTTTTCAGGTATTCACTGCCCTGAGCGGCTGCTTCCCACGCAGTGGCGCCCTCGTAGGACTTGCCGTAAATGGCGACGTGGCCGTTGCTCCAATCTTGCGTGCCCAACCACTCCACGGCTTCGTGGATGCCTTGACCTTCCCCATCACCGCGGTAGTCGAAACACCCCGTGCTTTCCTCGGTGGCAAACACCGCCACTTGTGCAAGGGCATAGCCGTGTGGAACAAAATTGTCGTAGATGAATTCGCCGCGCCCTGCGCTGACCACGTTGGTGGGGCTCGATTGGCTCCCGGGGGAGCCGTAGTCGAAGTACGGGCTGACCACGGCGATGACAGGCACCTGCTCGCCGTCTTCCGTGTTGGAGGGAAGCCAATACGAGAGGTGGACCTCAGCGGTGTTGGGGCCACCTTCCCAGGTTCCGGTCGTGTCCACCTCAATGAACGCCTCCTGAACCGGTAATGCTTGATGGGGTCCGTCTTCGAGCACACGGGCGTAGGAGCCGGTCCAGTTCCACTCCAGCGTGTGGCGCTCGTAGATGTCGGGGTACATCCCGGGCTCCTCAGCGCTGGCCGGTGGTTCAGACTGCCCGAAACAACCGGACAACGGCACCGTCAGCAACAGGACGGTGAGCATCAGCGCCTGTCGCATGAACCACCGGACGAGCGGGTGCATCATCAACATGATGTCTCGCCACAACCCTTGAGGACGGGCGGCGCCCAGACCTGTCCATGGAACCATCAGCAGCGTGGGGTGTGCGATGGTCCGCAGCAACTTCACCCATGGCCAAGCGCTACATGGACGTCGCCACCAACAAACAATCGTTGGTGTGTCTGGCGGCCGACCGCAACACCATGGCGGGGCTGTTCGACTTGATGGAGGCCGTCGGACCCCATGTTGCGGCGCTCAAGACCCACGTGGATTTGGTGGATGATTGGTCACCGGAAGCATGGGGTGCGTTCTGCAAGGCAGCTCACGAAGCAGATTTGTTGATCTTTGAAGACCGAAAATTCGCTGACATCGGCAAAATCTCTCGCTCGCAAATGGCGGGCATCTACGACATTCGCTCCTGGTCGGACTTGGTGACTGCACACTTGATCAGCGGCCCGGACATCGTCGACGGGTTGCAAGCTGGTTGGAACGATGTGGGTCGCTCGGGCGGTGTTCTGTTGCTCGCACAAATGTCCAGTCGAGGCAACTTGCTTCACCCGGACTACACCCGTGAAGTGGTCGAGAAAGGAACGGCGCACGACGGTGTGTTCGGCTTCATCGGTAACGGTTCACGACCCGCTGAACTGGCCGCTCTGCGAAATGCCGTGGGTGAGGCGAAAATGATCTGGACGCCCGGGGTCAACCTCGCCGTCGGCGATGGGGAGATGGGTCAGCGCTACGGCGACCCCACCGAAGCCGTGCTCGCCGGTTCGGACTGCATCATCGTAGGTTCTGGCATTCACAAAGCCGACGACCCCGGTGCTGCAGCGGCAGCCTACGCTGAAGCTTCCTGGAAGGGGCTGTTGCAGCGAAACGGGTGAACAACATGACCGTTCTGGGAATGATGTTGGCTTCCTTGAGTCTCGTGTTTCCCGGCTGGCTCATTTGGCGCGCCTTTTCCACATCACGTCAACTCGAACAACGCTTGGCCCGTGGCGATGCAACCTTGCTCAACGACGACCGGTTCAGCATCGACCGAGTAACCCTCGGCCCACCGGGCACGCAACTCATCGAAGACGTGCAGTTCATTCCAGTTCAGCAAATCGCCACCGCCGTTCAACCGACGGCAATCGTGGAAGCGCCGATGGAAGGCGTGGCGCCCACGGCGCCCTCTCCGGACGGTCATGGAGGAGGTGAATGACATGGACAAGCACATGGAAATCGAGCGCCGATTCCTCGTGGACGGGCGAGAGGAGAAACCCTGGCGGCAACATTCGAACGTCTTCCAAATTGAACAGTACTACACCGTCGGCGATTGGCTCAACGTGAACGATCTTACGTTGATGTTTGAGGACGAGGTGTTCACCGATATCACGCCAACCGAACGAGAACATCTGACTTCCACCGCATCGTGGACCACACGCCTGCGCCGACGAAACGAGCAGTACATCCTGACCTACAAAGCGCGGATTTCGGACGATACATCCTTGGAACTTGAGTGGAGCGTTGAGGAGGGTATGGCGCAACGTTTGCTCTCAAAGGGGCCGTTCCCCTCCGTTGAGAAGACCCGTTATGTGCTCGCGGGCTCCGACGGGCTCACGTGGGAGATTGACGAATTCGAAGGTGCGCTGGCCGGCTTGGTGCTGGCTGAGGTGGAATTGTCCTCGAGCAGCCAAGCCGTTACCTTGCCGCCGTGGGTTGGGCAGGAAATCACGGGACTTCGTTCGTGGTCCAACCGGGCCTTGGCTGAAACCTTGGCTTCACGAGGAAATTGAGGACAGGACGGCGGCGATGACCCGCTCAACCTCGTCATCGGTCATTTGGTGATGCACAGGGACGGCCACCAACCGATGGGTGATGTCGTCGGTCACCGGAAGGTCGGCGTTGAATTGTGGATGGTCGGCGTAGACCGATTGACGGTGAATCGGCGTGGCGTAGTAGATCCTCGAATCGATGTTCGCCTTCTCGAGGGTCGCACGAAGGTCTTCGGGGTCATCGGCCAGCAAGCAATACTGATGCCAGGCGTGAAGCGTTCCTTCCCTGATGGTGGGCGTGATGAGGCCGGGTTGCCCCTCAAACGCAGCGGTGTAACGTTCGGCGATGGCGCGACGACGTACAAGCCAGTCATCGAGGCGCTTGAGTTGCACGCGACCGATGGCAGCAGAGACTTCCGACATGCGAAGGTTGGAGCCGACCTCATGGGATTCAAGGCGAGCATCTCGGCCGTGATTGACCAAAGCGTCCATGCGAGCAGCGAGGTCCTCGCGTCGGGTCGTCATCATCCCACCTTCGCCACCAACGGCGAGGTTCTTGGACGGGAAGAAGGAGAAACACGCCACGTCGCCGACCCCGCCTGCCTTCACGCCTGCTGCGGAAACCGCTCCGTGGGCTTGTGCAGCGTCCTCGATGTAGGCGATGTTGTGCTCCTCACACCAGTCGACCAGTCGGTCGTCGCACATTTGACCGTAGAGGTGAACGGCGATGACCGCCTTGGTGTTGGGCGTCCGCGCCGCTTCAAGACCGGCGAGGTCAATGCACCAGTGGTCGGGCTCGACGTCCACGAAAATGGGCGTTGCTCCTGCCAAGGAGACGCAGGTCGCCGTTGCAATGTAGGTCATCGAGGGGACGAGCACTTCGTCGCCCGGCCCAATGTTGAGCAGGCGGAGGGCTGCCCAAAGCGCGACCGAACCGCTCTGGCATGGCGTGCCCTGAACGGCATCGCTGTACGCCGAAAATTCTCGACCGAACGCCTTGCCCTGAGGTCCTTTGACCCAGTGCAGCGAATCCAACGTAGAGAGGGCTGCTGCTCGCATCTCATCGTCCCACGAAGGTCGTGCCATCGCAATGCGTTCCATGCTTCGGCGTGCTTCTCCTCCTCCTTGAGTGTGCGTTTTCACCGCCCTCCTCATCGCGCCTTTGAAGACCCCTTCCGATGTTCGGCCATCCATGGTGTCACCCGAGGACGAGGTTACGCCGCCATCCACGGACGGCGGCTCGACCGAACCTGCGGTCGGTGACCTCATCGGCGATCTGTTCAACGACAACGCCCCTGCGATTGCCAACTCAGTGTCGGGGCGTTCGTCTCCCGGTAAGCGTCAGTACAAACCAAAGGGGATGTTTCTGGGGACGAGAAGGGACACCGGTGAAGCCATTGACATCGCTCCGCAGGTTCTCGCTCGCCACGGCGCCATGCTCGGTTCCACCGGTTCGGGCAAGACCGTGATGGCCAAAGCCCTCATCGAAGAAGCAGCGCTGGCGGGCATTCCATCCCTCATCATCGACCCGCAGGGCGATTTGGCTCGCCTCGCCCTCGGCATTGACCTCGGTGAACTTGAGGAAAAAGACGGCATTGTGGCACGGGCGAAACAACTGATCGACCGTTGCGAAGTCCGAATTTGGACGCCGCTTCGCAGCAAAGGGCTTCCCTTGTGCATTGACCCCTTCCGCGCCCCGCCGGGTGATTTGGACCCAGAAGAAGCCATCACGGCGTGGGACATGGTGGCGGCCGGGTTTGCCAACTTGGCCGGGTTTGACGTTGAGAAAACGCAGGGAAAGACGGTCAAACCCTTCCTTTACGAAATTCTGGTGGAGGGGACCCGATGCGGGTTGAACGTCGGGGATTTCCAAGCCTTGGCTCGCGTCGTGCGAGAGCCGCATCAGGAATTCATTCGCCACCTCTACCCCGAATGCTTCTCCGAAGACGAGGAAGAACGGGTCGACCCACCGACGTGGAACGAGGTGATGATGGAACATGGGTTGACGGATTTCGAAGAACGTCTGCCCAAAACCACACGCAACGACCTCGCTCGCCGCCTTGCCGCTTTTTCTTCAGGCGTGAACCAGTTGCTCTTCTCCAACGGCGTGCCCATCGACATCGATGCTTTTGTTGAGCCGGCCGTCCCGGGTAAAATTCCGCTCAACATCGTCTACCTGAACACCATTCAGGACGAGAACCAAAAGCAGTACTTTGTGCAAGAACTCTCACGCGAGCTCTACGATTGGATGCTCACCCAACAGCCAGCCGATGGGGAACTCAAACTGCTGTTCTTCATGGACGAAGTGGCGCCCTACCTCCCCCCGCACCCTCGCAATCCACCGGCAAAAGACCTCATCAAGTTGATTTTCAAACAGGCGAGAAAGTACGGTGTGGCGTGCGTGCTCGCCACCCAAAACGTCAGCGACGTGGACTACAAGATCCTCGCTCAGGCCAACACGACCTTCATCGGACGGTTCACCCAACCACAAGACGTCGAAAAGGTGCGGCATCTGCTCAAAGAGAGCGGTGGCGACCAAGACCTGGTGGCCCAGTTGCCCACGCTCGGGCCCGGACAATTCCAGATGGTGGCGCCCGACGTAGATGCCAACCCCGTTCCCATCCAGTGCCGCTGGCTCTACACCGACCACGGGGCACCGCTCAACGAAGACCAGGTGGAAGAAATCATCACGCCTGAAATCCGTGCTTGGGCCAAAACCCGTTCAGCCGGCGGCGGTCGTTCCCGTGGAGCGGGTGCCGCTCATGCTGCCAGCCGGGGCTCGTCGTGGAGCGGTGGACGCGATTCGTGGGAACACGGGGCGGCCGAGAGCATCGTCGAGGCTGCTCGCATCAAATCCGCCGGTGGCATGGCGGCGGCTGGTCACGGCATCGTGGACGATTCGGCGTGTGAAGTCAAACTCATGGGTGGATTGGCCGTCCTTCGAGACGGTCGCGACCCGCTCTACACCATGCAGGCAGCAACCAACGTCGCCACCGTGCTCGTGCTCGGTTGGGTGATGGCGGCGTTGATGTTGGCCTGGCGTGACGCCGACCTTTCCGGGTGGTGGCTGCTGGTCAGCGCGACCACGTGTCTGGCCGCTGTGGGCGTGCTGGTGCTCGAATGGGTGCTCGGGCATGACACGGAGCTGTTACAAAAATTGAGTCGATTTGCTCACACCTTCCAAATGCTTCAGGTGATTTGGTTGTGGATGCTGCTCGGCTGGACGATTTGGGGCACGCTTGATTTGCGTGGCGCTGAACCCTTCCTTGAAGTGGTCGTGGTGTGGGTCACCCTGTTCTCGGGGATTGAATACCTCAC
>JAYYDY010000004.1:0-30960 GCA_036160375.1 Thermoplasmatota archaeon | reverse complement strand
CCAACAGGAACGAGTTCCCACTTGATACGCATCCCGAGTTGTACCCTGAATTGGATATTGATCTCGCCGATCACTCAACTCGGCTTAACATTGGGTTTTCCCTGATGATTGGCTTTTTGCTGTTGGTTTCTTTTGTGTTGCACATGATCAAATATTGAGGTGTAGATATGTTCCTGCAATTTTACAAAGACATGGCGGAGGAAGGCAACCGCAACATCCTAAATGGCTTCGTGGTCTTTTTTGTTGCCTCCTTGTTTTTCCACGGTTATGTTTACAGCATTGTCAAGGCAGACGACATCGCAAAACGTCGGGAAGACCCGCTGTTCCAGGTGTCCTTCGAGGAACAACAAGCGGTTGAGTCAACGGAGATTATTGTGGGTGATGGCGAACAACATACGCTTGACTTGGTTTTTTCAAATGACGATTTACGATCGAGTCACATGCTCGCCATGGTGGCCATCACCGTTGATTACGATGAGACCTCCGGAGAAGTCGGTGATTCATGCGATGTCGTCAACGCTGATATTCCCCCTACTGGATTTATGGCGGAATGGAGCGATGAACGAAACATCCTTGCAGGCAACGCCGATGATTGTTCACAGATTAACCTCGTCGTGCATGTTTACCCCGGTTATGACGGCGTTGAATACCTCGAGAACAATCAATTGAGTCCTGACATTGAAGCAGCATGGTCAGACTCCTCCTATGGGGAAGGTACACTTTCAATCCAACTCGAGGTTGACGCCACGCAACCGCTCGGTGCAGGTGTCCTTCCAACCGCCAACGATGAAAATGAGCGTTTACTGATTGAATGGACGGTTACCTGGTTCGACGTCAGCGTAGAATTGATTGGAACCGCTTGAACCCTTCCTTGGCGTGGCCATCCTTCCCATGGTCCTTAACCCAACATCCAAGGGAAGGGGTTTGGAATCAACCCCAATAGGTAGATCAGCGCCAAGATGCCGAGAATCAGGAATCCGATGGCGGTTTCAATGGCGTTGCCAACGATGCCGATGATTTGCCATGGGTCGTTGTATTCAACGCCAAAAAGGGTCATGAGGGACATCATGAGAAAAGCGATGCTGCTTGTTGGTGCCATGGGGGTACATCCACCGCCGTCGGTATAAGCGATTCCCCGTCGTTGACGTTTGTGGCCGAGGCATAATCTACATGAAGAGGTCGTGGCCCATCACCCAGCATGGACATCGAGACCGCTGCCAACATCGGCGAGGCCGTCAGCGGTATCGCCATCCTGTTCACCCTCCTGTTCAGTCTTCGCCAAATGAAGCACTGGAACGAAAACCGACGCTATGAGATCGGCCGAGATTTGGCCGCTCACATGAACAACCCGCTGGTTCACCGTGGATTTTCCATCAGCACCGTCAAACTCCACGACGAGTTGACCCCCCAGGAACTGGCAGCTCTCACTCGCGAAGAAAAGGACGCCATGAACGCCTTGATGATCGGCATGAACAACATCGGCGTGTTGGCCAAAAACGGCCACCTTTCCCTCGACTTGGTGGAGGATTTCTGCGGTGTTTACGTGCGGATGTTCGCTAGCCGCTGGCGCAGGGTGATTCACATCTTCATGATGGTGAACGTCGAAAAAACCGAAGAAGGTGAGGATTCAATTTGGGCAGGGTTGTTCTGGCTTCTCGACCACCTCGAAGCCAAAGGCAACGGCGGGGCGAAACTCGTTTGACCGGTGGAACGTTTTCTCGCTTAGAATTGGTTAGATTTCCCTGCTTTGCTGGGATAAGTATTAGATTCAACGGTGGCATCGGAATACCATGGGATTGAACATGCAAGAGAGCCGCTTTGCTCGGTTCGGGACCGTTTGTGCGCTGTATTTTGCTCAAGGTGTACCGTGGTTCTTCATCGCCACGGTTCTTGTCACCTTCCTCGTTGACAACGGTTCAATGGACGACACCCAGAAACTTGCGCTCATCTCTGCCGGTATGATTCCATGGATCATTGGCAAACTCGTGCTCGGCCCCGTGATCGACCGCTATCGCTTCCCTCGCATGGGTCAGCGCCGTCCTTGGGTGCTCATCTCGCAACTGGGCATGATGCTCACGATGGCTGCCTTCCTTCTGGTCGACGACCCTGCTGCTGACCTGGAAACACTCGGCATGTTTTTCCTGATTCACAACATCTTCGCCGCCCTCCAAGACGTCAGCTCGGACGCACTGGCGGTTGACACGTTGAGCGATGAAGAATTGCCTCTCGCCAACGGGCTGATGTTCGTGGCCAAGGGCTTTGGTGCCATGTTCGCCGTGCTTGGTCTCAGCCGCGTGCTCAATGATTCCGGCTTCCATGCTGCCCTTCAGGTTCAAATCGTTGTTCTGGCGGCCATCATGATGATCCCGCTGTTCGTCCGAGAACGCCCCGGCGACCAACTGTTCCCTTGGAGCGAAGCATCCTCGGAGACTTCCTCGGCAGACGATGGCGACGTCATGACCTTCGGTGAAATTGTGACGGCGTTCCAGTCAGCGGTTTCAGGCAGCACGGCCAAGATGGCGCTGTTGCTCTGCACCATCATGTGGATCGGCGGCGGCATGGGCACCGGCATGGGCATCATCGACTTCCAATGGGAATTCCTTTTCGTCGACGAATTGAATTGGGATGCACAAGATTTCCTTGACGCCAAGGGCCTGCCGGTCTTCCTGATGACGATGCTTGGCTTCCTTGTTGGCGGCTTGTTGGGTTCAAAGTTCGGTTCCAAGAAGACCCTCACCGTGGCCGTGGCCGTCGGGACCCTCATGACCGTGGCGTGGTCCGCCCTGCGTGGACAGTGGACGGACAGCAGCATGATGCTGCAAATATGGCTGGTTTGGACGCTGGTCTGGGCCATCGTCGGCGCGAATCTGCTGGCCTTCCTCATGTCGGTCACGAGCAAAGAAGTCGCAGGAACTCAATTCTCGATTTACATGACGCTCATCAACGTCGGTGCTTTTACTGGCAACGCCCTTTCGCCGATCCTCAAAGATTTGGCCGGTGGAAGTTTCCCCAACCTCTTCCTGTTCGGAGCCGCCTTCCAAGCGCTTGTCTTCCTCCTCTTGTTGCAGATCAAGGACGATGAGGCGACATCGCCAGCCTCCGTTGTCGTTCATGAAAGCGAATGAATCCACCTGGACAAATCAACACTTCATGGGGCTTTGAATGGACCTTGACACCGCTGCAAGTTTGGGTGAGGCCCTCGGTGGCCTCGCCATCATGGCAACGCTGCTGTTCGGTCTTCGCCAAGTTCTCGAGGTCAACCGCAATCGCCGTTACGAAATCTCTCAAACCATCGCCAAATCGCTTGAGAATCCTCTTGTTCAACGTGGCTTTTCGACCTTTGGCAACGTCATCACCAAAGACACCACCATTGAGGATTTGATGGGCATGACCCGGGAACAGAAGGACGCTACCAACGCTGTGATTGTTCTTATGGCAAATCACGCTGTCATGACCTTCCATCGCAACCTGTCCTTTGATATCGTCTACTCCTTCTACAAGCCCTATCTTTCCCTCATCGGTGCGGGCATGCGGCGACTGATGACGATGACGGAACAAGGTTACATCATGCACGACAAGAGCAGCGTCACCGAGGAAGAAGGCATGGGCATTTTTCACTGGGTGATTTGGCTGTTGGACAAATTGGAAGCTCACCACAAGCCTGAGGAATTCAAGCCTCACCTCAACCAAAAAGATTGGACGCCCTAAAGGATGTCAGCCTTGGCGTGAATCCAGATGATGCTGGATTCAGGCCTTTTCTTCGATTTCAGCCACGATGATGGCGTCCTCAACGTCCTCCTCGGTTTGGAGTCGGACGGCGTAGCCGGCTGTACCAGCTGCCCCCAGCAACATCAGGAGGGAGAAGATGACAGCGAAGGGGTGTTCAGCGATCAGACTGCCAAGTGAAGAGAAAAAGCCGTCACTCTCGGTTTCGCCACCCATCTCCTTGGGCTGAATCAGCGACACCACGGTGGCTTGGTCGTAGGCTGAGCGGGTGAAGGTCAGCATGCCGTCCATGTCCTCTTCGTAGTCATCCGAGGGGGTGGTGGGGTTGAGGTCGGTGTAGAAATCCGGACGCTGTTCAAATTGGATGTCAACCGGTTGCGACAGGTCCATCGTCAGCATGACGTCCACCGTGTAAGGGACACGGGATTCGAAGAATTCAATGTCGCCGAGGAAGCCCCACAGCGTCACCGCTGTTCCGGACACGTCGAAATGCGCCCACTGGCCCCACGCCGATTCGTCAACGGCGAGGTCGTAGTACCAGGAGTCGGCCAAACGATTGCCTTCGCCTTGTGCATCGTTGCTCCCGTCGTCCCCGAGGTCGATGTCGAGTTGGAGCAGGCCGGCTTGACCGGTGTCCAAGCTCGTCTCAACGGCTGTGAAGGTGGCCTCGAGGCGCGTGGTGCCGTTGGGAATCCATACGTAGTGCGAATCCTCGGTGTAGTAAACGGCGCCCGTTTGTCCGTTGTTGAAATGGTTCCAATCGCCCTTCCATGCGTGGCGAACACGGTCGGTGTTGGCAGGAATGGTGGTGGTCGTCATCATGTTCTCGTAGATATCGTAGGCGTCCCACACGTTGTATTCGGGGTGGTCAACGATGCCGTCGCCGTCCTGGTCTCGCATCAACTGGAGGGTTCGAGCCAAGGCAACAGCGGCGTCAAGGTCCGTGAGGCCGTGGCCGATGCGCCAGTCATGGCACTCGCCCGTGGCGCTTCGGTAGCATTCCTCTGGGATGTCGTTGCAAGCGTCCTCATCGTTGCCAGCCTCACAGGAATTCGCCATGCCTTCGTAGCGAGCCGTCAACTCGAGGATGAGTTCGACCTCGTGGACTCGGCTGTTGTTGCGCTCGTTCCAATCTTCATACTGTGCGTAGGCGGCTGTTCCGTCGCCGCCAACGAGGCTGTCGCCGAAGTCGTGGTCGTCACGATGGTAGTCGGCTGCACCCAACGAAGGAGCAACGTCGAGGAGAATGCCCGCCATGCCTCCAACGTGAGGCGTGGCCATCGAGGTTCCAGAGATGGCCATGTAGTAGAGGTCACCTTGGGTGCGAGTGGTCGCATCAATGGCGGTACCACGTGGAGCGGTGGCCCAAATGTCTCGGCCGGGTGCACCCACATCGGGCCATGTGTGCTGTTGGTTCATGCAACCACGAGACGAGAACGAGGTCACGGCGGTACCGTCGTGGGTCAGGGCGGCCACGGAGATGGCCGAGGGTGTGTTGGCGTAGACGTTCGTACGCAGGTCACCCGAGCATTCAGCACCTGACCCACCGGAGTTGGAGGCCGCAAAGATCACGGCGACATCGTTCTCGTACGTGAGTCGGTCCGTCAGTTGCGTGATGGTGCCTTGCGGGTCGTAATCCCCATCGCTGCCCCAGGAGTTGGAGACGACACGAATGTGATGCGGGTTTTGGCCCGGGATGGAATGCGCATAGGTCCACTCGAGTCCCTGAACGCCGGCGAAAATGGACGCACCATCACCGGCCCCAAGCGCCACGAGTTGACCGCCCTTGGCCACGCCGGCTCGACGTCCTGCCGAAGCGTCGCCGTTGCCAGCGATGGTGCCGCCAACGTGCGTCCCGTGGCCCGAGGAGGTGTCCGAGTTTCTCGTCTCGACCCAGTCGTTGTCGGCTGGCGTCCACTTGGCGGAGTAGAGCGTTTTCTCACCGGTCCAAGGCTCGAGGTAGTCGTAGTCAGGGTGGCCGGCGTCCACGCCGGTGTCAAGGTCAACGATGGCGGTACCGTCCCCGTCCCACTCGCTGAAGGAGAGGTCGATTTCTCGCAGAACTTCGCCCGTTGGCGAAATAATGACACGGTCCCAGGTGTCGGTAGCACGCACCACGTGGGTTGTTTCGTGCATCATGATGCCGGGTTCGGGCTGGCCACCCCACTCGGATGGCAGGTAGAAGAATTCCAATTCCTTGTCGAGTTCGAGGTATTCAACTCGGTCCCAGGTTGACATTCGGCGCATATCGATGGCCTTGCCTTCCACCAATCCGGCGTCCAAGAGCGGGGCCTCGCCCTTGAGCACCAGGCCGAGGTCGGCGATGAAGGCCTCATCGTGCGGGGTCATTGGGGAGTGAAGTTGGAAGATGACGGGCAGCACCGCTGCGTCGGCGACTTCATCGAGTTTTTCGACAAGGTCAGCGTTCATCTTGGACGCATCGCCCAAGGGGTTGGTTGAGTCTGCCAAGGGTGAGGCGGTTGCGCCCACCATCAACAACTGCAGCAAAAAAGCGGTCAACATCATTGCTCGGCGGCGGTTTGCCATGGTGATTTTGCACGGCCCTCGCATTATAACGCTGATGGTTTGCAGAGCAATAGCAACAAATAGGTCCCAAGCACCATGATAACTGGCGTTCACCATGCAAATGACGACCTCCAGTTATCTGACCGCGTTCCAAGGCGCACGAGCCGTGTGGAATTACCTGCGAAAGAAGGACGTTGAGCCCGAGGCGTCTGAACACGAGATGCACATGGAGGCTGCCCATCTCGAACACGAACGTCGAATGGAAGCGGCTCGTCAAGACCGGGAACTTGCACTCGCCAAGGCCGCCACGATAAGCGAGGTGGCGGCTGTTGGAGCCGAGGCGCAGGCCATCTCAGCCGAGGCAGAGGCACGTGCTCGTTCAGCACGACTGGCTCCTGTCATGGCAGCGTTTGAAACGGTTCAAGCCAACAAACGGGCCAGATTGAAGATGGCCCCATCGGCCACATCATCCGAATGATGAGCCTCTTCACGCTGCGTGAGGTCCGGTTCGGGGCCCCAGTGGCACGATTCGATAGGGATTCATGTGCTGATGCGACCAGAAGTAATGATGCTTGATGTGGGTCCAATCGCAGGTCGCTCGAATGCCGGGGAGGTCCAACACCCGCTCGACAAAGGCCTGAAGATGGGGATAATCGATGATGCGTTGGAGATTGCACTTGAAGTGGACCACGTAGACCAAGTCAAAACGAACGAGGGTGGTGAACAAGCAGAGGTCAGCTTCGGTGAGGGTGCCTCGTCCATCACCCACCAGCCATTCACGGTCCTCGAGGTGGCTGTCAAGCTCGTCCAGCCGGTCAAACAGGGTGGTGACGGCCGCTTCGTAGGCGTCCTGTGAGCGGGCAAACCCTGATTTGTAGACGCCGTTGTTGACCGATTCGTAATTGGCCGTGATCATCGCATCGATCGCTTCAACCAGGTGTTTTGGGCAAAGGGTGGTGGTCGCGCCGAGGGCGGTAGCCAGCGTGCCGAACATCCGGATGATTTCCCGACTCTCGTTGTTGACGATGGTGCCGGTCATCTTGTCCCACAGCACCGGCACGGTGCCAACATGCCCCTCGTTGGTCCATTCAGGATACGCCCGTCGGTAAACGGCTTCGAGGTGGTGCTCGCCGTTGATCCGGTCGGGGGTGGCACCGGGTTCATCGGGATTGAACGACCACGAGCCGTCCGCGTTCATTCGCCAGTCGACCACGTCAACCGAAACATGGTCTTCCAGCCCGAGGAGCGTGCGTGCCATGACGGTTCGATGCGCCCACGGGCACGCGTGAGAGACATAGAGATGGTAGCGTCCGCTCGCTGGTTCAAACGGGCCGTCCGGTGAAATGACGTCCCTGAATTCACTGCTCTTGCGAACAAACGTGCCTCCGCTGTAGGCTTTGGTCCATGCCCCTGCTTGTTCGCCTTTCACCATGGAGAACCCCTTCGGAATTGCCTATGAAAAACCTCGTATCTGGTGATGCCAGTCTTCAAGCCGCGACCAAGTTCAGTGTCATGATGGGGAAGGCCTTGCGTTCATGACAATGATGATGCGTAGGGGCCTCCACGGCGGATTGAACCCCCATGAAACTGCGTCTCCATCAGTTCCTCTCTCAAACAGGCATCTTCGCCTCAAAGCGGCAGGCCAAAGAGGCCGTTTGGGCGGGTGAAATTACGGTGAACGGCTCGGTGGTCAAGGACATCAGTTTCCAATTCAACCCACGAACCAAGCCTGTGTCGTACCGCGGAACCGTGCTCCACCTCCCAGAGGAACACGTTACGCTCATCCTGAACAAGCCGCCCGGCTACCTCTGCTCCCGTCTCAACAAGCACGAACGTTCCTTGGGGAAGACGCCGGTGTTTGACCTGCTCCCCGACCACCTTTCACAGCGGGACAAAGATCGCATGGTGACGGTGGGCCGCCTCGATGAAGCGACCACCGGGATGCTCGTCTTGACCACGGACGGCAAGTTGGTGAGTCGGGTTACCGACCCGGAACATCACGTGCCCAAGGTCTACCTTGTCCGAACCACAGAAGCCATCGACGAACAGGCACTGAAGGCCTTACGAGAGGGGGTCGACATCGAATTGGAGGTCAACGGTGAGGTCACCCTCCACCGCACTGAACCCGCTGAGGTTCACCAACTCTCGTCCTGTGATGTGCAGGTCACCCTCCACGAAGGGAAGAAACGTCAGGTGCGGCGCATGTTTGCGAGTGTCGGCCATCACGTCATCGATTTGCATCGAACAGCCATCGGTGAACTGTGGCTTGAGGATCTTGGTTTACGAGAGGGAGATTGCCTGGACATGTCAGGCATGAACGTTCTGGCCCTGATGGGTCTGGATGCTTGAGACAAACAACAAAAACCCGCACCTCATGGTCATCATGAGGATTGACCATGCCCGGTGATATGTCGTGGATGAAAGCCCGATACGATGAACTCAACGAAAAGTCGTTGCTGTGGGAACCTCCCACCCTTGAAGGGCCCAACGTCCCTCGATGCCAGATGGACGGGAAACCAACCATCATGCTCTCCGCTAACAACTACCTCAACCTCACCACGCACCCCAAGGTTGTCGCTGCCATGCAAGAGGCCACAGCAACCTACGGTGCCGGGAGCGGCTCGGTTCGGGCCATCGCAGGAACGATGGACATCCACCTCGAGGCCGAAAAGAAAGTGGCCGAGTTCAAAGGTGTGGAAGCATCCCTCATCTATTCAGCCGGCTACACCGTGAACGTTGGTTTGATCCCGACCTTGGTCACCGGCCCGCAAGATGTCATCATCTCCGACGAACTCAATCACGGGTCCATCATTGACGGCGTGCGGCTCACCAAGGCCTCACGTGCCGTTTATGCGCACAACGACATGGGCGAGTTGGAGGCTGTCCTCAAGGCCAACGAATCCTCGGAGCGGAAACTCATCATCACCGACGGCGTGTTCTCGATGGACGGTGACATCGCCCCGCTTGACGAGGTGACGGCGCTGGCAGAGGAATACGGTGCCATGGTCTACGTGGACGACTGCCACGGCGAAGGTGTCCTCGGTGAGGGCGGTGCTGGAATCGTGGACCACTTCAAACTCCAAGGAAAGGTCGACTTTGAAACCGGTTCGTTCTCCAAAGCGCTGGGCGTTCAAGGCGGGATTCTTGCGGGCACCGAGATGACCCGGAACCATGCGCTGAACCATTCGAGATCTTGGTTGCTCTCCGGATCACAACCTCCCGGTGTGGCCGCAGCCCAGAAGGCAGCCATCGAGGTGCTGATGAGCGAGCCCGAACACCACGCTCGCCTCTGGGAGAACACCAACTACTTCCGCAAGGAACTGCAATCGATGGGCTTTGACACCGGCGATTCGGTCACGCCCATCATCCCCGTCATGTGCGGTGAATCCTCGACGGCCAAAGCCATGACCCATGCACTTGGCGAGGAAGGTGTGATGGCCGGTGCCATCGTGTTCCCCATGGTGGCCAGGGATAAAGCCCGAATCCGGACTCAAATGTCAGCAGGGTTGACGAAGGACGACCTCGATGCCGTGTTGGCGTGTTTCGAGAAGGTCGGCCCGAAGGTCGGCGTGATTTGAGTTCACTCGGACTCAAAGGCGTCAACGACTTCGAGTATTTCGGTGTCCTCGCCAACCATCTCTTCAGCCTCAACATTGTCTTCGGCCTTGACCTCAAGGCCAACGAACGGATCTTTACCGTCCTCGATCATGCACAACAGGCGCCATCGGGGTGCCCACGACAAATGGACGTAAACCGGGCCGGGCAGCAAGAGCAAGGCCCACACCAGCATTGAGGGCATGTCCATCATGCCAACCCGGTCGATGCTCAACAAGGCGAGTCCGACGAACGGCATGGGGTAGAGCAACTGGCGGGGTGGGGCCATGGGGTGGCGCTTCGAGAGCGAAATCATCACCAATGAAAGGAAGCCAGAGGCCCCGCAGGCGATGAGCAGAAGTGAGGTGTGGTAAATCCACTGAACGCCCCACACCTCGTTGTTTTGGTCGCCAAAGGCGTACGGCAACAGCAGGGCGAGTGCAATCAGCAAGCCGTAAAACCCACCGATGTTGGCGGGGTGACTCAACCAAAGTGGCAGGCGAGCAAACCGTCGTGAGAGGGACGTCCCAAGCAGCGTTTCCTGCTCCTTGGGGGCCAGGGCTTCCACCTTGGCCATCCACGTTTCGTTGGTGGGCACGTCTTCCGGTCAGTCGTCTCGGTTTTGAACATAGGGGTGGAAAAAACCGCAAAACGGTCATTCTTTGCCACGAAAAAACGAGACCAGTGGGCTCTCAACGTCGACGGCCTCCTCATCCTCCAACCACGATCGTTCCAACAACCCGCTGTCGTGCTTCTCCCGCTCTCGGGCGGATTCAATGGGGTCGGGCACATCGTTCACGGCGTCGCGCAGGGCAATGGCTTGGTTGATGAGGGCCAGGTGGCGGGTGAGCGTGCCGTTGGTGTCCCGCTTTTCCACAAAATGGCCGAGGACGGGGTAGTCGTCGGTATCTTGAACCAAATTGTAGCCTCCAAGCAACTCCTCAGGGACGGTTCGTACGCGATGCGGCCCGGGGTCAACCCAACGGCCGTCGAACAAGCGCACGCGAACTTGTGCATCACCCATCGGTTCGCCGTCCATGAAGGGATGATTGAGGTTCACCGCCAACGGTGTGCTGGCGTGCACACGGAATCGCATCAAGATGACCGTGGTGTTGAGTCCCAGCGTGAGCCCAGCAAACACACCTGCAAGGGCGGTCGAGAGCGCAAATTGGCGAAGAACGAGAAACAGGATGCCGGCAACGATGACGCTCCCACCCAGTGCGATGTTTCGCCCGCGAATCAGCGGTTGAGCCACCGGTGTCTGGATGAAGGGGCGCATGTCGGGTGAGAGTTGCCCGTCCTCATCCACCATGGGCATAACACGCCACGCCCGACTTTGAACCTCACGCTCGGGGGAGTTGGTGGTCGCTGGCCGTAAGGTTCCACGTCGTGTTGTCCTCTGCATAGGTTTGGATGACGGCGAGGTGCGTGGCAATGTCGAACCCCCACGCAACGGTCCACCCCTCAAGTTTGGGTTGCAGTTTCGCCCATTGCTTCTCAACCCCGCCGATGTTTCTGCGCTGGTGATGGAGGAGCAAGGCTGCGGTCTGGATGAGGCCTTGGACGAGCAAGATTTCATCTTCGGAGGCGGCTCGTCGCTTGAGGTCGTTCCACAAGTCCTCCCACGCTTCATGGGCGTGCCAGAATTTGGCCTCGTCAAACAGCGTGGCGCCCGCTTCCAGCAGCGCCCGTTCTTCAGGTGACAGTGGACCGGCGAAGTGAGGCATCAGGCTTTGGAATGAGCCATTGGATTTGAATGCCTCTCCGTTGGAATCGTCCTCAGTCGGCGCTGCTTCATTGCGTGTAAAATCGCCGACGATGGAGAGCGAACGCCGCACCCTTCAAGAGGGGGTTTGGCGAAGCCATTGTCGGAGGGTGCGGTTGCGTGGAGTCGATTGAACACGGCGACCTCATCGAACAGCGCCGAGGTGGCGTTGACGTCCTCCGTGTTTTGGTTCGCAACCTTGCCGTTCACGAACAATCCGGCGCCGTCTGCATTCGCTCCTCAAGCGGCACCCATGACCGGGTAGGTTGGCTCCTCTTTCGGCTCGGTCAACCGGTGATGGCCTTCCACCAAGGGAGCGTTCAAGCTGAAGGGTTGGAAGCGCTGTTGGCCATTGAGCACGATGCGCTCGAGGTTGAAAATGACGTGTTACTGCACGAATTGACCATGAATGCGCTGCGTTCCACCATGCGTGAACATCCCGGTAGCGTGCTCCATTTGGAACACCATGACGATGCCAACAGCGGTGGTTCGTGGTGGTCCAGCGTCCGCTTACCTTCGACCTCATGGCGGAGAGCGGCGCGACTGGAAGACATTGAGCACCTCGCCCTGTCCACCGAGGAACGTCGCCGTGCAGCCCCTCAACGTTCCTCCGCTGTCGAACTCGAACCCGGTTGCATCTATCTCCTGGATTCTCCAGACCCTCATCCGATGATTCACCTCGGTGTAGAACTGGCGGAACGGGGCATGCCACTGCTGGGCATGTTCGGGCTGCCACACGCCCAAACGGAGATCACCAAACGGCTCCCACAACCTCAGTCCTACGCCCTGCTTTCGCCCCAAGGGGGTTATGATGTCCTCACCGAGCGCTCCGCCATGGATGCTGTCCTCAATGCCTTCCAGTGGGGCAACGAGCGGTCCGTGCTCCTCATCGACGGGCTTGACCGGTTGGGCAACGCCCTCGGCGATGCTGGCATGCTCGATGCGTTCCGCTCCATGTGCGACGGTGTTCGGTTCAACGACCACGTGGCCCTCGTGACCACCGACCTAGAGATGTTTGAGACGGCGGTCCAGCGGCGCCTCCTCGCTGACGTGACGTTGCTCCGTACATCCGACGTGGAAGCTTGGACGAACGACCCTGACGGCTTGTGGGACCACCCCCTTCTTCTCGCGCCCGACGAGGAAGAAGAGCAGTGGTTGGCCGCGCAAATTGAGCATCAGGGTGCCAAGGTCGGCGCCGTCTTGCGCTCGGAATCCGTCATCGAAGGAGGGTCGTACGAACCCGATGCAGAGGAACGGGCTGAGGCAACGCAAGTCCTCGCCGATGTGGTGGATGCCTGGCCTGCCGTCTCTCCGAATGTTGACGAAACCACCAACGCCAACATCCCTTCAGCAGCAGGGGTCTCCATCGGCATGACGCCGTGGAAACCGGTGCAGGAACAAGATGTGATTCATGGTCGGTACGTCAGCCAGTCCCCTCGGGCTGTTGAGGATGTTCAACCTGAGCCAGCGCCCGCACGACGAACAAAACCCACCATGCCGAGCGGGCCTGCGCCCGTCGCTGCTCCGACCCTCCGTTCGCCTCAACGCATGCCCAAACGGAAGGCCACGCCTTCTTTGCCCCCCGTAGGTGATGGGCTGACGCCCCGTCAGAGTTCTGCTGTCGTCCAACGAGCGCCGCATCTTCCCGATTGGCCTGTTCGGCCTCGCAACGCCCAATCGTTCAGAAAGGAAAATCTGGATGTCTTCGCCGAAAAGCAAACCCGTGCGGAACAGCGGCAGGCATCCATTCAGCGACCGTTGCACACCACCGCCCTGAAGGACCAAGTCTCAAGCTCCCCGGACCTCGCCAACCTTGAGCTCCCTGCTGAGCAGGTTCCGACCACGCTCAACCTCCCTGCGGCCGAAGGCAGTGAACCGTTGTCAAACAGCCTCCGCCCTGTTGAGGCAGGAGAGAAACCCTCCAGAGAGGCGTCATCGAAACCACAATCCAGCGTCAACATGGATGAAGTGTACCGCCGCTGGTCAACCTTTGATGAACCGGATGGGATGGACGCAACCGCGCTTTACGACGAGCACGGTGAGGCACTTGAACGCTACAAAGGTGGTGAGGAATGACGCTGCCCCCCACCAAGCTTCGTGCTGAACTGGAAGAGGCAAAACAGCACCTTCGCAACGCCATCGCCTCGGCTGGTTCACCACCTCCCACTGAGACGAACACCTCTGCTCTTCCCTCAACTGGTCGACCTGCGCTGTCAAAACTGAACACACTGCTCGGCAGGAAGGTGGTACCGGAGCGACCGCTGGCGCTGTATCAGCAGGTGGGGGTGGCACAACGACCAACCTACGATCTCATCGCCGATCGTGTCTTGGGGCCCGATGTTGGCCGCCCGACCTCGTTTTTGGACGTTGAGGACAGTTATGCCTCCCATGTCGCACACCGGTTAACGCAGCTTCGTCAGCGCTTGGAGACCCAACCCTTGCCCGACGATGCGGCCCCAACCTCTGCTTTTGTGGGGGTTGAAGACGACGGCACGCCCGTTTGGAGCCAGGTTCTGGATGAACAGCGAGGGCGTGCTTCAGCGTCCCTGACGGCCGACCTTGCACCGCCTGAGGAGGATGAACTCCACCACCCGACCCGCGTCCTCAACATCGCACCTTCATGGCCCAAACGCATGCCTTGGTCGTCTTCTTCCACGTTCAAGCAATGGTTTGTCGCCGAAGAAAACCTCGACGCCACGCACTGTTGTGAGCATGTCATCGACCGCCCAGCTCACGGCCTCAATCCGCTGATGGTGGTGGCCACCAGAGAAGCAGGCTGCTCTCATTTGCTCCATGCCACCGGACAGGCCCTGCTCCGTCGAGAGGAAGGTCATGTGTTGTGGTTGACGGCGGCGGATGCTTCAACCGTGGACGGACTCGAAGCCGAGTGGCAGGAAGGGTTGATCGGTGCTTCTGCCGTGTTGGTGGATGATGTTGATGCGTTCGCTCACCACGAAGTATGGCAACACCAACTTGGGTTGCTTCTCGACCACGCCTTGAACCTCGGCGTTCAGGTGGTCGTTGGCAGCCATCAGGCTGTGGAGACATTCCCTTCATGCCGCCTCAAAGAGGTGCTTCGCCAAGCCTCCATGACGGTGCTATCAGCACCGGGAGCGGCATCGTTGATGGCGTTCGGCCGCTGGCGGTGCACGCAGCGTAACCTGCTCGTCTCTGACCACCACCTCGCTCAACTCACCCGGATGGAACCATCGGGATGGCGGGCCATGGAACACCGTCTTGAGCGCCTTTCCATGGCGTTCGAACAGGGGGCTGTCCTCCTCGACCACGACGATGCCACCGCCTTGGTGCAAGGCCAACAACCGGCCCAAGTTGCGCATGAAGAGCAGCAGCGGGTTGACGATTTGGCGGCCCAGTTGGTTGGCGAGGCCATGGACAGTGTCTACACCACCATGGACATCGGTGGCGTTGACCTTCATAGCCCCCTTGAGGCATGGCCTGAGGACGATTACGCTCCACCGTCGTGGCCAGAAGAACAACTTGGTGCCAGCAGCGCTGCCTTGGAACGTCGCCTTCGAGCGGCGGTGGATCCGGTGGAACCTGGCCGACCATCGGTGCTCGATGTCAACGAACGCGAGAAGTACATCGTCCGAGCCAACGACCCCCTGCAGGGCGGCGATCTCGGGCGTGCCGTTGACGTCTTGGTTGATTTGGACGCAACCATCGATGAGCGGATGAACGCTTCAACCACCTCAGCGGTGGCTTCCTCGCTTGAACTTCAACATCTCGAGGAACGCATGGTCGTTCTCGCCCAGCGGGCTGTTGAAGCCGATATTGACGAACTCATCACCATTGCCGACGAGTTACGAGAGCTGGAGGAACGGCTGGTTGAACTTGACCCAGACCGTGCCCCGTTGCCTCCCTTTGAGGACGCATCCTCCGAACGTCAGAGGTCGCCCAAGCGAAGAAAACCAGGCAGGCGGCGAGCATCAGCTGATGCAGAAGAGACCGGTTCACTTGACACCTACGAGCCCGATAGCGAATGGAACATCGACGGAACGGGCATTGAAGCCAGCGACCTTCTCGACGAAGAACCAGCAGGGCGTGTTGTTCACCTCGCTCGCCTTCACCCCCGCACCGTGCTGGTGGGTGAGGAAGAATGAGGGCGCCCTGGTGGATGCAAGGCGTTCACTTCTCATGTCAAGCCAATTGCGGCAAATGCTGCGATGAGCCGGGAGGCATCGTCTACCTGTCCCCGGATGACGCCCAGCGGTTGGCCGACCATGCCGGTCTTCCGGTCGAAGCGTGGCTTGAGCGAGACACTCGGCAAACCTACGACGGGCGATACGTGCTCAAAAGCCGGGAAGAAGATGGGATTTGCATCCACTTGAACGATCAAAAACAGTGCAACATCTACGAGGTAAGACCCCAGCAATGCCGAGCGTTTCCGTGGTGGGGAGAAAACCTTGCGACGGCTTCCGCTTGGAAGAAGGTCAAAGCCACCTGTCCTGGCATTGATGCCGAAGACGCGTTGCTGATCGACGGGCAAACCATCCGCCTGAACATCTTCGCCGACCGAACCTCCACGAAGGGCTTCCGTTCATGGCCGCCGAGCAAACGACGGTGGAAACGATAGGCTGCGGCGGTGTAATTGGGCACACCGTTTTTTCCTCTGTTCGCAGCCAAGAGCCGCATTTATACCGAACATGGATGTCGGCTGGTGCGAGGCACTCGAGATGGCGCAAGATGAACCCATGTTCACCGTACATGCATCTCACCTCAACACCGGCCTTCGAGGCGTCCCTGTCGGTACCTGTCGAACGTCTTTCGTGACACCCACAGAAGGCGTTCACTACTGCGGCTACCCCATTGCCGAACTCGCTCATTTCGCTCCCGAAGACATCGTTTACTTGCTCTTCAACAAGGAATTGCCCACGCCAGAGCAATCCAAGGCCTTCAAGGCTGACATGAGCGCTCGTGGCGCTGTTCCCGACAGTGTTGCAGCCGTGTTCCACACGCTCCCAACCGACGGTCACCCCATGGACTGGCTGAGTGTGGGTATCCACACGCTCGGCATGCTTGACACCACGGGTGACTGGAAAGAGGATGCTCTCAACCTCATCGCTCGCATGCCTCGTTTGATGGGCCTGTTGTTTCGAATTCGTGAAGGCCGTGGTGAGAACATCCCCGCCGATGACACCAGCCTCAACATGGTCCAGCGCTTCGTGCGCACCCTCGAGATGGAGGGCGTCGATGACGATCTGATGGAACAAATCCTCGCCACCTACCTCGTTCTCCATATGGACCACGGTGGCGGCAACCTGTCGACGTTCACCGGCAAAGCGATTGCCTCAGGCCACGCCACGGTCTTTGCATCCATCGCCGGTGCCATGAACGCCCTCTCCGGCCCGCTTCACGGCCGGGCAAACCAATCCTGTCTCGAATTTGTCCTTCGCATCGGCACCAGCGACCCCGCTGAGGTCGAGGCTTTTGTTCGTGGTGAACTGGCAGCCAAGCGCCCTGTCTTCGGTTTCGGCCACGCCGTTTTGCGTGCAGAGGACCCCCGAGCAACCGTTCAATTTGCCCTCGGTGAGCGTCTTTGCCCTGACGATGAGAATTTCAAAATCATTCGTACCCTCCGTGAAGTGGCCCCCCGTGTCCTGTCTGAGAATGAGAAAATCTCCAACCCTAACGCCAACGTTGACATCGCCAGCGGAGCGCTCCTCCACCATGTTGGATTCAAGGACCCGACCTACTACACCACCTTCTTTGGCTGGGCTCGTGTAGCCGGTATCGGTGCCCAAATCATCGACGAGCGCACGGTGATGCGAGGCGGAAAAGGCACGCCCATTTACCGGCCAAAGTACATCGCTGAGGAGCAAGAACTCCGCCACCTCGACTAAGGATGAAGCACAGGCCGCGAGGTCTTTCCTGACCCTCGATGACCGATCATCCTCGGTGCACAGGCCGGCGGTGTTTCCCCCGAGAACTGTTCAAGTGTTTCTTCCAGGCTTGACCTCCACTTCCACCGTTCCGTCCACTCGTTGACCAATGTGCGGCGGCGAGCATCATCACAATCGGACCACAGCGGTACGGTTGATTCCAGTTCTTGCACAACGGTCAGATGGTTCGCTTCCGTGGCGTGTTCCAAGCGGGACCATTCTTCCTCCAAGAGCGGCTGAAGCCCGGGCTTGCACCAGCGAGCATGGCCCGATGGTAGCCAGGTCAATGCTGGGTCGGCATGGTCGGTGAGCGCCGACATGCCTGCTCGCAGCAATCGGTGCTCAATGTGCGGCTTGGTCGGCCACACATAGGTCGGCATCCCTTTTCTTGCATTGGTTAAACGCTTGAGGGCGTTTCCTTCGAGGCCGACATGTCGCCCAACGGGGAGATGCTTGGTCGAGGATTGAAAGTACTCAATGGCGCAAGGCAGCATGGCGCTCCCCTGTGCTCGGTGTTGTTTGACCAAGCGGGCAAAGGACGTGGTGAGAAAATTAGGCAAGACCTGCAAGCGTTGCGACGTACGATTGCCGTAGGGCGGGATGTAGGGGATGAGTGCCGCCCAAGGACGGTCGGTTGCTGAGAGGCGAGCTGAAGCGGGCATGCCTCGATGAAAGGCGTAGAACACCGTGTTGTCGCGTGGAATGCTTCGCTCGTTGAGGGCCTCGTCTGCCAATCGCATGACCTTGGCGATGTGTTCGTTGTGGTACCTTCGACCGAGAAATCCTCCGCCAACGGCGCTGTTGGGGTGGGGTCGTTTGATCTCGATGCATCCCATTGACCCACCATCCCGCCAGGCCTTGAGCACGACGGGGTCATCCAGAAAAGCATCGAAACTCAGAAAGCCGAGTCCGGTGAGGTCGTCCAAAGCCCACTCCTCCATCCATTTCGGATGACCCTTGAGGTGTTCTTCGGGCACGGAAACCGTACGATCGTGGTGAACGATGAGTTGGCCGTCGGCCGTCAATCGAATGTCAAATTCTACGCCGTCAAACATCGAAAACGCATGACGGAGGCTTTCGAGGGTGTTTTCGGGCGCTGGTTTCCATGGCGCCCCTTGGTCCATGTTCTGTCTTTGCCTCGGTCGCCTTCAAAGGTTACCCCTGCCGTTGGAGAATGCTGTTGATTGGGCGAGAAAGCGTCCGAAGGCATAAAACCACATTTCATGCCGCCAAACCATGGACCCCTATGAAATCATGATGAGCATGATTTTGGTCCTGACACCCATCATTTGTTGGTTCTTTACCCGCTCCCAAACCGAACAGCGTATCCACTGGAGAAACTGGGCGGAAGAATTCCACAACAAACGCTACTACCTTCACGCCATGGGTTACATCGTCATCATTCGATGGAAATCCATCACGGACAAACTCAACGAACCGATGAAAACCCGAACCGGCCATTGGACGGACTGGGTCTACGGCATTGAGGGTGAGTTCACCAAGTGGGTTCAGGATGCATTCCGCAGTGATGCACTGACGGAGTTCCTCAATTTCCACTACCTGTTTGTTTACCTGTTTTTGATCTACGTCACGACCGTGTATTTCGCCTATTCTGGCGACAGGGACATGACGGACAAAGTCACTCTCAACTACCTCCTCATCTATGCGCTGGCCGTCCCTTACTACCTGTTCTTCAACGTTGAAGTCACCTCATCTTGGATTCCCGGCATGGACGCCCTGCTCTATCACGAGGGGTGGTACACCGTGTTTTACGCCCTCCACGATCCGCTGGATAACGCCGTCCCAAGCCTGCACGTCGCCATTCCGTTTGGGATTTTGATGTTAAATTACCTCCACGTCAAGGAACAAGGTGGCACGCTCAGGGCGTGGCGACACTGGCCCTACCATCTCTTCGTGTTGCTCAACACCCTGCTGTTCATCTTCACCATTCTCTACCTCGGCATTCACTGGTTCGTCGACATCCCGCTTGGTTTGCTTATCGGCAGCATTGGAGCGTTGTTCATTCACCATCTTCAACCCCGTCTCCGTAACGACTACGGGCCGGTGTTCAAGGGCATCGGGCGGGACAAGGTTCGCCGGCACATCGTGGTAGAGGGCATCGTGATGCTGGTCCTGTTGACGTGCATGATGATGGCCGTGAACTTCCAGGAGGAGACCATCGACGAGCGTGTTTCGTTCCGTTTGGGCGAGGGCGACAGCACGTTTGAAATCATACAGAAATTTGACCCGGGCGACATGGTTCAGTCCAACATCACCAACCTGAACCACGCCTCGCAACTCGAAATTGTGGTGGTGATGGTTGAAACCAGTGTGCCCGCGATGGAAACGGGAGAAATTGATTGGGAGGTCATGAAGACCTTGGGTGAACACCGCACCGTCGCCCCTCAAACCACGGTGAGTTTGAACATCACTTCCCCGAAGATCTACCACTTCGTCGTCATGCACTTCCCCGAGGCTCAAGACAACGAATCCGTCATGGAAGTTCGCATCCTCAACGATTACGGCGACGACAAAATGGGGCAGGCCATGTTCCTCAGCCTGCCGTCGCTTTGGATGACCGGTTTCGTGGTTTATCGTCTCTATCGGTTGAAGAAAGAAGGCCGGAGTTGGATTGATTCTACACCCTCTTATGTGTGGGCCTCATCGTCCACATCAGACGAAGAGGCGTAAGGGCATGGAACGTGAACCCCTCCAAGCGACGGTCGAGCGACTCGCTCAATCCTCCGGGGGCCAGATTCTTGCCTCCATTCGAGAAGGATTGCAGCGTTCGTTGAAGTTCTACGTTGCCCTCTTTCTCCTTGGATTCATCGTCGCCTTCCCACTCACGAGCGCGTTCATCGGATGGTTGGTGGACGAAGGGCGCTTGCCTGCTGGCGTTGAAATCATCGTGATTTCACCGGTGGAATTTTTGTTTCTCCAGCTTCGAATTGCAGGTTACGTCGGTCTCACCCTCGTCGCCCTGATGATCGTGGGCCAAGTCGCCATGCACGGTCTTCGCCACGAGGCCGTCGTTCAGCGAATTCAGGAGCTCGATGTTTCTCTTCCCCGCCCTGGTCCCCGTCTTCTTGCTGCAGGCGCAACGTCGATTGTGCTGATGGTGGCCGGCCTTCTCTACGCTTGGTATGGGTTGATTCCGCTCCTCTTGGACTACCTGACCACCGACGCCCAACAAGCCGGGCTTTCCACGGAGTGGCGTCTTTCGAATTACGCAGGTTTCATTGTCAATTTGCTTTCGGCCTCCGCCATCGGATTTCAGGCGCCTTTGCTCACCACCCTCGTGCTTCGCTCAGGTGTGGCGACCCATCAGCAACTGGCCGCCTCACGACGCATCATTTGGTTTGGTGCCTTCGTGTTGGGGGCCTTCATGTCGCCCCCGGACCCGTTGTCGTTGTTCCTCGTGGCGATGCCCATCATTCTCTTGTTTGAGGTTGCCATGTTGATCGACCGGTTCACTCGGGGTTGAGTCGAACATCGAGCGTTGTTGACTGAACAGGCATGTTGCCTGGGCGAGCCTGCCAGGACAGTCCGTGGAAATCAGAACCTACCGTAACGCCCATGCCGTGAACAGCCGCCTCAACCGTGAGTTCATGCCGATAGGCATCGCTATGACTTCGGTGAACGGCTTCGATGGCATTCACGCCATGTTCGTGAAGGGCTGCCAGCAAGCGGGGGCTGGGTACGCCGTAATACAAAGGATGGGCCAAGGAGGTGAAGCCACCTGCGGCGTTGACGGCGCTGACCGCTTCCTCAATGGTGGGCTTGACGTGTGCCACAAAGCCCGGCAAGCCATCACCGATCCACGTTTCAAAGGCTTCATGTTTGGTCGACACATAGCCTCGCTCGACCATCACTTCCGCAAGATGGGGACGTCCGACCGACCCGCTGGCTTTGGCGCTGACCTCCTCAATGGATACCGGCATCCCGAGCTCACCCAGGCGCTTGCACATGGCCATCATTCGTGGAAGCCGACCGTCTTGATGGGGAGCAAGCCATGCCTTGAACGAAGCAACGTCTTCATCGTTTTCTCCAGGGACATGGTCGGGAAAGTACGCCAAGAGGTGCCAGGACGCCGATGCGCGTTCACGACCAATGGAGGTGAGGTGCTCCTCGTCGGGGGGCAGCGCCGGTTCGCAGGTGATTTCGACCCCTGGCACGAACGTCAAGCCTCGTTCTCTGGCGGCCGTGTGAGCCTCCTGCCAACCAGCGGTGGTGTCATGGTCCGTGAGAGCCCAGTACTGAACCCCTTCGCCGTGCATCAGTTCAGCGACCTGCTCCACGGGGTGCTCGCCGTCGCTGTGAAGCGAATGTGAGTGCAGGTCGTAGCGTTGGGACCACATGATGCGCACTCCGTGTTGGTTTCTTTCAAGCCTCGTTTTCAAAACAACTCGTCCAAGTCGGGCAGGTCGGGTAGGTCAAGGCTGGGCGACAGGGTCGGCGTTGGTGGTGACGTGAATGTTGTTGTCGGTTGAGGCTCGGGGAGGTCGGCGAAGAGGTCGTCCAAGTTCGGCAACATCGGCGTTACCGGTTCGGCCAATGTTTCGACCACGGACGGTTCGCTCTGGGGTTCATCAACACCCTCGGCGAAGAGATCATCCAAGGATGGCATGGTGGGAAGGTCAGCGTGTCCATCATTTGACGCTGATGTTGGAGCGGCTGGTTGTGAGGAGGGTTGGGCAATGGGTTGTGCTGTGGGTTCGGGGGTGGCGACAACATCCTGGCTGGCTTGAGTTGGCAGTGGTACACTGGCAAGTCCATCGGTAACGAACGCTCGACCGGGTTGTAGGCCGGGAATGGTGCTGGGGTCGCGAACCTTCGAATCGTCTTGCCCCGGTAAGGGTACGGGCTGAACGAGCACACGTTCAAGGGTTTGGCCGGTTTCTTCGTCGGCCGGTGCTGCATCCCTTGGAGCGATGTTGGTTTGATTGGCGGCTTCAACGGCGGCCATGGTTCGCTGCACTTCTGCGCCAAATTCGCCCGACGATAAGGTGGAGATGGCCGAGTTGACTTGAGCTTGGTCGGTGGATTGATTCTCACCGAGAATGCTCGTGAGGATGGAGGCCGTCGTCGGGTTTACGCTCTCCGTGTTGCTAGGCGATGCCGCTGAAACGAGTGTCTCAAAGGTTTCTGCATCCGAATGGGCACGTGCGTTTGTCAACTCGGGGATGATCCGTTCTTTGCTGGCGAGCTTCGCCACCAGCAACGTCACCAACATGACACTCAAGCCGATCGCTTCTTCTAAGGAAAAACCAGGCGTACCTACCACATCCAACACCAGGTTCACGGCGGTAAGAATGACTGTAAGAGCAGCGGCGAGCGTGGCCGCTGCAGCGAGTCGAGGGGCGCGAGGGTCGTGGACCACGATGAACGCTTGAAGTGCCCGTTTCTTAGCCCTTCTCGTTAACGGTCAAGGGTCTGTTCTGCCGCACGAACCGTGTTTTCCATGAGCATGGCGATGGTCATGGGGCCAACGCCACCGGGCACGGGTGACAACCACTCAGCGACTTCGCTCACCGCAGGGTCAACGTCCCCGGCGAGGCGCCAACCCCGTTCTCTGGTCGCATCGTCGACTCGATTAATGCCCACGTCCACCACGACGGCGCCTGGTTTAATCCAGTCAGCTTTCACCATGTCCGGTCGGCCAACGGCGGCCACCACCACATCGGCTTCTCTGCAGACGGCCGCCGCATCATGGGTGCGGGAGTGAACCACGGTAACGGTGGCGTCCGCACCCTTCGCAGCCAAGAGCAAGGCGGCCGGCATGCCAACAATTCTTGAGCGTCCCAACACAACGGCACGCTTTCCCTTGAGGTCGATGCCTGCCCAGCGAAGCATGCGCATGACACCGCTTGGGGTGCACGGCAGCATGCCGTCGGTTCGTCCTTGGACGAGGCGACCGAGGTTCTGCGGATGGAAACCATCGACGTCCTTGTCGGGGTGAATCAAATCCGTCAGTCCTTCCTCATCCATGTGGGCGGGCAGCGGAGACTGAACGAGGATGCCGTGGACATCGCCGGCCTCGTTGAGGGCGAGGATGTGTTGGCGCAGCGATGCCTCATCCGTGTCGGAAGGCAGTGCGATGTGGGTTGAACGGATGCCGAGTCGCTTGCACGTGTTGACGTTTGTATTCACGTAGACGTGGGAAGCAGGGTCGTCGCCCACGATGATAACAGCGAGATGGGGCTCCGTTCCACGCTCTGTCAAGCGAGCGATGCGGTCAAGCAACTCGGCCTCGACTTCAGAGGCGCAGGCTTTCCCGTCCAAACGTTGTGCTGGCACGAACTGCCCACCCTGAACGTTGCCTTGAGCGTTCCGAGTCGAACGGTGCCCTCAAAGCGGCGTTTTGATGCCGATGGCTCGGACGATGCACCAACCGGCTCGTGCTTCAAAAATGGCAAAGGCGCCGCCAAAGATGCCACCGGCCACAGCGTACCATCCGAGTCCGACCGAAAGAACATCGGTGGCCAAGAGGGCTGCCAAAATCAGTGAACCGAGGATGGCCCCAACGCCTCCGAGAAAGCGAGCTGCCTTGCCCTTTGCATCAAGGTTGCATTCAAGCATACCCGCAAATACACCGTGTGAGTATTTGAAGCACTGTTTGTGATGATGAGAGCCAACGGAGGGACTCGAACCCCCGACCGTCTGATTACAAATCAGACGCACTACCAGCTGTGCTACGTTGGCCTTGCCTCATGGGTGCGTCCACCCCTTGATGAATCAAACGGAACTTCAAGCCCTAACGGGCGAACGGTCAAAGCAAAAAGTGAATTCAAGTTGGAAGGTTCATGGACGAGGACGGCGCCATGCAGTTTCTCGCCAGTCACGGCCACCAGAAGACCGGCAACGATGTGATTTTCAGTTGGCTAGCCCGTTATCAACAAGCCGCTGCCGCCGGGGCGGATGCTGTGAACGGAACGGTCGGTGCGCTCCTCAACGACGATGGGACGTTGGCGATCAACACGGTGGTGGACGAAGCCATTCGTCAGGCACCTGCACCCGAATTCGCAGCCTATGCACCCTTGAAGGGACTGCCTTCCTTCCTTGACCTCGCCGTAACCCTGGCTCTTGGAGAGCATCGTTCGACCCTTGATGCCATGGGTGTCCATGCCGGTGCGACCGCCGCGCCGGGGGGTTCGGGTGCTCTGTACCTTGCAGCTTCCAACTTTGCAGAACGAGGTGATACCGTCCTTCTCCGAGACCGATATTGGGGCCCCTACACGGGATTTTTGCGAGGCTGTGGCCTCGGCATCACCACCTACCCCTTGCTCCCCAGCAACGACCAACCGGCCACACCACTGCTTGACCTCGGCGCCTTTGAACAACGACTGGAAGAGATGGTGAGTCAGCAATCCACCGTGATGACCTGGCTCAACGACCCAGCCCACAACCCCACCGGGCTCTCCTTGCCACCCGAGAGCAGGTATGCCCTTCTGAACGCCTTCATGGAGAGTGCGACGCGTCATGAGCACACCGGACACACCTTGCTTATCGATGCGGCGTACCACCTCTACGCTGATGAGCCGCACGGATGGGCGGAAACGATTGCCGAAGCCTTGGACGCTGGCCTGCCCTGGCCTGAAAACCTCCTCATCGTGTTCGCCATTTCACTCTCCAAATCCCATACCATCTACGGACTTCGTACCGGAGCCTTGGTCTGCTTGCACCCCGATGCGTCCAACATCGCCCGTCTCGAGGACGTGATGGGCGTCACCGGCCGTCAAACATGGTCGGCTGCACCCCGAATTGCTCAACACGTGCTCAGCGAACTTCATGCCACCGAAGCGGGGGGAACGGCTTGGTCTGAAGAACGGGACCGATTGGCAGCCCTGCTGACCGCCCGTCGCTCCACCTTCATCACCGCATGCGAGCGGTTGGGCGTGGGTGTCAACCCCAGTCATGACGGCTTTTTTGCGTGGTACGAATGTGAGGACCCTGCAGCCATCGCTGAGGCGTGTGCCGACCAACACGTGTACTTGGTGCCCCTGACTGGCGGCGTCCGCATTGGGCTGTGTGCCGTCCCCGAGTCGAAGGTGGAACGGGTTGCTCAGGCCCTTGCCCGTGCCGTGGAGGCCGTCAAATGACGCGACTGAGTCGTGAGAATTTCCTCATCACTGGTTTCGTATGCATTTTGTTCGGTGCTTCGATGAGCGTGGCGGGGCTCGGACCCATGGCCATCACCGTGGGGTTGTTCGGTGTGGTGTTCTTCCTCGTCGGCATGAGCCTTGGTCGCCAAACGGGATTGTCGCCGGAGGCCATTGCGAACTGGCAGCCTGACGGCGAGCGACTCCCCGAGGCCGGCCGTTTCATGTTCCGCGTGGACGTTACCCTCGATGACCCCATCCGAACCTCCGTGCTGTGCGGTTCATGCGGCCATGTTCAGGTAGAGGACGGTCATCGCCCTGCCTCGTACACCTGCCCGTCATGCGGTGTGCAACTGTGGGATGAAGAGGAATGAACGAGCGTTGAGCCCCCGCATTCAACGGTGATTTCAAAGGACGGAGGCGGCTGGGTGATGCATGGATGCGCCCAACTTGCTGAACCCCGAGCGACGCATGTTGCGGGCCATGCAGTTGAGTGAAGCCAGCCGCTCATGGGACCTTGAGGGCATCTTGGCAGCCTGCGATTGGACCGATCAGGCGGTGGCCGTCGGTGCAGGTCACGGTTTGCAAAACCACGGGTTGGTTGACGTCTCCGAGGAAACCCTTGGCGAGATTCGACTGGACGTTGCAGGCGAGCAGGCGGTTGAAGCCGGGCTGCTCGAAGCACGGCTCTGGGCTTGGATGCAGGAGCAAGAGGCTGCGACCATGCAAGGCCTCCAATCGGCCTTTGAGCGCCATGAGGCTGGACCGGGCGTCGGCCTCCTCAAGCAACTCGGTGTCGGCATCGAGGGTGGCCAACTCGTGGCCGCTGACCCCGAG
Organism: Thermoplasmatota archaeon; assembly: GCA_036160375.1. Lineage (GTDB taxonomy): Archaea > Thermoplasmatota > Poseidoniia > Poseidoniales > Poseidoniaceae > Poseidonia. The sequence continues at coordinate 4,513 of JAYYDY010000004.1, read as the reverse complement.
GCCATCACCCAGACCATCGGTCAACGAACGTCCTTCCTTCAATCCCTGCCCCTTGATGCCAACGCTGCCGATGATGAAATGCTGAAGCATTTTTCGGGCCGCAAAAACCTGATCCAAACCGTTGAGCGGACCGAGCGCCACTGGCGATTGACAGAAGCAGGCGCAGCGGTGTCACCTGATGATCTTCAAGAAACGATGGTGGTCACCGACATCACGCCTGAATTGTTGCAAGGTGAGGATTGGAAAACGGCTGAATTCCGCTCCTTTGACGTCACCCTTGAAGCGACCACACCTCGCACAGGCCGTAGCCATCCCATGCAGGCGCTCATCGAACGCATCCGGGCCATCTTCCTTGAGATGGGCTTCTCCGAACTGGTTGACGATTACGTTCAGTCGGCGGGTTGGAACATGGACGCCCTGTTCATACCACAAGACCATCCCGCACGAGAAATGCAGGACACGTTCTACCTTGACCAACCCTCGAGCATCGACCTCGATGAGAACGTGATGCAGGCCTGGAAAGCCATTCACGAGCACGGCGGTGATACCGGCTCGACGGGCTGGGGCGGGTCGTACTCCACGGATGTTTCGAAACGCCCCCTGCTTCGCACCCACACCACGGTCAACACCATTCAGTACCTGGCCCGTCATCCCAAGGAGGCCTGCCGTGTGTTCTCCGTGGACCGCGTGTTTCGAAAGGAAGCCATTGACCGCACTCACCTTCCCGAGTTCCATCAAATCGAAGGCATCATCATGGAGGAAGGTGCCAACCTGCAGATGCTGGTAACCACCCTCAAGACCTTCTATGCCAAGATGGGCTATCCCGAGGTGCGTGTCCGTCCAGCCTACTTCCCTTACACCGAACCCAGTCTGGAAATCGAAGTCAAGTGGCGCGGAAAGTGGTTGGAACTGGGCGGTGCCGGTATCTTCCGTCCCGAGGTCACCGAACCGCTTGGCATCACCTCACCCGTGCTCGCTTGGGGGATGGGCCTCGAGCGTCTTGCCATGCTCGTTCTCGGGCTTGACGACATCCGCCAGCTCTACATTTCCGACCTCGAGTGGCTGCGCAACCAACCCATCCTTTGAGCCAAGAATTCAATCCCGTTGAGCCCTGCGTGTCATCGGTGTTGATGTGAGAGCGCCGGCGTGAAGTTCTTAGGCGGGGATGCCAAGCATTCACCATGCAACCCGCTCCGACCATTGCGCTGCACATGTCCAACGTTGAAACGATTCCCGGCAAAACCATCACCGCTTCTTTGGGTCTGGTGACCGGTTCCACCGTCCGTGCCAAGCACATCGGGAAGGACATCTTTGCAGGACTGAAAAACATCGTGGGTGGTGAACTCAAGGCATACACGGAACTGCTCAACGAGTCCCGCAACGAAGCCATTCAGCGCATGATGATGCAGGCTCACACGATGGGGGCGAACGGTGTGGTCAACGTGCGCTTCGCCACCTCCAACGTTGCTGCAGGTGCTTCCGAGTTGTTTTGCTACGGCACCGCTGTTGTTGTCGAGTGAGGTCTTCCTATGGCAGAAAGCCTCGGCCTCATCATTGCGATCACGTTTTGGATCGTCATCCCGCTGGCATTTCCCCTGACCTCATGGGCGCTCGGGCGCTGGTATCAAGGACGCCTGTTTGAGGCCCTTAGAGCCAATGAAAAGGCACACGGGACGATTCTTCAGAGCGACCGGTTCAGTTCAACCACCTCGAACATGGACAACATGGCCGCCACCTCGGCGACACTCCTCCACGTCAGCATTTGCGTCGGGCCTTCGGTCGGTCAAGTCGTCTTGATGTGGTTCAAGGGGCTGTTCGGCGGACGCCTTCAGTCCTACGATGCCGTTTTGGATTATGGCCGCAGGGAAGTCCTGTACCGTTTGAAGCAGCAGGCCGATTCGTTTGGATGCACGTCGATGCAAAACATTCGTCTCGAAACCTCCGTGGTTTCGTTTGCAAAGAACGGAAACGAAAGCCGACGGTCATCCGTTGAATTCTTGGCCTTTGCAACGGGCATTCGCAAGTGATGAAGTGGCTCACTCCCACTCGTCTTGGAAACGTCGTTGGCGCTCCTTGGCCTCGTCGTCGATGTGATCCTCATCCGGCTGATGATGTTCAGGGTCAATGTTGAGCGGTTCATCGCTGTGTCCGAACATGTGGCCGAATTTGTCTCGCATGAACCGGCGGACATCATCGGCATCGGCGCCTTCAAACCGCATGTGAAACCGCCGATTGGCGCCTCGCTGCTCGGATTGTCGGTGTCGCTGCCGCCAGTAGGTTCGGAAGACGCTGAAGCAAAATTTCTCGTCCTCGTCCAGTTGAAAGTGGTCAGGCCAATCCATCGCCGCCACTTCGTGAACGAAGCGGTTGAGGGCCTGAAGAAACACCTTCGTGTCTTCCGTGGACGGGTCTTCGTCGGTTGGAATGGCGTCGTTTTTTTCGTGGTGTTCATCTTCTGCTGTCATGAGGTACGAATGCCGTGAGTGTTTATCAACGGTTCAACCAGCCTTGAACGCATCCTCATAAGGAAAGAGCCTGACCCGGCGGCATGGACCTCTCCGGAACGGTCAGCAGCGGTCTTGGACGGGCCCACGTCTTCATGGCGCAGCCGCACTACCAAGACCAATTCCGGGAAATTCTTGGGAACACGGCGTGGCCGGGTACCCTCAACATGCAGGTCGACCCTGACATGCTCAGCCACTACATCGCTCTTCGACAGAAAGCCGGTATTGACACCCTGGATGCTCCTGAGGCCGATCGTGAAGCGGCCAAAACCCTGGATGTGTCGGCCTACGAGCGAATTCGCATTCGAGGCTTCCTCCGGGACGGCGTCTCGTTCGGTGGAGCATCGGCGTTCAGAGGCACGATTCATCATGACGGCCAAACGGTGGAGTGCGCCGTGCTCATTCCCGACCTGACTCGCCATGTCGACGTGGTTGAGGTCATCTCAACGGCCTTCCTCCGGGAGACGCTCGACATCAATGACGGCGACCGCATCACGCTCTCACTGTGAGCGATGATACACCACCGGAAGGGTGCCAATTTCCGCCCATTCATTGTACAGCATGGCTTTGATTTCATGCTGCGCCGCCTGTTGCCAACGTCCTTTTCGCGTTCGCTCAGCGGTTCGCCCGGTTGGTGGCGGTGTGAAGGCGGCGTCGTGGTGGTCCTCCGGAAGCGGAGCGATGTCCCATGCGACGCCCCAGAGCACCAACCATTCGGGGGGCGCCACACCAAAATCGACGGGCGTCATCGGTGCCTCAATGGCCTTTACAACCTCTTCTTCCCGTAGGTCACCCACTGAAAGTCGGAACAGTGCGTTGGCCACACGCCGGACTTGATTCCAAAGAAACGCCTCGCCCTTGATCTCAAATCCCATCAATCGTCCGTTGTCCATCCAGGGGTTCACCTCAAGGATGGTTCGAACGGGGTTTTTGCCCTCTTCGAGGCGTGCGAAGTTTCGCGCATCGTAGGTGCCGACAAAGTGCTTGAGCCAGCGGCCAAAGGCCTCGTGGTCGGGTTCCTCCCAGAATTCCATGGCTTCAAGGCGGTAGCGGTACGTGCGGTGAAGCGCCATTCGTGGATTGTAATCTGCCGCCACTTCTTCCACGGTGAGGAAGGCGATGTTCTTGTCCAATCGGTCGTCCACGGCGCGAATCATCTTTCGTGGCGAGAGCGCCTCCCACAAGGACCGTTCAAGGTCAACGATGCCGCCGTTAATACGGACATGAACGCCCGCATCGGTGCGGCTTGAGAGGACGAGGAGTTGGTCTTCTTCGGGTCCGGTGAGCCACTTCAAGGAGCGGAACACACGGATGAGTTCACCTTGGACCGTTCGTACATCTGGCTGAATCTGACTTCCGTGGAAGCCATCGCCCAGGTAACCGATTCGGAAAAACAGCCGAACCTTCTCGGTCAGGCGACCCTCTCCTCACTCGTCGCTGTTGAGCATGGTGATGGCGTCTTCAGAAGAGAATCCGAGGGCACCAACAGCCCACTCCAGCGCCTGCTTGAGCCAGGGTTGAATCATGGGAGCTTGGCGGCTCGGGTCCATCACTTCGATGGCGTCGACCAGGTTTCGGCTGGCGGTGAAGAGCACTTCGTCAACGGGGATGTCTTCGAGTTCGAGGCGGCGGGCATAGCGCTGGAATTCTTTGACGGCCACTGGGATACGGCGGCATTCAAGGGCGAACGAGGCAAAGTCAGCGATGTATTCCATGTTGTCTTCATCGAGCTCCATGGCCTTCTTGTAGGCGTTCATGATCTTTCGACCGGGGACCACGTCGTCTTGTGCTTCCATGTTCTTCATGTTGGCAAATTCTGCCCACATGTGATGGAGTTCTGGAACATCGGCGTGGCTCTTCAGTTTCTCGTCAAGGTCTGCGAGGGCACCGTCAATGTCGCCTTCTCGGAACAGCTCAATGGGTTTCTCCAACAACGCTTCAACCATGGTATCTTCTCCGCCTTTCCGTAATCAACGGGGCTTTTCAAGCCTCGCTCGGCGTCGCCTGTG
>JAYYDY010000003.1:0-3381 GCA_036160375.1 Thermoplasmatota archaeon | reverse complement strand
TCAGGCGGGCCCGACGGGGTTCGAACCCGCGACCATCGGATTAAAAGTCCGACGCTCTACCTGACTGAGCTACAGGCCCAATGTAGCAACTTGGGCTTTCTGTCCGACCTGCATGGCCTTCTTATACATTTCGGGTTGGCCGTGACCGACGCGGCCACGAGGAAGGCTGGTCGGACCATTGAGCATCCCCTTCATAAATCTGCCTTAATGGCGAAAATTCGTCGTTTTTCCCACGCCCTGCCACGAATAGCCTCATCAAAGAGGGGCTTTTCGAAGGGGTCATGGGGGGCGACGAACCGTTCGATTTCGCCCATGCCGAGCGAGAACTTGAGCGCATGAATGCTCGGCCCGTGCAGGCCCGATGGGCAGCACCCTCCGGGGAGCAACTGACCCTCATGCTGCCGCCCACCGTTTATCCCCCCCGGGAAGACACCGACCTCCTCCTCTCTGCGTTGAGTCGCCAGTTGATCAACTCAAAGACAGCATGGTTGGAAATTGGTTGTGGTTCGGGTGTTCTCTCTTGGTGGGCAGCAAAGCAGGGATGCAAGGTGTCAGCCTGCGACGTGAATCCACTGGCAGTGGCGTGCACACGAGCGCTGTTGTCAGAGCACGGGCTCATCGGGAACGTGTTTGAAGGCGGTCCGGGGCCTTCTGTGGACGGTGGTCTGAGTCAGTGGGGCGGTGACCGGTTGTACGATGTTGTGGTGTGGAACATGCCCTACCTTTCCTCTGATGTCCTCGCCGGGGGTGCCCTCGGCCCCATGGAAGAAGCCGCCCTCACCGACACCGACGCCAGTGGACTTCTGTCCCGGTTTCTCACCTTGGTGCAGGACGGGCGCCTCCTCACAAAATCCGGTGTGGCCTTCCTCACGGTTTCTTCAAACGGTATTGGAAATGAGGCAGAGGCCATCGCATGGAGCCATGGTTTGGCCGGTCGAACCGTCAAGACCAGAACCTTTGATGATGGTGAAACATTGAGTGTATTGGCCGTGTGGAAGCCCTACTCAAACGCCTCCATTGAGCGAGTTGAATCGACCTTGAGCACGAACGACGATGTGATGAATCGTGGTGTGGTTGAAGGAGATACGGTTTTGGCCGCCGAGCAAAAGGGCGGAAGGGGTCGCCTCGGGCGGCGGTGGGAAACACAACCTGGCGCCATGATGGCATCGTGGTTGACCAGTCAGGGCCGAACGGTAAGCCACCACACGCTTGACCAACTCAGGGTGGGTGAGGGTTTGGTCCGCTTGATGCGGGTGCTCTCCACGCATCGTCAAGACGCTGCAGTCATTAAGTGGCCAAACGATCTTTTCATTCGACGCGCAGAGGGACGACTTTGCAAGGCGGGTGGTGTGTTGTTTGAGGCCACCACGCAGGGAACCAACACCCGAACAGTGTTGGGCATTGGATTGAACACCACCGTTCACCAAAACAGTCCTTGGTCCGGGGTGCAAGACTTGGGCATCGACCTTGGTGCAGCATCGCTTCATCGGCTCCTCCATGCCATGGTTGCCTCGTTGTTTGAAGATGTGGCCGGGCTTGGGTCGGCGATGGTTTCGCTCCCTCGCCTTGAGGCGTCGGTCCTCGAAGGTGCGAGCCAGTTTAGCCGCTTGTTCTATAGAGGGTGCGAAACGACCATCCTCGGCCTAACGGAGAGGGGTGCATTGCTGATGGACGGTGTCGACCACGCCGTGGATGATCCCGAGGACACTGAATGGTCAATCGTCTAACACAGCGTCCATGACCTCGGTGGGAATCGATTCCTCCGCTTGTGCTTGCGGTGCGGCAGAACGTTGGTACAGCCCCATGGCAAGGATCAACGCACCCACCGGGAAGGGGAGCATGTCGAGCATGAGTTTTCGTTCAATTTCGACGTAGATGATCGCCCCTGTCTCCTTGGTGTCAATTTCGTAACTGTAGTACCCTGCATCCGGTGCAGCGAGCGTGTGCTGATGCAATTCACCCGCAGCGAGCACCACGGAATCGGCAGATAAGACGCCCCCAGTCTCGTTTTTGAACACGATGCGAATGATGGTTTCGTTTTCCACAGTGATGTCAAAATTGAATTGGTCGCCCCACATTAAAGAAGCGCCATTGGCGTAAGGTGGGTCGGTCGCTTTGTGGTTGATGGGCGTGACCCATGCGTGCATGAACAGGCCACCGAGGAGCAGGGTAAGTCCGGTGAGGATGAACGCATCGCTCATCTTCATCTTTGGCGCCGTCCCGCCTCCTCCCATGATGACGCCTTCCTGCGATGGCACTTGAGGCCTGCGGCGGAATGGGATGGTCTCCTGTTGGGATGAATGACGACCTTCATCGGTTGCGCTCAGGCTTAGGAAGGCCGAGTCGCTGCCGGACCAACCGTATTTTCCCACTTGTTGTCAGGCTGCGCATGCCGTATTGCTCGATGGCATCTTCCGCTTGAAACAAGGGACGGAGCGTCGGGGCATCCTTTAGATGGATACGCAAGATGGCCATTCCACCTTCTTCGGCGTTGATGTCTGCCGGTGTGTTGAGTTCGTGCCGCTGCGTGGAATTGAAGAAATCCATCAAACGAACATCGGGGGTGGGTTCCAGCGTCGTTGTCAGTGCGGACAGACGTTCTTCGACGTCGCTCCGTGTCACGCACGCAGGGTCCACGAGGACGCCAAGCCAGCGCCTTTTCTCCCGCAAGGCCTTGGTCAGCCGCTTGGCCATCAACCTCGCCACTGCCTCCTTCTTCATCATGTTTGATGTTGCGAGGGGGGAATAGCCTCAAAACAGGTCGCCGTCAGGAATCGTCATGGGTGAGGAGGCACCGGAGGTTCCTCTCGAATCGAAATCCACACCGCTGGACGACCTTCGTCAAGAGGAATCCTCGTTGTTCGGCCTTCTTCGTGTTCTGTTGAGCGGAAAAACACTGCCTCATCTTGTCCTCATTGCTCTGCTCTCGGCTGTTTTCCAAGTTCTCGCAACAACGGGTAGCGATGTCGCCAGCGCCTTGGGGTTCCTTTCCCTCTCCGGAGGCTACCTCCTCACTGGCTTGATGGCGAGTGTTGGTCCTGTTCAGCGATGGATTCAGCTGCCGGAAGGGACAGAACAACCAACATCAGGCCGCTTGAAAGGCCTCATCCTTTCGTTCCGAATCTGCGTGTTCCCCTTGGTGATGGCGGCGATTGTGTTTGCCGTCCTCCAGGCCTTGGTTGGTCCTCAAGGGGCGTTGGGCGACCTTACGGATGCTTTGCCGCTGGTGTTGTCCTCCTGTTTTGTGATTTGGGCCGTTGTCCAAGGTCGGGGCTTTGGTCGTTGGCTTGCCTCGCTTGCAGCCTCCCGCCTCCCGGACGGTGAGCCCCGAAACGAAGGCCTCTCGACCGGCTCCACCGTGGGGTCTCTTTCCGTCATTGT
>JAYYDY010000002.1:0-14445 GCA_036160375.1 Thermoplasmatota archaeon | reverse complement strand
CTCGAGCATGTTGGACTGCGAGTGCTTGCGGTGCATTTCGTTGAGCATCATCTTGATGTCGTCCCACTTGCGGATTTTGTAGAAGCAGTGTCGGGGGTCGTGGTCGACTCGACGGGTGGTTCGCTGGTAGGAGATGATGGCAAACATGGAGCGGAAGAAGTTCTTACTGGCTTTGGTGGCTGCTCCATCGTCTCCACTTGGAGTTGTCCCGGGTACGTTCCCGCCTGCACCTGCAGCGACGCCAACGGATTCTTCGACCAGACCGACGCCGGAATCCGTCATGATGGTGACGGTGGCGTAGCCCAACATCGTACCCATGGGCGTCCGTTCCACCATGACCTCTGAAATGCGGTCAAAGAGGATGCGTCGGTGAGAGCGGGACAGCAAAAAGGCGTGCTGGAAGATGATGGCGTTGGTCGTGACGGCGTAGGAAAAACTGCGCTGGTACTTGTAGGTGAATCCCCAGAACACGATAAGGAACAACAACCCTGAGATGAAGAAGTTGTAGTTGTCAATCGGGATGAAGTTGTACGTTGTGTCGTTGCTGCTGAACAGGTTCACGATGTTGCTGATGAGGTTGTCAAGCGAGATGACAATCGGCAAGAAGGTGATGAACAGAAGGGCCACCGTCACCCACTTTCCCGAGGTTGAAATGTTCAACATGCGGTTGGCCCACGTGATGAAACACATCAGAAGAACAAAACCAAGGGGCAGGCTATCCCAGTTCGTCCACTCGATGAGGTTCGCTGCAAGCTTGGTGAGAAACGGTGCATCATCGGCCGGTGTCGGTGGGTTGTTGAAGAACAGGTGGACGCCGAAGACGATCAGGCCGAGGACATACATGCCAAGGAAGGCCAGCGTGCTGGGTCGCGCCTCGCCGTTTTCGAGGATGTCCTCTCCCGAAATCAGGCGGTATTTTGCGCGGTTCTTGTCTTCGGCAGGGGCCTCTGCTTTCACCTCTTCAGTCGGTGCTTCGGTTGCCTCTTCGACGGCTTCTTCCACGGTTGCTTCATCGCTCACGGTAAGGCCTCATGCTTCTTTGGCACGAAGTCAATCAAATAACTTCCCCCATCAGGGGCCCAAAAATCAGTGGAGTACACCCCATGCGTGTTCGGCGTTTCCACGAGCCCAGCCGTAATCGGCGCGCTTGCGAACGCCGAACTCATCAACGATTTCCAGGCGAGTCAAACTGAGTGGGTATTCGTTGTAGGTCAGATGCGACCACATCCCCCCTCGTGTGGGCTGGTCAAAGTGCCAGTGCGCCCGCTCAACGGCTTCCACCGTGAGTTTGATGCTCGTGCGGCCGTTCCACATGTGAACGTCAAACACGGGCAACGGAGCACCCGGATGTTGCCCGTGCGCTCCCTCCACCCGATGGGACACCGATTTCTCAACGGTGACCCGAGCAAAGCGCTCGGTGCGCTGATGTTTGGCGTCGTGAAACAGTCCACCTTGGGAAAGTCCAATGTGGCGAATGTCTCGCTTTTTCCACGGCCGTGCCGTTCGTGCGGTCATCGTGGGCGAGAGATGAGGCAGGAACCAATCCATGTAGGAACCGTCCTCAAAATGCAGCACACCCCAGTACCAAGGGGGTGAGGGTGCTTGAACACAGACCTTCTGGAAGTACGCCGTGCCCGTCACATTCTCTCCGCCAACGGTACCTGATACCTTGGTGCCGTGCACGCGAAGAATGTCGTAGCCCATGCCAGCAGCATAGGTGGCCGTGGAAGGTCGAGCCACCGACATGGCAGGGTTCAACGGCGTCAAGGTCAGGGCCATTTCAGCTGGAGCGCCGTCTTGGACAGCCGTTTTGTCGCCGCGCAGGTTCAACCAAAACGAGCGTTTGTCGCTGTGAAGGCCCATTGACAGGTCATCGGGAAGCAAAGGGACGACCGCTCCTCCGCCAGTGCCATCACCTGATGCTGGCCATGCAGGATGGCTGTCGTCGATGGCGATCATATCGCATGTCCGCTTGATGTAGGGTTCATGCATTCGCTGCCCGTCAAACCACCAAGCGCAGACCATGCCGTCGATCACCATGCCGCCGTGTTCGTCGAAGCCCGGTCGCCCGTTGGGTGTCCATGGGGTGCCGTTGACCTCAACACGGTCGTTGTCTTTGGTGGACCAGAGCACCATGAGTTGTTTGCCCCACGCCTCGCCATCAGGGTCGTCGATCATGACCAGCCACCACCACCAGTCCCAGGTGAGGTGCCAGAGGGGCTCGCGCAGACCGAGTTTCCACATGGTGGAGAAATCTCCCTGAAAGGTCGCTGGGGCTTCCATGTCGTCCACCCATCCCTCACTCGATTTCCTTTGACTTGAACAGCACGCTGCCCAACAACCAACACGCAGCGGCTTGGAACAAGAGGACCAGGACGGACACAACGACCGTTCCGAGGGCGCCGATATCAAGACCGGGTGTGGACCAAAACACGTTGAGGGCTTCCGCTCCTTGCAACGGACCGTTGCCACCACCCCACATCCCCATTTGGATGAACAGCGGGGTGTCCTGCCAGGCCAAAGCGGCCCCTGCGTCGACGATGTTCATCGCCCAGCCAATCACGGAGAATCGGAGAATGGCGGCATCGGGCGCCCCGAGCGTGGTCAAAATCATGCCCAGTTCCCATGCGGCAAACGGCAGGGCGAGCACCATGCCGTGCTTCCACAACACCCCCAAGGTGCAGAACAACATGCCGTACACCGAGATGGCGAGCACGGCTGCAAGCCAAACCGACATCCAGACGCCCAAATCACTGAAGCGGTAGAATCCATCGCCCGGCCCCATCAAGCCCGCCACGAGGGCGAGCAGTGCAATGAGGACGGTGAGGTACACCCAGGCAAGGGCATAGAACCCGAGCAAACGGTACAGGAACACCTCTCCTCGTGCAATGGGCTTGGCGAGCATGAAATGCATGGTCCCCGAGGTCATTTCGTTTCGGATGAGGCCGGTCGCCATGAACAGCGGAACAAAGATGCCAATGAGGAACACCACACCCAGTTTTCCAATGGCGAGGACAAAGCTCCGGTGAATGGCTTCAAGGGCGTAGGCTTCGTCGTCGGGGTCCTCGTCAACGTTGCCGTCGCTCAAGACGCGGAACCCTCCGCCGTACCGGTCCTCTACCAGTTCGATGTCGCATGGAATGCCGTTCCGATTGGCGTCTTTCTGGGAATCAGTGCGGCTTTCAAGGTCGCAATCCCCGTTGTCATCGACACCTACGCTCCCCTCTTGGAGGGCGTCCCAATCAAAGTCGTCCTCGTCGATCCATACACTGGGGTCGTCGGGCAGGATGGAAGCGTCCAGTATGCCAGGATGGGATTCGGCATCGAAAATGTCCGTACCGTAGAGGTTCTCTTGCCCGTTGGGGTAGCCATCACCGTCCCAGTCGTAGGAATCGCCGTCGTTGTCGATGGCTTCGTAATCCCGGGTCATGGCGTCGACGTAAAACATGGTCAACACGCCCATGGCGGCGATGCCCACGAGCAGGACCACCCACGTGGAGAGTCGTTTCCGTTGCTGACGGAGGGTAAATTCTCCAATCGCGAGGGCCTTGCGGTCCATGCCGCTCCACAAACTTGGAATCGCCTTCTTGGACATCAGGCGTTCCCTCCGGCAAGGTAGTGAAGCAAGGATTCCAGGTCGTCATCGGGGTTGTCAATGATGCTGACCTTGTGGCCGTTTTCGACGATGAGTCTTGGCAGGGCCGCATGCAATTGTCCGAAATGGAAGGTTTGGATCAGCAATTCTTGGTCGGTCGGGAAACTGACACCAAACACGGCGGGGTGCCCCAGAAGGTCCCCGGCCAGGGCACGAGCGTCCTCACCGATGATGCGAATCGTATGTGGAATTTGGTCCAGCCGTTCACGGATGGCGTGCAGGTTGCCCAAGGCCACCAACTTGCCCTGGTGAAGAATGATGATCTGCTCGGTGATGCGTTCGATTTCGCTCAAAATATGACTGCTGACGAGCACGGTTCGGCCCAGCTTTCCGAGTTCTCGAATCACGTTCATGATGGTGGTTCTGGCCAACGGGTCGCATCCCTGCAGCGGCTCATCGAGAATGATGAGTTCGGGGTCGTTGACCAGGGCGTGGGCGATTTTTGTTCGCTGTCGCATCCCTTTGGAGAAGCGTCCAATCTCCTTGTTTGCCACGTCGCTCAAACCAACGAACTCCAAGACCCGCTTTGCCTCAAGGTCGGCTTCGCTTCTCGTCATGCCGTGAAGACGAGCAAAGGTGCTGACGAACTCGAGCGCTGTCATCCAGTCGTGCATCTTCTCATGTTCGGGCACAAAGCCGACGTTGGCGTACGGCGCCGGGTTCTTCCAAGGGTCCATGCCAAAGAGCTTGACTTGGCCTGCACTGGGTCGAAGTTTTCCCATGAGGAGCTTGAACAAGGTCGATTTTCCTGCACCGTTCATCCCCAGGATGCCGGTCACGCCCCCGCTCAAGCCGAGGGTGATGTTGCTCAGCGCGTGAATGCGACCGTAGGATTTCGATACCCCGTTGAAGTAAACCACGGGTGCATTGGCCTCCGGCAAGGGAGCAACCTGGGCAGCACCCTGCTGGGTCATGTCCGGCATCATTCTCGGGTCACCTCCATTGAAGCCACGCGGGAGGAGAGCACGTACAACGCCAGGGCGTTCATCGCCACAAGCGCCACGAGCGAATAGGTCCACGAATATTGGTCGTAGGTCGTTTGGGTGCCGATGATGGCTTGGCCCACGTGGGCGGCGCAATCGTAGGGCGAGATGAGATAGAGAATTTCCCGCTCGAATAAATTCTTCACGATGCTGGCGAGTGTTTTCGTTCCGAAGACGATGGCCAACAAACCAATGCCGGGGAAAAATCGGCCCGTGGACACACTCGACAGACCGAGGCCGATGCTCGTGTAGGTGAAAATGAGCAGCATACCGGCCAACAGACCAGCGAGGAACATCGGGAAGATGTCGACCATCCATGCCCAACCTCGCCCGTAGGCCACCACCTCTGCAAGGAAGTACAGCACGTAGGTCACCAGCACCACCAAGGCCTGGATAATGGCCACAGAAAGGAACTTCATGCCGACGTAGTCGAAACGGGAGACCGGTCGCGAGAAGTACAGGGCCGAGGTGCCGTGTTGTCGGTCCTCCGAGATGACCCCTCCCACGAGCAGGGCCGCTACGATGGGGTAGTAGAGCACGTTTCGAGGGAAGAATCCGAGCACGTGACCGTAGAGGTTGTCTCGACTCACGCCGAAGAGGGAATGGAATTCCGAACTGCCAACGAGGCCTGAGAGCAAGGTCATGCCGGCATCGGAGAGCGAGGCGAGGAAGGCGATCAGGATGAAAATTCGCGTGGGCATGGTCCAGGGTCGGTGACCTTTGCGGAAAATGCCGAGCAGATGATGGCGAAGAATCGCCCAGTTGCGCATCCACCTTGGATTGAGTTGACCCGTCCACGGCGTGTAGTGCTGCTCGAAAATTTGGCCGCTTTGTGCGGTGTTCGCCGATTTGACCTCCTCTGGGTGCTCATCACCGGTGTTGGAGCCCCAAGCCACATCCATGCGCGCTTGGCCGGTGACCGGTGCTTCAGGCGAGGGGGCCGGTGCTTCGGGTGACAGGGAGTCTTCGGTCATGCGCCCCCGCCTCCCATCGATTGAGGTGCGTCCACCCGTCGCGCTTCGATCGGTGAACGAAGCAGGTCGTCGCTCGATTTGACACTGTAGCCGAGGTTGTCCATGATGGCGAGGAAGAGGTCCTCGAGGGAGGCTTCGTATTCGTGCATGCGCCGGACTTGCGCACCCACCTCTGCTGCAGCACGAAGGATGGCGGTGGTGGTGTCTTCGCTGGTGTGGGCGATGCGCATGACGCGTCCCTCACGACGAACCTTGAGCCCGTCAGCGAGCAGGCGCTGCTCCAGCGGCGTCGCCCTGCCCCACACGTGAATTTCGATTTCCCGGTCGATCGCCTTCAGGTCCTCGATTTTCCCCTGAGCCGCCAGCGTCCCTTTGTGAAGGAGAAAGATGTTCTCGCACACGCGCTCAACATCGTCCATCAGATGGCTGGCCATCAACACGGACCGGTTGGCATCGTGAACCATGTTGTTGAGCGTGGAGATCATGAATTCCCTGGCCTTCATATCGAGGCCGTTGGACGGTTCGTCAGCGATGAGCAAGTCAGGGTCGTGGATGATGGCACAGGCCAACTTTGTCGCCTGTTTCATGCCGGTTGAGAAACTCCCAATTTCTCGGTAGCGCTGTTCTCCAATGCCAACAAACTGGAGCGCTTCATGCGCTCGATTCATGGCCACGGTCGGGTTCATGCCAAGGAGTTCTCCCGAATATCGAACCTGATGAATGGCGTCCATGTCCGGATTCAAGGCGTCGTATTCGGGCATGTAGCCGATGCGCTGGCGAATGTCCACGCCCTGATGGCGAATGTCGTAGCCGAGCACCTTCCCTTCCCCTGAGGTGGCTTGAATCAGTCCGAGGATGGTCTTGAGGAAGGTCGATTTTCCCGCTCCGTTTTGCCCCAACAGGCCCGTAGCACCGCTGGGAATGGAGATGTTGAGGTTGTCCAAGGCAACGTGAGGGCCGTAGGATTTGGTCAAATCCTTGGTATGGATGATGGGTTCACCCGTCATGGTCCTCACCTCTACGGGTGGTCAAGGCGCCTCATGAAGCCTTTCACTGCACGGTTGTCGTTCAGCGACGAACACCGCCCCGTGTTTTGACGGCGATGCCTTTGCTGAGGCTTGCGAGTTCGGTTGACGTACACTGAGAAACACCGTGGCCGAGGAATTCACCGGCTTGGTTGGCGATGAGGCAGGGCTCGCCGGGTGCCAACCACGGGTCGCAAGCCAGGGCGAACCCGTGGAACACGTTGCGTCCTTTGCGGACAAAAGGCTCCGCATCATCGTCCACGATGACCACAGCGGGGCCTAGGCCGCTGTGCCCCCACCATTCGGTACGTGGCAAGGCAGAAGGTAACGGTTCGCTGCGTCGCTCAAAGAGGGCCTGGGCACCGGCCGTGGCCATCGACAAGCCACCGTCGCGAAGGCGTGGACTGAACAGGTGTTCACCCGCTGTGTTGTTGATGTTCTTCATGCGGCCCTCACGGTTGACCACAAAGGTGGCACCGTTCATGACGTCATGAGCCACCTCATGGCCAACGTTGAGCAGAACCATCTGTTTGTCGTGCCCTTGCTTGGTGCGCAATTGGTGCCGGGCTGTATCCCGTTCCTCAAGGGTCAACGGTGCGTGAACGTCGTTGTGCAACCCCAGCGTCGTCAGTGAAGCAGCCAGCCGTTGTTTCAGACCATCACCAGCCACGTCCACGGTGGCGAACGGTACGCCGTCCATCCCCAAGCGTTGCAGTTCTCGTTCGATCCACGCCGCCTCGGGTTCATGACGAAGGACCCATGGTGGCGCATCGAGGTGGGCGAAGGGGTTCAGGTCCTCCAGCGAGGCTGGAATGAGGCCTAGCGGGGTCAGGACCATCGGTTGCACGTTCGGGTGGTGGACGTTCAACCATTCGAGCAGGTCGTTGATGCGCTCTCGGAACGGTCCGCGAATCCCGTGAAAGATAACGGCGTGTGCAACGTCGGCATCGTGCGTCCAGCGCATGTGAAGATGGCGTCGTGCCTTGGCGATGTGAGGTCGACTGAACGTGTCGTCGCCGCCCCATTGAACGCCGCCGACCCGAGGTGTTTGCTGACTCCACACCATCCAGTCCCACGCATCCTCCCACATGCCTTGGTCCCGGTCGATGTCTCGGGCAGCGTCACGGTCGGTGTAGAATTTCTCAGGCCGGACGCCTCGTTGCAGTGAGGGTGATGTGGTCAGCCAGAGGTAGGCTTCGCGCAGGGCCGGGTGCTGATGACTTCGCTGTTCAGCGAGCTGCCAGATGCGTCCGTCTCGCACCGCTTGTTTGCATCGAGCGAGTTCGGCAAGCGTTACTTCGAGGTTGAAATGGGCCAGCAACTGTTCCTTGGCTTCTGCCTCCATGGCACGAACATCAGCCGGTGTGGTTCCCACCACACACGGCATCAACAGCGGCCAGTCCACCAGCTCGTCAATGCGTTCGGTACCCCACGGCGTGAGCAACCGGCCGTCCCGGGCAAAGAGGGCGTAGGCGGCTGAGTCGAAGAGGTCGGCTCCAAGCGCAACGGACATGGGAAACAGCATCGGATGGCCGCAGCCAAACATGTGGACCGGTCGGTCCGGTGGGAGCAGCGGAAGGGTCGCCATCATGATCTTCGCATAGTCCTTGTAGCGTTGTTGTTCCATGACAGGCACGATACCACCGATGGGGTGGACGGCGAAGTCATGCTGCCCCATCAGTTGGGCTGATATGTGGCGCAGTTCTCTGAAAATGCCGCCCTGAATGGGTCCGTTGAGCATGGTGGTGCCTGCCGCCTCCAAACTCTGCGCCGCTCGTGCTTCAGTTTCTCGAACGGCGTGCTCCACCTCGGCCATCTTCATGTCGGGGCGCGAAAAGACGTCGAGCATGGTGGCGATGTCCACGCCAATGGAACGCTGAAAGGCCACGATTTCGTCCACGCCCACTTCAACGTCGCCGTAGACGTAGGATTGGAAAGTACCTGAGTCGGTCATGATTACGCCGGGAAAATCCAGCAGGCCGTGAACGCCATCTCGTTGGGCGACCGTGCGCAGGTCCTCGTGCTTCCACATGATGTAGGAGTTCGTAATGAGGGCTTGAATGCCGTATTTGTCCCACATGACCCTTGGCTCAATGGTTCGAATGTTTGGGTTGACAACCGGGAGCAGCGCAGGGGTTTCGAGGACGCCGTGGTTCGTATGGAGGCGGCCCAGCCGAGCTCGCCCGTCACGCTGGGTCACCTCAAATCGACCGTGGTCTTGTTCACGACACGGCGCGGGATCGTCCCGTCGCTCATCGCTCCACGCTGCCATGCTGTGGCCTCCAGCCTGCCTTTATTGAAAGGCTCGCCACATCACACCGCTGCCTCGTCGTTTGGGATGTCAACGAATTCCACTTTTCCGTGAGCGAGAATGAACTCCCGCCCCAGGTCGTCAAACGTATCGAGAAGGGCGGACGAGAAACGAATTCGATGGACTTCAGCATCGGCTTCGAGGTCCCCTTTCACGCCTTCTAGGGTGCCGGGTGCAGCACCGCACGAAAGGCAGGCGCCGGTCAAGTCCAGCACGAGGTCGAGGGAGCCCTCTTGATGCTCAATTCGGGAAACGGCGATGCCGCCGCCGTGCCCGTCAAGGGCAGCCCGAACGGCACCCAGCCGTGCGAGGAGAGCGGGAACGAAATGCTCTGTTTCGGTGAGGTCGTGAAGCGATGCGTTGCGCAACCGTTCTTCCTCCTCAGGGTCAGTTGATTCCGCCACCCGGCGTGCGGCTTCAGCCTCCATGGCGGCTTTGGCTTCAGCGGCGTACTTGGCCACCAAATCGTCATCCATGTCTCTCCCTCGGGCTGAATGACTTCAACCCTCCCACTCCATCACGAAATCGAAGAGGTGGTTACATCCCAGAAACCGGTCAGCACATGGGAACTACATTCCTTGATAAAGGAGAGACGAGACGGCAAAGCAGGGATGAACATGGCCGAGGAAATCCTGCGTGTTGAAAACCTCCACGTCAGCGTGGAGGATACGCCCATCCTCAACGGCATGGACTTGACCATCAATCGTGGAGAAATCCACGTCATCATGGGACGCAACGGCGCAGGAAAATCCACGCTCGCCAGCGTCATCATGGGCCACCCTGCCTACGAAATCACCGAGGGTTCCATCCACTACATGGGCACGAACATCGACGAGATGAGCGTGTTTGAGCGAGCCCGTGCTGGTATGTTCTTGTCCTTCCAGTACCCCGCTGTCATTCCCGGCGTACAGGTCGGCACCTTCCTCAAGAAGTCCGTGCAGTCGGTCCGAGACGAACCGCTCAAGGGTCGTGAATTCCGCAAGGAACTCAACAGTGCCATGGCCACCCTTGAGATGCAGAAATCCGTGCTGTCTCGCTACGTCAACGACGGTTTCAGCGGCGGCGAGAAGAAGCGACTGGAAATCTTGCAGATGCTCCTTCTCAAACCGACCTTGGCCCTCCTCGATGAAACCGACTCAGGACTGGACATCGATGCGCTTCGCATCGTAGCCAAAGGCATCAACAGCGTCGCACCCGAAGCTGGCTGTCTCATCATCACCCACTACCAGCGATTGCTGGATCACGTTCAACCCCACTTTGTCCATGTCATGATCGATGGCACCATCGTGCAGTCCGGTGGACCAGAACTGGCGCTCAAACTCGAAGAGCAGGGCTACGAGTGGCTCGAAACTGCAACGGAGGCCTGAACATGAGCGACGAAGCACGAGAGGCGGTCGGTGACTACCAGTTTGGGTTCCACGACCCTGAGAATGCCACCATCCGGTTCGACAAAGGCCTCTCCGAGCAGGTGGTCCGAGACATTTCGGCGCTCAAGGACGAGCCCGAGTGGATGACCGACATCCGTGTCAAAGCCTACCATCACTTCGTCGAGCGCGAGATGCCCGACTGGGGCAACTGCGGCGAACTCAACAACATTGACTTTGACAACGTCACCTACTTCCTCCGCTCTTCGGATGCCACCGAGAAAGATTGGGACGACGTGCCCGACGACATCAAGCGAACCTTTGACCGCCTGGGCATCCCCGAAGCCGAGCAAAAGTGGTTGGGTGGTGTGACGGCCCAATACGAATCCGAGGCGGTGTACCACTCCATCCGTGAGGACTTGGAAGCCCAAGGTGTGCTCTTCCTCGACATGGACAGCGGGCTCAAGGAACACCCTGATATCGTCAAGAAGTATTTCGGCACGGTCATTCCCTACAGCGACAACAAATTCTCCGCCCTCAACACGGCCGTGTGGTCGGGTGGCTCCTTCATCTACGTCCCGAAAGGCGTTCACGTTGAAATGCCGGTCCAAGCCTATTTCCGCATCAACGCCCAAAACATGGGCCAGTTCGAGCGAACGCTCATCATTGCCGACGAAGGCAGCAGCATTCACTACGTCGAGGGCTGCACGGCACCCACCTACTCCACCGACTCCCTCCACTCCGCCGTGGTTGAACTCATCGCCATGAAAGGGGCCAAGATTCGCTACTCTACCATCCAGAACTGGTCGGCCAACGTCTACAACCTGGTCACCAAGCGAGGGGTCGCCCATGAAAACGCCACCGTGGAGTGGGTGGACGGCAACATCGGCTCCAAGTTGACGATGAAGTACCCGGCCGTTCTCCTCAAGGGCGAAGGTGCTCACGCTGAGGTGATCTCAGTGGCGTACGCTGGCGCAGGTCAGCACCAAGACGCTGGCGCCAAGGTGCACCACCTGGCGCCCAACACGACGTCCAACATTCTCTCAAAATCGATTTCGAAGAACGGTGGTCGTTCCTCTTACCGTGGCATGCTCCAAGTGACCCCCAAATCGCACGGCTGCCGCTCCAAGATTGTCTGTGATGCGCTCATGCTTGACAGCGATTCTCGCTCGGACACCTACCCGACGATGGAAGTTGGTAACTCAACGGCCGATCTCGAACACGAAGCCAGCGTCTCGAAGGTGTCGGGCGACCAGCTGTTCTACCTCATGAGCCGCGGCTTCTCCGAAGAGGAAGCCATGGGCCTCATCGTCAACGGATTCTTCGAACCGTTTACCCGTGAACTCCCCATGGAATACGCCGTGGAACTCAACAAGTTGCTCGAGTTGGAAATGGAGGGTTCCATCGGATGAAGTATGCCGACATGGCCGTTCCCTCCCGTGCTCTTCATCTGTGGCGATACACTCCATGGGCACGCATTCACCCCTCTAACATCGAGGAAGTCCCTGATGCCTCAGGGATTCGGTTCAACATTGTTGAAGGTGGCGAACTGGTTGAGGGCGCCCCACGCATCGTCAACGCCGAAGACATCGGCCGTGTGTTTCTAAGTGAACTCGGTGGCTCGGCATGGACCTACGAATCCACCGGCAAAGTTGACGTCGTTCACCTCCAAGCCGTGGCTTCTGGCCATGTTGCGGTGGGCCACCTCCACCTCTCCTTGAAGCACGACGTCACCGTCATGCTCCACCTTTCGGGTGAATCCGACTGGACCGGCCTCCACATCACCGGCGAGATTGGTGCGAACGTTCGTGCAGGTTTCGGACTGGTCAATGAACTCGCTTCCAACGGCAAACTCCTCCACTGCGAGGACTGGGTTGTGAACCGCGATGCGTCGCTTGAACTGGCCGGTTTGTCCATCGGTGGGTTCCGCTGCAAGAGCGATGTACGCACGCACTTCACCGCATCCGGCGGTGCCCTCACCCAAGCCATTTCGGTGCACGGTTCCGGACAGCGCCACGTGGATCACCACATCGAGATTCACCACGACGTCCCCCACACGGATTCTTCGCTCAACATTCACGCCGCTTGCGACGACCAGAGCCATTCCATTGCCACCGGCCTGCTCTCCATTGCCGAACACGCCAACCACTGCGATGCGGGTCAAGTGTTCAAGAATCTCTTGCTCTCTGAAAAAGCACGTGCTGAAGCCATTCCCGAACTCGAGGTCCTCGCTGATGAAGTGGCCGCGGCCCACGGCGCTGCGAGCGCCCCCGTGAACCAAGAACAACTTCACTACCTCATGAGCCGTGGCTTGGACGAGGAATCGGCCGTTGCTCTCCTGATTGAGGGCTTCATGCAGGACGGATTCTCCAGCCTCGACAACCAAACGCTCGTTGACGAAATGCGGACCCGTCTCACGGTTCATTTGGAGTGCGAATTGAAGCGGTGAGGTCATGTCTCTTCGAGCGCAATTCCCCATCCTCCAGCGTGAGGTGAACGGCTATCCGCTGGTCTACCTCGACAACGCTGCGACGACCCAGAAACCAAAGGTCGTCATCGACGCGATGAATGCGTACTACTCCGAGTCCAATGCCAACGTGCACCGTGCAGTCCACACCCTCGCAGGCGAAGCCACCGAAGGCTACGAATCCTGCCGCACGAAACTCAAGCAGCGCTTCAACGCCGAGAAAGCCATCATCACCAGCGGCACGACCGAAGCCATCAACCTCGTCGCCCACGCCTGGGGTCGAGCCAACCTGGAGAAAGGCGACGCGATCATCCTCACGGAGATGGAACACCACTCTGACATCGTTCCCTGGCAAATGCTGGCTGAGGAGCGAGGCATTGAGTTGCGCTACGTCCCGGTGATGCCCGATTTCACCCTCGACATGGAAGCGTTCGCCCATGCTCTCCCCGGGGCCAAACTGGTCTGTGTGGTCCACACCTCCAATGTGTTGGGCGTTCGCAACCCGCTTGAGGACATCATCGCCGCCTCTCATGCAGCGGGGGCCAAAGTGCTCATCGATGCGGCGCAAGGCGTTCCGCATTCCACCGTGGATTTCACAGCCTTTGGTGCCGACTTCATGGCGTTCTCAGCGCACAAAATGTGCGGCCCAACCGGCATCGGTGCGCTGCTGGTCCAGCCCGAGGCCTTTGAAGAAATGAAGCCGTTCATGGGCGGTGGCGACATGATTGAAACGGTCACCGTGGAGGGCTCCACCTACCAGACCAACGAGCACAAGTTCGAAGCCGGCACACCCCGGATCGCCGAAGCCATCGGCTGGTCGGCGGCCTTGGACTGGATGGATTCCTTTGACTTGGACGCCGAGCACGCCCGCTTGGTGGACATCGCTTCGTGGGTGGCCGAGGAACTTCGCAACATGGGCATGAGCGTGTATGGCCGGCACGGCGAACACGACGCTGCCGTGGTCTCCTTCCTCCACCCCACCATCAACAGCGAGGACATGGCTCACCTGCTCGACGCCCGCGGCTACGCCGTGCGCACCGGCCATCACTGCGCTCAACCCCTGCTCACCCGACTCGGCATTTCGGGAACGGTGCGGGCGTCCTTCTACGTCTACAACACCCGAGAGGAAGCCGAGGGTTTGGTGAAGGAACTCAAGGAAATCACGGAGAAATTCGCATGACGTTCTACCCGGAGGCTCTTCAAGAACTCATTGAAGAATTCAAGGAGGTCACTGACAAACGAGAACGCCTCGAGATGGTGTTCGAGTTGGCCGATGAGGTCGTGCTGCTTCCCACCGACGAGTGGACCGACGACACTCGCATCCGTGGTTGCCAGTCCGAGGCTCACGTCCGTATTGGCGTGAACGACGGACTCGTTCACATGGTGGGGGCCGCTGATGCCAAGCTGGTTCAGGGCCTCATGGGCGTGCTCAGCATCGCTATCGAAGGATTGGCACCTGCCCAAGCAGCCCTGATTCCCGTGGATTTTGCCGAGGAAATGGGCTTGCTCAACAGCCTCACACCGAGCCGCTCCAACGGCTTTCGAAACATGTACGACAAGGTGATGGACGAGATCCGGGCCAGCATGGAGTGAACCGCATGACGACCAAAGAAGCCGTGATGGACAAGTTGGACGACGTCGAAGACCCCGAGTTGGAACTCTCGAT
>JAYYDY010000001.1:0-4770 GCA_036160375.1 Thermoplasmatota archaeon | reverse complement strand
TTCTTTGTATGGGAGAAAATGCACGCTCAACCATCCTCTCTTTGGACCACTTCAGCGAAGCGCGTGTTTCGGTGTTGAGCGGGCCGACGTCGGATTCACTGGTGGAATGGTGGCAAGAGCACAGGACGGATTGAGATGCACATCAGACCCCGAATCAATCGCTGGACGGCAGCCCGTCGCGAGTTGCTCTTTGGTGGTTCGATGCTCTCTTCTTTGGTTCAACCCCACTTTGTTGTGGCCGGTGAGAACGTCGACCAACCCATCGAGGGCATGCCCGGCATTCACCAGCAGTCGGTTGATGTGCTTCTGAACACCGTGGAAGAAGACCTCGCACACGGGCTGCGGGCCGTGATGCTGTTCGGCGTGGTGGCGAGCGAACACAAAGACGCTCATGCCAGCCATGCCCACGACCCTTCCTCGCACTTGCACCGCGCTGTTTTGGAACTCAAAGCGGTGCATGGCGACGACCTTGTCGTCATGACCGACGTGTGCCTCTGTACCGCCACGGACCACGGCCACTGCGGGTTGATGCACGAAGGCGACATCGTCAACGATGCTTCGGTGGACGTGCTGGTCAACATCGCTCTGTCTCACGCCGAAGCAGGTGCTGACTACGTCTGCGCCTCCGACATGATGGACGGACGCGTGTCGGCTATTCGCACGGCGTTTGAAGCAGCAGACTTGACCAGCACGGGCATTCTTTCCTACTCGGTCAAGTACGCCTCATCGTTTTACGGTCCGTTCCGACATGCTGCCCAATCCAGTCCGGAGTTCGGCGATCGTGCCACGCATCAAATGGACATCCGCTCGGGGTACGAGGAGGCCGTCTTGGAAGCCAATTTGGACGAGACCGAAGGGGCTGACATTCTCATGGTCAAACCAGGCCTCCCTTACCTCGACGTGCTTCGAAAGGTCGCTGACAACGTTGTTCGCCCCGTCGCAGTGTACAACGTGAGCGGTGAATATGCCATGGTCATGAACGCCACCAGCGACGAAGCCAGCCGAGAACGGATGGTCGTTGAAGTCTTGACAGCGTTCAAAAGAGCGGGGGCTGACGTCGTGGTGTCCTACCACG
This sequence comes from Thermoplasmatota archaeon, assembly GCA_036160375.1. GTDB lineage: Archaea > Thermoplasmatota > Poseidoniia > Poseidoniales > Poseidoniaceae > Poseidonia. Next base: position 3,695 of record JAYYDY010000001.1, on the reverse strand, counting down.
CTCGTGAGGCAGCAAGGAAGCGTTGGGTCAAGTGAGGTGAACGCATGAACCGCAGCAAATCCGATGCACTTCATCACGAGGCGCTTTCGCACTTGGTGGGTGGCGTCAACTCCCCGGTTCGGGCGTTCAAATCGGTGCATGGCAATCCCATTTACTTCGAAAAAGCCTCGGGCGCCCATGTCACGGACGTGGACGGAAACGTGCTGGTTGATTTTGTTCAGTCCTGGGGTCCGCTCATCCACGGCCATTCCCACCCTGCCATCATCGGGGCGGTTCACGAAAAAATGCTCAACGGGACGTCCTTCGGTGCACCGCACCTCGGTGAGATTGAACTGGCCAAGCGGGTCAAGAAGCGGTTCTCCCACATGGACAAAGTTCGCTTCGTTTCCTCAGGCACGGAGGCGGTGATGAGCGCCGTGAGGTTGGCTCGAGGCTACACAGGCCGCGACATGCTGGTGAAGTTTGAAGGCTGCTACCACGGTCACGTTGATGCGCTGATGGTGTCTTCAGGAAGCGGGTTGGCTACCTTCGGCATCGCCAGCAGCCCTGGCATCCCTCAAGACACCGTGGCCACCACGCTAATCTGCCCGCTTGACGATCTCGAGGCGGTGGAGTTCTTGTTCAGCGAGCACGGAGAGGACATCGCCGCTGTGGTCATTGAACCGCTACCAGCCAACAACGGCCTGCTGATTCAACGGCCTGAATTCCTCCGGGGTCTGCGTCGTCTGTGCGATGAGCACGGCGCCTTGCTCGTCTTTGACGAGGTCATCAGCGGCTTCCGTTTCAAAGAAGGCAGCTACGGCGATTTGTGCGGCGTCACCCCCGACCTCACGGCGCTGGGGAAAGTCATCGGTGGCGGTTTGCCCGTGGGCGCCTACGGAGCCCGCCACGAAATCATGGAACAACTCTCGCCCCTCGGGCCCGTCTATCAGGCGGGCACCCTTTCCGGCAACCCACTGGCCATGGCCGCTGGCGCCACGACGCTTGACCTGCTTGACGAAGCCGCCTATGACTACATGGAATCCCTCGGGGCCCTGCTCGAGGAGGAGATGAACATCGTACTGGAAAAGCACGGCAACCCGATGCGCCTCGTTCGTCGTGAAAGTCTGTTCTGGATGTCGCCCGGTAACGGCCAACCCGCCGTTCGAGCCGACCAAATCGCCAAGGACGCAGCAGGCCTGTACGCTGATGTGCACCGTGCCTTGCTCGACCGAGGCTACATGTTGGCGCCTTCTGCGTATGAAATCGGCTTCATCTCCACGGCGCACGATGAGGGTCACATTCGCGGCCTGGTTGCGGCGATGGACGATGCCCTCTCGCACATGGAGTTGACCGCATGAACGGGAAAGAGCGAATTGTTGCTGCCCTGAATCGTCAGCCCGTCGACCGTACCCCGGTCTGGTTCATGCGCCAGGCAGGACGCCATCTTCCTGAATACCGAAAACTCGCTGCGGAGCACTCGTTTTGGGAACGCTGTCAGGACCTTGACCTGTGCACAACCATCACCATGCAACCCATTCATCGCTACGGCTCCATCGACGCCGCCATCGTGTTCAGCGACATTCTCACACCGCTTCCGGCCTTGGGCTATGACGTCGAATACGGCGGAGGTATCCGCATCGAACCGTTTTCGTTCGATGACGTCGACGATTGGACGGCCTTCTCGGCTCGTCAACACGCCCCTTGGGCAGCTGATGCGCTCAGGGCCATCGGTGAGGACAACGACGACATTGCAAGGTTGGGTTTTGCAGGATGCCCGTGGACCACGTCCCTGTACCTCATGGCAGGTGGTACGGGCGACAAGGAATTCCACAACACGCGTGCAACCGTGTTCTCCAAGCCTGACGAGGCACAGCGCGTGCTCCTTCACATGGCTGAAGCCGTGGGCGACTTGCTGGCTGACCAGGTGAACCACGGCGGTGCCGATGCAGTTCAGTTGTTCGATACGTGGGCAGGTTTGCTGTCCGTTGAGGATTATGAGCGAATGGCGCTCCCAGCCACCCAACGAGCCATCGAGGTGTTCCGCGAACGAGCGGAGCGCAAGGTTCCGCTCATTCATTACGCCAAGGGCAGCGGCCACCTTCACGAATCCATCCGATCGCTCGACATTGATGCCCTGTCCCTTGATTGGAGGGACGACCTGCGTGCCAACCGCACCTCGTTTGGCGACCGCTTTGCCTTCCAAGGAAACCTCGACCCCTCCCGAATGCACGGCTCGCCCGAGGCGGCTCGTACCGCGGCTCAACGCGTCCTCGATGAAGCGGGCGATGCACCAGGCCATGTGTTCAACCTCGGCCACGGCTTTGCTCCGGGTGCACAAATTGACTGCGTTGAGGCTGTGTTGCGACTGATCACGGGTGAATCTGCATGAGGCAAACCATGGTCGACATGGTGCATCAGCTCCAAGACACCATCTGCGATGCCATCGCCTCACTTGACGATTCAACGTACCGTGAAGATGAGTGGACGCGTGAGGAAGGTGGCGGCGGGCGAAGCCGAGTTTTTTCTGAGGGCAAGGTGTTCGAAAAAGCAGGCGTGAACGTGAGCGTCGTCCACGGAACGCTGAGTCCTGAAGCGGCCGCCAAAATGGGTGGAGGGCACGATCTCGAAGGAGATGATTTGGACTTCTTTGCCACAGGAATCAGCCTCGTGCTCCACCCTCACAATCCGATGGCGCCCACGGTCCATGCCAACTACCGATATTTTGAGCGAGGCGAGGGTGTGGTCGAAGGAAGTTGGTGGTTTGGCGGCGGTGCTGACTTGACGCCGTCCTACCTCTTTGAGGACGATGCTAAACACTTTCATCAGGTCCACAAATCGGTTTGCGACCGCCATGAAGTCGCTGATTATGAGGCCTACAAAGCATGGTGCGACGATTATTTTCACATCAAGCACAGAGGTGAGCGCCGAGGCGTTGGTGGTGTCTTTTTTGATGACTTGCGGGCACAGAGCAAGGCTGCATGTTTTGCGTTCGTTGAGGATTGTGCGTCCCATTTCCTCGATGCTTACCTCCCCATCGTAGAGCGGCGAATGACCATGCCGTTCACACCAGAGCAGAAAGCGTGGCAGCAAGTCCGACGCGGCCGCTACGTCGAATTCAACCTCGTGTACGACCGAGGGACGAAGTTTGGTCTGACGACCAACGGTCGAATTGAGAGCATTCTGATGTCGCTCCCACTGACGGCACGGTGGGAATATTGTCATGAGGTGGAGGACGGGTCGGACGAGGCCGCTCTGCTCGAGGTCCTTCGTCAACCGGTGGATTGGCTCAACGGGTGATGGCGTGGCTTCGGTGGAGGAATGGGTTCGCTACGGCGATGAACTGCGCCGTCCTCTTCGTGTAGCAACCGACCTCCCACGTTCGTCCACCGTTTGTGTGGTCGGCGGCGGTCTCTCCGGGTTAACGGTGGCTTACCGAATCGCCTCGAAACGCCCGGACGTTCACGTTGAACTCATCGAAAAGGGCAATCGACTCGGGGGCGTCATTGAAACATGGACCCAAGATGATTGGGTGTGCGACGTGGCTGTGAACGCGACTCGAGCTCACCCTGCGTTTTGGCGTCTGGTCGACGACCTCGGACTTGGCGACCGTTTCGCACCCTCCAATCCCGAGGCGAACGCGCGATGGATTTTCTCGCAAGGCCGGTCGCAGAAACTGTCCATCTGGACGGTGCTCAAGCGGGGGCCACTGAAAC